>SFCA01000156.1:0-54687 GCA_007095475.1 Microcystis aeruginosa Ma_QC_C_20070703_M131 | reverse complement strand
CGGAACTCGCCTTTTCTTTGATCCGCCTCAAGCCAGGAAAACACCCCGATTTTTCTAGGGGTCTAACGGCTATGCGCCTTATCCAGCAAGCCTTTTAGTCGCCTTGTCACCCCTTGAAACAACAAACTCAAAACCCAGCCGAGAAAGCTCGGCGTGGTGTCGGGAGGAGTTTGGGAAGGGCCTCCTTGTTGCCAACGGGGTTGAGGTAGATTGAGAATATTGCTGGGAAAGGCAATCTGAATTTCTAGTTCTTCTTGGGGTTGAATAGGCTGAGTTGCCACAAATTCGAAGTTTGTCGGATTTACTTGACTAGCGATCGCCGCTGTGCCAAAATTTTTGAAGGAAAAAACTTTACCCGCTAATAATTCTGGTAATTGTACTCGAACCTTTGCCGATTGAATCGGAGCTTTGCGATCAGCAAAAATGGCTTTCCAGTAAACCTGCGTGTTCTCATTATCTACCTGCAAGCCACCTAATACGCGATATTTGAGGACAAAAGTATGTGCTTCGGGCGGGTTTAATTCATGTTGCCAGTTAATCCAAAATTGATTATTTTCAATCCCAATTTTACTGGGAATTATTTTGTCATTTTCTTGAACGGTCACATCTTGGATGTCATCTACCTTAGCTAAAGGAATATAGCGATAGCGTTGATTAGAGTAGTCTGAGTTAAAGACATATTTCTGGGTTTCTGTCACTAACATATCGCCGGTTGTCTGAACCTCAATATCGACGTTGATAGACTCCCAATAAAATGGCAGTTCTTCTGCGGTAATACGGAAAAGAGGGACTGACAAGGTAAACAATAAAGCAGTTAGTGACAAGACAATTTGTTTGGCAAAGCTTTTATTCATATTTCCTTCTTTTCATCTAAAATTTCTTTATTGTAACATTGATTCTTGTTTTAATTCTCCATGTACGCAGTCTTTAAAAGCCTCTATTTCGTTCCAAGACACGATTAAGAGTGGCTTTTAGGCTAAGTATAATTACTTACCGCGTAAGTGAGATGCTCCCTATTGTAACCGTATTCTGTCACCAGGCGCTCGATCTCTAGTTCTACTCTTCGAGTTATCTTTCTAGTTGCCATGATGGTTTCGTTGCTCGCTTACCGATATAGTTCCCAAAATCACCGATAAACAGATCATCCTCAAGGAACTAAAACTACACTACTGTGATCCGATGCTCCAGACCATGTTCCCATAAGCTGGACTCGTCACCGAGAAATATAACCTCCCCGTCTATCCTGTCCTGATTAAGACTCTACCATTCTACTGGGAGCATCTCACCTTTGTAAACCCTAAATCAGGTTTTATGTCAAGCTACTTGGAAAGCCTTGCTGGAAACCAGTTTTAGGGACAAGTATAATTACTTGCTTGCATAAAGCCGTGGAAGTCATGGCAAGAATTCCCTAACCCGAAGTGATGTTTTTTCATCAAAAAAAACTCGATCGCTTAAATACGATCGAGTCGAGAAAAAATAGACTAATTATTAATAGTCGAAATCTCCACCGCCGCCGGGAGCAGCGGCTTTTTCTTTTTCCGGTTTATCCACCACAATACACTCGGTAGTTAAAACCATACCGGCGATAGAAGCGGCATTTTGTAGGGCAGAACGAGTCACTTTCGCGGGGTCAACGATACCCGCCTCAAACATATCGGAGAACTCACCAGTAGCGGCATTATAACCGACATTAAAGGGCTTTTCTTTCACCCGTTCGGCAATAACTGCACCGTTTTGGCCAGCATTTTCAGCGATCCGTTTTAAGGGAGCAGCAATGGCGCGAGAAACGATTAAAGCACCGGTTAATTCTTCATGGTGTAGGGTTTCTTTGGCCCAGGTTTCCAATTGGGGAGCCAGGTGAGCTAAAGTAGTACCACCCCCGGGGACGATACCTTCTTCTACGGCTGCTTTAGTGGCGTTAATCGCGTCTTCTAGGCGCAATTTGCGGTCTTTCATTTCCGTTTCCGTAGCGGCACCGACTTTAATCACTGCCACACCCCCGGCTAATTTAGCCAGACGTTCTTGCAGTTTTTCTTTATCGTAGGAAGAATCAGTTTCCTCGATTTGACGGCGAATTTGCTCACAACGGGTTTTCACTGCCACGTCGTTGCCTTCGGCGACGATGGTGGTGGTATCTTTGTTCATGGTGATACGACGGGCCGTACCTAAGCTATCAATTTTGGTGGTTTCCAGTTTTAAACCCGCATCTTCGCTGATTACTTGACCACCGGTTAAGACGGCGATATCTTCTAACATCGCTTTTCTGCGATCGCCAAATCCGGGAGCTTTCACCGCAGTGACGTTAAGAACACCGCGCAGACGGTTAACCACTAGGGTTGCCAAAGCTTCTTTTTCGATGTCTTCGGCGATAATTACTAGGGGTTTACCTTGACGGGCAACTTGTTCGAGAATGGGAACCAAATCCTGTACTAAACCGATTTTTTTGTCGGTAATCAGAATAGCGGGATCTTCAAAGACGCATTCCATGCGTTCGGTGTCGGTGACAAAGTAGGGAGAGATATAACCTTTGTCAAAACGCATCCCTTCGGTGATTTCTAGTTCGGTGGTCATCGATTTCCCTTCTTCTAGGGAAATTACGCCTTCTTTGCCGACTTTATCCATGGCCGAGGCGATCATTTGACCGACTTCATCATCGTTACCGGCAGAGATAGCGCCCACTTGTGCGATCGCTTTGGAGTCTTCTACGGGTTTCGCGTGTTTGGCGATTTGACTGACGAGGAAATCGGCAGCTTTATCGATCCCTTTTTTCAGAGAAATCGGGTTAGCACCGGCGGCGACGTTGCGTAAACCTTCTTTAACGATAGCGTGAGCGAGAACGGTGGCGGTAGTTGTACCATCCCCCGCTACATCGTTGGTTTTTGAGGCGGCTTGGCGAATTAAAGCCACACCAGTGTTCTCGATATGGTCTTCCAGTTCGATTTCTTTAGCGATGGTGATGCCATCATTGACGATTTGGGGTGCGCCAAATTTCTTTTCGAGGACGACGTTACGACCTTTGGGGCCAAGGGTGACGGCCACCGCTTCGGCCAGCAGATCCATGCCTTTTTCTAAGGCGCGACGGGCATCTTCGTTGTAGATAATAGATTTAGCCATAATGTATCGTTATTCGGGCAAAATAGGGGTTTTCAAGGGTAGATGATTAGGAAACGGCGGCGAGAATGTCTTTTTCGGAGAGGAGAACGAATTCTTCGCCACCAAGTTTGATATCGGTTCCGGCATATTTGGAGTAGAGAACTTTGTCACCCACACCCACTTCTACAGGGGTACGGCTACCGTCATCGTTGCGTTTGCCGGGGCCGACGGCCACGACTTCCCCGATTTGGGGTTTTTCTTTAGCGGCGTCGGGAAGGAAAATACCACCGGCGGTTTTTTCTTCGCTGGGGCTAACTTTAACGAAAACTCGATCGCCTAGGGGTTTAACAGTTGTTACGTTGATGCTGACTGCAGCCATGGAATATCCTCCGTTTGTCTTGTATTTGGGTAAGTGTCTTTTCCAGATTAGCACTCTTACCTTCCGAGTGCTAATTTACCGAAAATCCAGGCCCCCTGACAACGGCTCGATCGGTACGGGTTCCCGAACTATGGTGTTAAGCTAGGGTTTGCTGAATAAGTTTGTTGGTGGGGTTAAGTCGGTCGTCGGGAGTGTTGTTGTGCAAAAACAAAAGAGTTGAGTGTTTCCGCTCAACTCCTGGGTTATCTATGATGTATTCTATAAAGGGTTATTGTGACTGCCAAAAACTTGCGCTTTTAGTGCATCAATTTCGGCTAATAACTCGCGACGATTTTCATCTTTGAGCAGATAGCGCCAGACAAACCAACCAGTGTAAACGATCCCAACTAATTGTAGGATAGGAGCAAGGAGGGGAATATCATCGATCGCATCTAAAACCGCTAGGGTAACTTTTACGGTGACAAAACTCGCTAAAATTGCCCCCAGAACGATTAAAGGTTTTTTGTATCCAGAGAAGAAACTACCGATATAATCGGGGACATTAGCCAGATAGGACATTACCGAATCCCAAACTGGTTCTACATATTCAGACCAAATCTGTTCGGTGCTGCTGCTGGGTTTGCTCAGAGACCCGGGTGAATCCGTTCTAATTGGATTTTTGGTCTCGGTCGGTTGCATTGATTCCATATTAACTGATCCTCATCATAAAGGTTAGACAGTGCGCGAATACGACCAACGGGGGTCAATTTTAACAGACTGAATAGACTAACTCGCTGTTGCCCATATTATCGGATAATTTCGATAGTAGGCGGAAAGTTTCGCAACAACTATTAAGAATCAAGGATTTAGCTTCTCAATTTTATCGTCAGTCTGACCGCAATTCTCTATTCTAACAGCAGGTAGCGATCGGAGTTGAGGAATCAGGGGGTGTCAGTTATCAGTGAACAGTAATCAGTTATCAGTGAGGAAATAGAGAGTAAAAAGCCGGTGGGTTACGGCGAATACTCAATTTTTAGTCAGAGTATAACTTATTTTCGCCTCACCCACCCTACAGATGATTACCTATGTGCTGATCTGGTGGGTTACGGCGAATACTCAATTTTTAGTGAGAGTATAACTTATTTTCGCCTAACCCACCCTACAGATGATTACCTATTCCTCGATAAGTTGCATGGGTGCGGTGCGAGGATCGATGATTTTCTGACCTAAACCCGAAAATTTGACCGCTAGATTCATTTTTTTGCCCGTACCGAGGATATGGGTCACTTCTCCTTCTCCAAAAGTAGAGTGTAACACTCGATCGCCTACCTGCCATTTTCTTTGATTAGAGACAGCTTTTTCCATGGGAACCACTTTTGGGGTATTTTTCGGTTTCAGGTTGCTTGTGAGCAATTCTGGGGGCAATTCCTGCAAAAATTGGGAAGCTACCTTAGTCTCTTTATTCCCCCAGACGTATCTTTCTTTTGCGTAGGTTAAAAATAATTGTTCCTTGGCCCGAGTCACTCCCACATAACACAAACGGCGTTCTTCCTCAAGGGCAATGGGATCGTTTAAACTACGATTATGGGGAAAAATGCCCTGTTCTAAACCGACTAAAAAGACGATAGGAAACTCTAAACCTTTGGCCGAATGAAGGGTCATTAACGAGACTTTTTCTTGACCTTCCTGAAGATTATCTAAATCCGAGGCTAAACTAGCATTAGCGAGAAATTCCTGGAGATTGGTTTCTTCGTTTTCCTCTTGGAATTGTACGACGGCGCTATACAATTCTTGAATATTCTCGATCCGGGTATCAGCTTCCTCGGTTCCTTGCTGTTTTAATTCATCAATATATCCCGAATCTTCCATGATTTTATCTAAAATTTCACTAGCGGATAAATCGGTGATTTTTTCTTGCAGGTTTTGGATAATTTTAGCTAACTTATTGATGCTTTTAGTGGCACGACCAGCGAGAGTATTAACGGAAGTTTCATCGCTGATAATTTCCCATAAGGGTACTCCTAATTCTTGGGCAGCTTTGAGCAAATTATCGATTGTGGTTTTACCGATACCGCGCCGGGGAGTGTTAATAATTCTCAGTAAACTAACGGTATCAGCAGGATTGGCAATCACTCGCAAATAGGCGATCGCATCTTTAATCTCCTGTCGATCATAAAATTTAAATCCCCCGACAATATTATAGGGAATATTATTGCGAATTAACCCATCTTCAAAGGGACGAGATTGGGCATTAATTCGGTATAGAATGGCAAAACTACCCCAATTTAATTCGGGATTTTCTTGGGTAAATTCTCGAATTTTATCGATAACAAAAGCCGCTTCTTCCTGTTCATCCCTGGCTTTAAAAACATAGATAATCTCGCCCCCTTCTCTAGTGGGAACAAGGACTTTATCGATTCTTTGACTATTCTTTTCAATTAATTTATTTGCCGCTTGTAGAATATTCTCCCGTGAACGATAGTTTTCCTGTAGTTTCACCATCGTGCGAGTATCATCATCGGGTAAACCATCGCCAAAGTCCGCTTGAAAATTGAGCAGAATAGTGAAATCCGCCATCCGAAAACTATAGATAGATTGGTCGGCATCACCCACCACAAAAATCGATCGATCCGTCCAATTCCACTCACTTTTTTTCGTTTCACCATTGGTGGACAAAAGCCTAATTAACTCGTACTGAATCCGGTTAGTATCCTGGTATTCATCGACTAAAATATGCTTAAATTGCGTGTGCCAATAACCAAGAATAGATTCATTTTGCTGAAAAAGACGGACTGGAACCAGGATCAAATCATCAAAATCTAGGGCGTTATTTTGTGCCAATTGCATCTGATAAGCCTGATAAACCTCAGAAATGACCTTTCCCCGAAAATGAGGGTTTTCTCTAGCGTAATCTCTGGGGTTTAAACCTAAGTTTTTGGCATTACTAATCGCATAACGTAGATTGCGAGCATCAAATTTTTTATCGTCTAAATTCATCTGTTTGGTGACGATATTTTTCACTAAACTCTGGGCATCAGATTCGTCCATAATTGAGAAATTCCTTTGCCAACTATGACCATATTCATCCTGATATTTATTAATGTCATAGCGCAAAATCCGACCACAAAGACTGTGAAAAGTCCCGATCCAGAGTTTTTTAGTATAATTCCGATAAACTTGAGAAAAGAGTTTTTTCTGTTCGTATTCTTCCAAAAGTTCTAATCTTTGACCGTATTTTTCCTGTGCTTTTTGTTGAGCAAAAGTTTTTTCAATTCTCGTTTTCATTTCCCGGGCTGCCTTATTAGTAAAAGTGACCGCGAGAATATTTTCTGGATCGACCCCGTGATGACGGATCAAATGGGCGATACGATAGGTTAAAGCGCTGGTTTTTCCCGATCCTGCTCCAGCAACCACCAACAAAGGGCCGCAAAAATGCTCCACAGCAAGGCGCTGAGAAGGATTGAGTTGTTCTAAATAATCGGCTGTGACTGTCATAATCTTTCCGTATAGCTCTGCGACCTCTATTACTCAGGCTACATCATCGAGACGAGGATCGGTCATTAGTCAACCCCTTCCAGAAATAAAAATTTTTTTGGCCAGTTTCTTTCAAATCGCTCAAGATTCTAAGTTGTCCTCTACAATGGAATTAGCGGAGACGAAAGTTTCCGTTCACTCCTCACACCACACTCCGTCCGGACAATGTTCGGGCGGTTTCTTATTGAAAATACTCGATCTCTACAAATTCCCTGTTACACTGTATTATCAAAGATTTCTTGGAATCTTTTTGCGTTCAAATGTACTACTATGTGAGGGACATCACTTGTCTAAACGTTATTTGTTCACCTCCGAATCGGTGACAGAGGGACATCCCGATAAAATTTGTGACCAGATTTCTGATACTATTCTCGATGCTCTGTTATCCCAAGATGACCACAGTCGTGTAGCGGCTGAAGTGGTTGTCAATACAGGGTTAGTCTTGATTACCGGTGAAATCACCTCGAAAGCACAGGTTCATTTCGTTGATTTAGTTCGCAAGAAAATCGCTGAAATCGGCTATATCAACGCCGATAACGGCTTTTCCTCGAATAGTTGCACCGTTTTAGTCGCTTTAGACGAACAATCCCCCGACATTTCCCAGGGTGTCACGGCTGCTCAGGAAAATCGCGAACTTCTCAGCAATGATGAACTCGATAAAATTGGTGCGGGAGACCAGGGTATTGTCTTCGGTTTCGCTTGCAATGAAACCCCCGAATTTATGCCCTTACCGATTAGTTTAGCCCACCGCATCGCTCGCCGTCTAGCGGCAGTCAGAAAAACGGGTGAACTATCCTATCTGCGTCCCGACGGTAAAACGCAAGTATCGGTCATTTATGAAGATGGTCGTCCCGTGGGTATCGATACTATCCTTGTTTCTACCCAACACGATGCTAGTATCGGCGATATCACCGATAATGATCTCGTCCAACAAAAGATTAAAAGTGATCTCTGGAAAGCGGTAGTAGAGCCAGTTTTCAGCGATTTAGAGATTAAACCCGATGCCAACACCCGTTATCTGGTTAATCCCACTGGAAAATTCGTCATTGGTGGACCCCAAGGCGACGCGGGATTAACGGGACGGAAAATTATCGTCGATACCTACGGTGGCTATTCTCGTCACGGTGGCGGTGCTTTCTCCGGTAAGGATCCTACCAAAGTTGATCGCTCTGCGGCCTATGCTTGCCGTTATGTGGCTAAAAATATCGTCGCTGCTGGTTTGGCCGATAAGTGCGAGATTCAAGTGGGTTATGCGATTGGGGTCGCTCGTCCGGTGAGTCTCTTCGTGGAAACCTTTGGCACTGGCAAAGTCGCTGATGATGTGATTCTGGACTTAATCAATAAATACTTTGAACTTCGTCCGGCCGGTATTATCCAAACCTTTAACCTGCGCGGTTTACCCTCGGAAAGAGGCGATCGTTTTTACCAAGATGTGGCCGCTTATGGTCATTTTGGTCGCAATGATCTCGATTTACCCTGGGAAAAGACCGATAAAGCCGCTATCCTCAAAGAAGCTTTGACTTCTGTGGTAGTATAGGGTTAAAAATTAACTGCAATTTTTGATTGAGGAGTAGAGTTTCAGGCTCTATTCCTTCTTTTTGTCCAACTATAGCAGTTATCAGGAGACAGGAGGCAAAAGGCAGGAGATTATTTCTATTTATTCTCCCCACACCCCACACCCCACACCCCACACCCCACACCCCACACCCCACACCCCACTTCCGGTGCAGTTAATCACCCGCTGCAGGATCGCAGAATCCAACCCAATAAGACTCCGATGCCACCAAAGCGGACAATTTGCCAGAAAACTTCCCCCAGCAGTCCGCGACGGATTCCTTCCCAGAATAGGCGCTTTAATTCCCCTTCTTTGAGTAAATTGCTTTCTAAAATTACCTCTAATTCTTGAATCTGTTCGCGAATTTCTGCCAATTCCTTTTCTAGTTCAGGTAGGGGATTTTCCCGCCATTGGGGTTCTATTTGGCTAAATTGTGCCTCTAGGTCTTTTTTTTGCTGTTCTGCTTCGTTGATCTGTCGATAACGGTCTTTTAATGTTGCGATCGCCGCTTCGACTTCTTCAATCGCTTGGGTAAATTCTGCCGATTCATCGTTAGGGTATGGGTTTTCTTCTAAGGACATGGACTCGATGCGATTTCCTGCGTCTAAACTATAGTTATAGACGATTTTACGGTTTTACGAAACCTTTTGATTATGATTCCATCCCCTGTCTCTTCCTCATCTCAGACTATTGATCATCTATCTACCCTGGAATTGGCGCGGATTTTGGCGGAACGTTTGGCGATCGCACCGATTGACTGGCATCGTCTGAAGGCCAATCGTAATGCTCGGGCTGCCGAACAATTAGGGACGGCTTTGGTGTTTTTATTAGATAATCAGCCAGAAGAAGCACTTCCTCGGCTACAACAGGCTACAGGCTGGCTCGATCGCTCGATTTCTGCTCCTCCCTGTCCTTCTCACGGTCATGGTCATTAATTCAACCAGCGTTCCTGTTTAATTTGTTTACAAAGTTTCAGTTGGGTTCCTTTTTGATTCCAGTGAACTTGGTCGAAGATTTGATATAACATACACAGTCCTCGGCCATTTTCTGCTTCTTCGGGGGGAAAATTGGGACAATCGCAACTACAGCCATGATGGGGACAACGGGGGGTAAATCCACAACCTTCGTCGGTAATTACCCAAGAATACTCGTCTTTACTGCTGGAAAAGTGAACGACCACGGTCTTACTGGGATCGAGATGATTGCCGTGTTTAGCGGCATTAACTAAAGCTTCTTGCAATCCTAATCTAATTTCTGGTTCTAATTCTTCGGGAATACTAGCGGTCAATAAATCTAAAATCGGACAAAGATACAAGGTGGAAGCGAAACTCATGGTGTTCCAGCTTCGTTTGCTTGTGGGCAGTGAAATAGCAATCACGCGCTTTACCTCTAGCTTTTATTCAATGACTGTTCTCTTACAGAAAGATTAAGGTCTCTTAACCGATGATTGCCATACCTAATGAGTCATATTTTATTCCTTTTCTGTCTCTGAGATGGATTAGATATTTTTATGATTGATCTACACACCAATCGAGAATCAAGGCAGCTCTGAGCGAGTAGTTAATCAAAAAAGTAGTTAACTGGAACGGGGCTTAATATGCTATTATCCTTAACCATTGACTTTTCAGCCATAAACGGCTAAAGGGTCGGGTTTTTGCCCTTATTTCATCCTACCATATTTGTGTTTTTTTGTCTAAGAAAAGCAGCGCATTCGACGTGGGGAGTTTGGGGAAAGAAATCGGCGGTTTGCACTTCTAGCAGTTGATAATCGCCTGTTTGACAGAGATATTGCAAGTCTCTGGCTAAAGTTGCACTTTGACAACTGATATAAACAATGCGTTGACTTTGCAGCTGTAACAGGCTATCAAGGACAGATCGATCGCAACCTTTGCGGGGCGGATCGAGTAGAATAATGTCGGGTTTAACTGTCAGTTGCGGTAAAGTTTTTTCTACTGCCCCCAAAATAAAGGTTGTGTTGGTAATATCATTTAATTGGGCGTTAATTTTGGCTCGATCAAGGGAAAAGCTATAGGATTCTAGTCCAATCACCTCTTTAACCCGTTTAGCGAGGGGTAAAGTAAAAGTACCGATACCACAGTAGGCATCAATAAGAATTTCTTCACCTTTAAGCTCTAATTTCTGGCAAATAACCGCAAATAAGGCTTCAGCAGCCTCTGTATTAACCTGAAAAAAGGTATCGGCAGCCAATTGATAGGTTAATCCGGCGAACTTTTCGGTAATATAGTCCCGTCCGGCGATAGTTTGAGTCTGACTGCCAAAAATAGCATTACCTCGATCGGGGTTATAATTGACGGTTACACCGACTAAATTGCCGTATTTTGCCAGCCATTGCCGCGCCTGGGTCTCAATTCCCTGTAAATTATTATCGGTACTAATCAGGGTTAATAAAATTTCTCCAGTGTGGCGGCCAATTCTCAGGGATAAATGGCGTAATTGTCCTTGATGGGTCTTTTCATCGTAAATTGACCAGCCTTGCTCCTGAATATCCTGTTTTATCTCTGCTAGAAACGGATTTAAAGCCTGATCTTGAATCGGACATTGATTGAGATTAATCAGATGATGGCTGCCGCGACGATAATAACCCGCTTGCACATTGCCGGTGGGGGAAAATCCGAGGGGATAGGTAGCTTTATTGCGATAAGCGAGGGGAGAATTACCGGTGAGGGGAGGATAAACCAAAGGATCGGTAAACCCGCCAATTCTGGTTAATACCTCTTGTACTTGCTCTTTTTTGACCAGGCGCTGAAATTGATCCTCGATGTGTTGCCATTGACAACCACCACATTTATCGGCGACGATGCAGCGGGGCCGGATACGATGGGGAGAAGCTTGTAGAATAGTTTGTATTTTGCCGATCGCATGACTTTTTTTGATATAGGTGATGCGAGTTTGAATGCGATCGCCAATGACCGTATCTGGCACAAAAATCACCTGTCCTCGGTATTTTCCCACACCTTCGCCCGTATGATTGAGGTCGGTAATCTCGATCTCGATTAAATCACCTTGTTGCATAGTTAGGGAAACCAGTTTTCAGCCAGGGTTTCTGCTGGGGTAATAATGACTTCTATGGGAATTTCTTGCTTGCTCAATGTCGAGACTATTTGCCTAGCTTTTCCATAACAAGAATCGAAAATTTCGAGGAGATAAGGTTTTAAGCTAGGACTGTCTTCCAGCAGATCGGCAATTTGAACTCGAAAATTAATAATTGCCGCTTCCCATTTATTAGCATTATACTCCCTTTCCGTCTGCCAATAAACTAACTTAAGCAGATGAGCTAATAATTGAATTAACAAACTTTTGAGAGCGTGTCGATTATTTTTTCCCATACTTGCTAATTCCTCGATCAGATTAGTCCAGTCAACCGAGGCAAAATCCTCCTGTCGTAATTGGTTAACGGTTGTCTCGATCCATAGCTGAAAATCTCGATCGTATAAGCTGATCTTCGAGATCGGTATTTGAGCGGTCATGGGAGGTAAACAGTAAAAACAATCCAACTCTATTCTACAATCAAAAATTAATTTTTCTAAAATCCTAGATCGGCTTTGGCAATTTTGGCCGCCGCTAATACTTCCTCATCGGGTAATTCTCGCCAGTCGGTCGCACCTATTTCAGCATAGAATTTTTGATCGTAGGCGCGAGTACGAATTACCACCGGCATAGGAACCGCATGACCTAAAACTAAAGCTTGTTGTTTTGAGTCTAATTTCGCTAAAACCGATCGCAAACTTCCCCCTCCAGAAACCCCAGTAAATATGGCTTCGATGTCCTTTTCATCGTTTAATAAACAGGTGATTCTCGTCCCTACCTGAGACATAACTTCGTTATCAATTCCTGAAGGTCTTTGATCGACAATTAAGAGAGTAACAAAGTATTTTCGCATCTCCCGGGCGATGGTTCCAAAGATAGTTTGATGGACTACGGCAGAATCTAAAAATCGATGAGCTTCTTCAATGGTAATCACTAACTGTTGCGGCCGATCAACGGGGTTTTTAGTTTGTAAAAAATATTCAGCTTTTTTAACATAATTAGCATGAATCCGACGGGTGATCATATTGGTAGCTAACATATAGGAAAGCATATTACTTTGGGAGCCAAATTCAATGACAACGTGCTTACCTGCATCTAAAGCTTGTAAAACCTGATCGATATAATTGTGGGGACAAACACTTTTTAAATATTTCAAACTATCTAGACGCATTAATTTTCTCTGGAGGGACATAATTGATCCCGCATGGCCTTGTTTTTCCGTACAGAAGATTTTAATATCCTCGTTACTCATATTTAATAACTGAACGATCCAAGATTCTCCATACTCGTTATAGAGAATATTGGCATTATCTAAACTAGCTTCCGAGATGCCTAATTCCCGACCGATTAAACGAATATCTTCGATTTCAATCTGATTATAACTTAAGAATAATTCCTGCGCTCCTCGTACTCCCCGGCGTTTGGTAGAATCGGGATCGAGGGTATAAATTTCCACCTGTCCAGGGAATAATTGACATAATCCTTTCACCGTAGAAACCTCCTTCCCTTCTTTCATCGCTTCCCAACCGTATTCCGAGTGCATATCAAACATGAGGTTAACCCCTGCTTGTTTGCGAATAATGCCCGAAATTAGTAATCTGGTTAAAAAGGATTTTCCCGTCCCGGATTTGCCAAAAACACCGTTACTACGTTCCACAAAGCGATCGAGATTAATACATATTGGCACGTCCATGTCAAGGGGTTGACCAATAGCAAAATTCTTTCTGGTGGGATCATCTTCCCAACCGAAAACCATGCGAAAATCCTGCTCACAAGCTTCATAAACTTGGCTAAAATGCGCGGGAATAGTTTTAACTGGCAGTAATTCTAAATCGGCGCTAGTTTGGGGTTGAAAAGAGCCTAAAGAAGTGTCGGAAACTGCCGGGGAATTACCTCCAGTCGGAGTAAACATGAGCATAGGCGATAGTTCAATAGTACCATAAGTGCCGCTACCCGCCAAAACATCGCGCATAAAACTATCATCGGGATGGGGAGGATTCGCAATAATCCGGGGACTGGAGTTACCCAGGGAGACATCGGTGAGGAGACAGAAAAAACGCGAGCGAGTGCCTTGCACCACCAAAAATTTACCGACGCGCATATCTTCCACGGAAATATCCGGATAAAGACGGATTTCTAAACCTTCACTCAGGGAACCTTGAATAACCGATCCGAGGGGTTGTTCACTCATGCTAACCTTGATTTGTAGCGATCTATCTCCCTATTCTGTCACTTTTCCGTCAATAAGTGCAAACTCGATCGGGTACAGTCATCAGTCATCAGTAAACAGTGATCAGTAAACAGTAAAAAGACAGTAGGAAACTGGAAGATGTACCAGACTAAGGCTGAATCCGCCTTATTTAATACGGCCCACTTAAAACTCAAATCTGATAACTGATAACTGATAACTGATAACTGATAAAGGGGTTTAAGAAAAAAAATCGGGTTGATCAACGGGAAGCAAGGCAATAACCAAGGGAGAAGAGAAGGCCACTAAAAAAGTGAAGATTAACCGCTATAAACTTGCAGTTACTGACTAGCTGAGGTTGGTCATGATTTTTGTTAACGTGGTGGACTAATTGCCAAGCGAAAGGGAGACTAAGGAAGATTAAGAGGGTGAGAGGGGGATAAACCTGCAGCAGGACAAAAACTACCGTTAAAACGTAAACGAGAACCGTCACTACGGTTAAAACTTTAGAACCTTTTAAAGTACCTAAACGAGCAATAGGTGATTTTTTACCCGCTTTGAGATCATCGGCAACTTGATGGAAATGGGAACAAAAAAGGATGATAGAAGTGGTAATCCCGATAATAATTGAAGCTGCTAGACTAGAGAGAGAAAAAGCACCCACTTGGGAATAGTAGGCAGCCGCAATCGCCAAGGGTCCAAAAGTAAAGAAACAGATAATTTCACCTAATCCTTGATAACCGAGACGGAAGGGAGGCCCTTGATAGGTATAGCCAAAAAAACAGCAGAGGGCGATTAATTCTAGGATAGTCCAATCGCCTCGCCAATAACTAATAGCAAAAATGCCAGCGATGCCTAATAAGAGAAAAAGATTACTTAGCCAGAAAATTAAAGATTTATTGCCAGTTAAATTAACGATCGAATGGGCTTTATTGACATCGATTCCGGTATCGGCATCAAAAACATCATTACTGAGATTTAACCAAGCGAGAATTAAAATAGCTGAGAGGATAAAAGTGACAAAAATCGGGGAAGAAAATTGACCTGTTTCCTGATAAGCGATCGCTGTTCCCAAAATAATCGGTATAATCGCCACACTATACATTGGTGGTTTAAGGGCTGCTAACCAGAGTTTTTTGGGTGAGGGAGTGGTGATAGTATCGGTGGTCATAGCTGAATAATAATCAGGAAAACTCGATCGCTCTAGGGATAAAAAACGAGGGTTTAAGGTAGAATTATAGCTTTTTGTGCTTCCACTAGAAAAGCAGCATTTCTTATTTGTGGTGATCAACAGAAGTTATTAAAAATGGCAGGGGTGCAGGGGATGCCCCCAAAATTTCCTATAGGGTGTTATTCTCTAGACGGTAAACTGAAAATTCCTATAACTTTCCTAGCCACCGATGAGAGCGATCGCTAAAGATGATATTCTTTATGTTCACCATGAGGATGTACCGGTTTATAAAAAAGGCGGTTCGGTGGTGAGAAATAGTTATTTTTGGGCGCTAAAATCGATCGCCTGTGGAGCGCGTCGGGGACAGGATTGGGAGTTTGATGCGGAGGTGTGGGTGGCGCTGGTGCGGATGTTGCTCTGTTTTGCCAATTCTGGCTATTTGGGCGATGGTGAGACAATTTTAGAGTTTACTGTCGATTGTCCTATTCCCGAACCTTTGCGGGGGATATCTACTTACTTATAGCCTCGCTGAGATAGTTAGCGGTGGATTCCACCAGGGGAATAGTATTTTCGTATAACATTCGCGTCGGTCCGATAATACCAACACTACCGACGGGAGTATCTCCCTGTTGATAAAAAGCGGAGATAAGAGTACAAGGGCGCATGGATTCCAGAGGATTTTCGGAACCAATGGTGATTTTGACTTTTTTAGCTGATTTTTCTGGTTCTGGTCTTTGTAAAATCAGGGGTAAAAGGCGATCCTGTTCTGCTTCCAATAGATGCAGTAACATTTGTACTTGTTGCCATTGGGCGAATTCTGGCTGTCGAATGACTTCAGCGACACCATGGACGATAATCTCTGGGGTGGCAGTGGATTGGAGACTAGCGCTGATTTCTTGGCTTAATTGTCGGAGAAAATGGGTATAACGGGCAAATTCTCGCTCGATTTGCTGCCAATTGAGGTTAATTAAATCTGCCAAGCAATAACCTTTTAATTTTTCGCCGAGAAAATTAGAGAGGATTTGTAATTCTTCTGCTAATCCATCCCCCTTGTCCGTTGCCATAGACTCAGGAATCTCTATCATAACCGAGCGTGTTTGTAAACTATCTGTAACAATAATTAACATGATCTGCTTGGCTGAGACGGGAATTAATTGCAGATGACGCAGGGTATTAGTGAGGGTGTGGGGAAGGGTAACGATAGCGATATAACCGCTTAAACCGGCTAAAAATTGGGTGGCCCGTTGCAGCAGACTTTCGAGACTCCAAGCGGGAGATTTAGCGTTTCGATGCAGATAATAGCCGATTTTTTCGCCGATACGGTCATCGGGAGTCATTAACTCATCGACGTAGAGACGATAACCCCAATCGGAGGGAATGCGTCCGGAGGAAGTGTGGGGTTGATAGAGTAAACCTTCTTTTTCCAGTTTACCGAGAGCATTGCGAATCGTGGCGGAACTAACAGTAAAATTGTACTCCTCCAGCAGAGTTTTCGAGCCAACCGGTTCGGCTGTGGCGATATAATGTTGGATTGTCGCCTTTAAGATATGTTGATAGCGATCGCTGAGATGGGTTCTAGCGGACATAGGGGGATAATCTTAAGATAAAGATTTATAACATTTTTTCAGACAGTATAACGCTTAATCAGTAATCAGTTATCAGTTATCAGTCCTCCGTGGGGAGAAAGGGGATAGTTTACCCCTCTCTTTTGCCGATGGGGGCCATGAAAATTAGTAACGGGGAATATTAGGATCGACGAGGAGGGAATAAGCATCGATGCCACCGTTAATATTTTTAACATTAGTAAAACCCTGACTTTGTAGCCATTGGCACATCTGTAGGGATCTCATGCCATGGTGACAGATAACGAGGGTTTCCGCTTGGGGGTTGAATTGGCTGGCAATAGTGGGCGACCATTCTTGGTATTGACTCAAGGGTAAAATGGTAAAACTGGCCACAGATGCGATCGCAACTTCCTCCGGTTCGCGCACATCAATAAGTTGTAAATTAGGATCATGATCAGCTAAACGGAGAGCGAGTTCATGGACGCTAATTTCGGGAATGCTCATAGATTTGGTCTTAAGAATCGGTTATCTTTCCTTTAGAGTAGCAAATCGAGGGACCCTGAGCGGTTAGGGACTTGCGTAGGAATAATATCCCAGTCAAGTGGGGGGATTTGGTCAGTGCCAGAGCGGGGGGTGATATAATGGGGAAACGGCAGGTATTGAAGAGATTGATGCTTTTTAGTACGCCGATTAATCGACAAGCTGAATTTTGATGAATATCGAACAAGCCATTATCGAAAACTTGCGAAAACTTCCTTTAGAAAAACAACAAGAAGTCTTAAACTTCAGCCAATTTCTAACTCAGATAACTTCGCCAAAAATTGCAGAGATGACCTCCCAAGAAAAAGCAGAAGATTGGCTAAAATTTCTGGAAAGTCAACCCAAGGATACCCCGGGATTACCCGATGAAGCCTTAGGGCGTGAAACTATCTATGACTAATGGCTAAATATCTATTTGATACTAATATTTTACTGAGGCTGAGTGACCGAATTTCCGCTAATTATGCCTTAGCAAGAGATGCGACCTATATCTTAATAGAGCAAGGACATAAATGCTGCTTGACCTCACAAATTATCATTGAGTTTTGGGTAGTTGCCACCCGTCCTACTGAGGTTAATGGGTTAGGCTGGACTCCTGAAAGAACTAAAAATCAAATCAATCAATTTCTAACCAGATTCACTGTCCTCGAAGAAACGCCAGAGATATTTACCCTTTGGTTTCAATTAGTCACTGACTATAACATCAAGGGAAAAAGGACTCACGATATTAGGCTTCTGGCTGTTATGAAAGCTCATAGTATCACTCATTTATTAACCTTTAATCCTGATGACTTTGTTCCCCTTCCTAATATCATCATCCTTCAGCCGCAAGACTTACTTAATCCCTAATGGTGAGGAGAATTGCGGAGAACCAAAAAAGCGCATTTGTCCCCGGCTGGATTTCAGTTAAGCTTTGATCAGAGGTTATTGCAGGAGGAGGTTATTGATACCGAATAGATTCACCCAGATGTATTGCGCTGAAGCTATCTTTTCCCCAGTTTTTTATCCTCTGATGAATTTCTAACCTATACTGCATTCTCCCCCTCTCCCCACTTCCCCACTCCCATCTCCCCAGCTTATGATTCCCCTACAATTAACCCTAAAAAATTTTCTCAGTTATCGCGAGGCAGTGCTAGATTTTCGCGGATTACATACTGCCTGTATTTGTGGTGCCAATGGTGCGGGAAAATCCTCTTTACTGGAAGCAATTACTTGGGCAATTTGGGGAGAAAGTCGCGTCTCGATTGCTGATGATGTGATTCATGCGGGCAGCGATTATGCGCGGGTAGATTTCGAGTTTAGTTATGGGGGAGAAATCTATAAAATTATCCGTAGTCGTCACCGGGGGGGGAAAGCTTCTGGTTTAGATTTTCAGGTGATTAATGATCAAAGTTTTCGTCCTTTATCGGGTAAAAGTATTAAAGATACCCAAGCACAGATTAATACTTATCTAAAAATAGACCATAAAACTTTCATTAATTCTGCTTATTTACGACAGGGACAAGCGGACGAGTTTATGAAACAGCCTCCCAGTGGTCGTAAACAGATTTTAGCAGAATTATTACAACTCGATCGCTATGAAATTTTAGCAAATAAAGCCAAGGATATATCGAAACAATTTGACGGACAGTCCCTCCAGATCGAGCAGCAGGTAGAAAGTATCAAACTCCGTCTTCAGGAGAAAAATTCCTATCGGGAACAGCTGCAAGAGTTGAGCAGCCAAATTGACGAAATTAATCAAGAACAAGAGTCAAATAATCAGCGTTTACAGCAACTACAAGGGGAAGAAAATCAGCGTCAGAATTGGGGAAAACAGCTGCAGTGGCAAAGAGAACAGGAGCGAGCTTTATTAGCAGAAATCGAGAGATTAGACAGGGAAAAAGTTAGTCTAAACAATCAATTAAATCAAATAAGGACTATTCTTCATCGCAAAAATGACATTATTACTGCACACGAGCGCCTAATCAATTTAGACCAGAAAGAGGCCAGTTTGTCAAGTCAATTACAAGCTTGGCAACAGGCCCAGTATGATAAACAACAATTAGAACAGAAATTACAGCAAAAAATTAACGAATTTACCCTTCCCATCCAACAAACGAGCGCTCGTTTAGAAGAATTGGGAAGACAGGAACAAGAAACTCAAAAAATTATCGAGCAAGCGGGGGATATTCAAGCAGGATTAGAGAAGTTAAATTATCATCGTCAACGTCTTCAGGAATTGGATAGATTAGCTTTAAAATATGCCCCTTTAAATAGCCGAAAAGCTGATCTAAATATGCAGTTGGAACGGGAAAAAGCCTGGATTAATGCTCGTCGGGAACAACTGCAAAGAAATCGGCAACAATTAGAGACAGAAATCGCTCGTATTCCTCTGCTAAGAGAGGAAGCTCTCAATTTAGCCAAACGAATTAAGGAACTAGACAAAAAACAAACCTATTGTGAACGAGTGGAAGAAAAGGAAACCGTTAAACAAGTGGATAAAAAAAGTTTATTGGAGCAACAGAAAAGATATGAAGAACAACTTTTAGAGTTAACTGATAAATTGGAAAAATTGAATATTCCCGATTCGGTTTGTCCTTTGTGTGAACAGAATTTAGACAGTCATCACCGTCATCAGGTAATCAGGAAAACCCATCAACATCAAGAACAAATTCAAGCGCAAATCTGGTCCCTACAGGAACAGATGGCAGATTGCGATCGAGATTTAAAACGTTTACGGGAGGAATTAGCCCAAATTAAACAAGAATTGCCGGTAAGATCGAACTTACAACAAAAATATGTGCAGTTAGAAGTCAAGTTAGAAACTATTGAAGAAAAGGAAATAGAACTAGAGAAAACCGAGGAGATACTTGTGGAGTTAGAAGCACTTTTAAGCAGTGGCAATTATGCCCTAGAATTACAGCAAGAATTACAAATTATCAATCAAGAAATCGCCCTATTAAACTATGATGAACAAAGTCATGCTTTAGTCAGAGGAGAAGAAAAAAGATGGCGTTGGGCAGAAATTCAAGAATCAGAACTTAAGCAAGCAAACCGTCGTTTAGCTAATATCAATGCCGAAAAACCTAATTTAATTAATCAATTAGCTAAACTAGAACAGGAGAAACGAGAACTAGGTCAAAATTCCCCACTTAAACAGGAAATTGAACGCTTAGAAAAGTTTATTCAAAACTTAAATTATGATCGCAGTGAACATCAGAATATTCAAAATCTGATCCGACAATTACAGGGGGTAAGATTACAGTATCAAGACTGGCAACAAGCAGAAAAAAATTATCCAGAAATAGCTGCTAAAATTGATGACATTGAGCAAAGATTACAGCTGCGAAATGAGGATCGCCAGAAGATAAATCAGGAGTTAGCAAATATTATTCAAAAGATTGGTACTTTGACTGACTATCGCCAAGAAATAGCCGCATTATCGACTAATATTCAACAGCGAAGACAGATAATTGATGGATTGCTCTCCCAAAAAGGTCGGGTTGAGGAGAAGCTACATCAACTGGAAACCTTGGGCAAACAACTGACAGAAAAAGAGAGCGATTTAGCTAAAGTGAAAAAACAATATACAGTTTATAAAGAGTTAGCCCTAGCTTTCGGTAAAAATGGTTTACAAACTCTGATGATTGAGAATGTTTTACCTGAGTTAGAAGCCCAAACTAATCATATCTTAGCTCGCTTA
Organism: Microcystis aeruginosa Ma_QC_C_20070703_M131; assembly: GCA_007095475.1. Taxonomy (GTDB): domain Bacteria; phylum Cyanobacteriota; class Cyanobacteriia; order Cyanobacteriales; family Microcystaceae; genus Microcystis; species Microcystis aeruginosa_I. The sequence goes on along the minus strand of SFCA01000156.1, from coordinate 33,953 downwards.
ACTGGTAATCAATTTCATGTGCATTTTTTAACCCAAAAAAGTGGTAAAGGTACTAAGAAACAGCAACAAAAGTCAATCGATACTTTAGATATTATTATTGGTGATACCCGGGGATCCCGTCCCTACGAAACCTATTCAGGAGGAGAAGCTTTTCGGATTAATTTCTCTATTCGATTAGCTTTAGCGAGATTATTGGCACAAAGAGCCGGAACAGCCCTACAAATGCTCATTGTTGACGAAGGATTCGGAACTCAGGATGCGGAAGGATGCGATCGCTTAATTGCGGCAATTAACGCTATATCCGCCGATTTTGCCTGTATTTTGACGGTAACTCATATGCCCCAATTTAAAGAAGCTTTTCAACACCGCATCGAAGTCCGCAAAACCGAACAGGGTTCCCAATTGATGTTATTATCCTAGGAAAAATATTGATGCAAACATGGAAAAAATTACGGTAACAGTAAAACTATTTGCTATTTATCAAGAAGTCTATCAAACTTCACAATTAAACCTCGAATTTCCTGCCTACACTTCCGTTACAGAAGTGTTAAACTATATTATAGTCCCCTATCCTCAATTAGAAAGATGGCGCAATGTTACTCGTTTTGGAGTCAATCTTCAGTTTGTTTCGGGAGAGAAAATCCTCGAAAATGGCGATGAGATAGTTTTAATTCCCCCCGTTAGTGGTGGCTAAATGGGGTTTGCGGCAAAAAGTACGGGCGAAGCATTCGGATAGAAAATCTACGGTTTCACCGATAGGTTATTGTCCGAATGCTTCGCCCCTACAGGACGCGGGCTGATGAAGACGCAAGGTTTTGAAGCACGATTCTCTCAAAATCTTGCACCTGTTTCGCTCGTAAAGCCACAAAACCCTTACCTTGCCTACATTTCACATTTATTCAGCAAGCCCTAAATGGAGATAGGGAAAATCACAAAAACTGCCACCTTTTTTACTTTTTCCCTGATATCCCGTGTCTAACTGGCAAATTCCCCCATCGGTAGCTCTTTCCCAAGAGTTTTTAAAAATAGTCCAAGACTACACCCCAGAGTCGGATGGCAGCGTCGTGGCACAAATATTATGGCATCGCGGTGTCCAAGATGGGGCGACTCTGGGGACGTTTCTGGATGAGAAAGCTTATCAGTCAAAAACTCCCTTTGATTTTGGGCAAGAAATGAACTTCGCCGTCAAAAGACTGGAAAAAGCCCTAAATAAAGGCGAAAAAGTGACTATTTGGGGTGATTTCGATGCCGATGGTGTCACCGCTACCAGTGTCCTCTGGGAAGGATTGGGGCAGTTTTTCCCACCCTATCAACAGTTAGATTATTACATACCCGATCGCCAAAAAGAATCCCACGGCCTCAATTGTCCCGGTATCGAGAAACTAGCGCATCAAGGAACCCGTTTAATCGTCACCTGTGACACGGGAAGCACGAATATCGCTGAAATTGACTATGCAAACAGTCTAGGCATCGATATTATCATCACCGATCATCATACCCTACCCGACGAGCGTCCCGAGGTGATTGCCCTGATTAATCCCCGCTACTTTGTGGAAACCCATCCTTTCTATCATCTTTCTGGGGTTGCCGTTGCTTATAAATTAGTGGAAGCGATGTATTTAACCCTGGTAGATATTCCCAGAAAACCCCTAGAAAATTTACTGGATTTAGTTGCGATTGGTTTAATTGCCGATTTAGTCAAATTGACGGGAGAATGTCGTTATTTAGCCCAAAAAGGTCTTAAAAAACTGCAAAATACTCAGCGTTTGGGAGTTAAAAAATTACTGGATTTATGTAACAAAACCGGAGATAGACCCCTGGATATATCCTTCGGTATTGGACCGCGCATTAATGCTGTCAGTCGCATTTATGGCGATGCTAGATTTTGTGTGGAATTACTCACCAGTGAAGATGAAAAGCTTTGTCACGAATTAGCTGAACAAGCGGAATTAGCCAATATTCGTCGCCAAGAAATCCAACGGGATATTATTAAACAAGTTCAGAAAAAACTAGAGAGAATTGATCTTTCTACCACTAATGTAATTATTTTAGATGATCCCCAATGGCCGGCGGGAATTTTAGGATTAGTTGCGGGACAAATCGCCCAAGAATACCAGCGACCAACAATTTTATTAAGTACCAGTGAACCACCTTTTGCTAAGGGTTCCGCTCGGTCAATTCGTGAGATCGATCTCTATCAATTAGTATCCTCTCAATCCCATCTTTTACATCGTTTTGGTGGTCATCCTTTGGCCGCTGGTTTAAGTTTAACCATAGAAAATTTACCCCTATTTATTGAGGGAATTAATCAACAATTGCGACGCACGGGAATTGATTTAACTTCCCTTGCTTCCCAGATAGAAGTGGATGCAGTGGTGAGGGTTTCCCAATTGGGAAAAAGTCTATTTCGAGAATTAAAATTACTGGAACCCTGCGGGATGGGTAATCCGACACCGAAGCTATTAATTCAAAATTGTTATTTTCAAAATCTTTGGCATAAAAATCTTGAAGATTTCAAAGGCAAAAAAATCGCTTATCCCCGGACAACTTTTGAGATCTGGGATAGTTCAATCGAGCAGGGATTCCCCGGTATGTGGTGGGGTCATCACAAAGATGAAATTGCTGCCGATACCCGTTATGATGCCGTAGTTGAATTAGATTTTAATACTTCCAAAAATCGCTATGAAGTGCGCTTAATTGCCTTGCAACCCTATCAACAAGAATCCCTAACCTATAGCAATAAAAAAGATTTTTTAATCGACAATCGCCATCGAGAAATTAATCAAGAAGTTAGCCAATTAAATCCCCTTTTTCTCTGGGAATGTCCCCGGGATTGGACAAAACTTTCCAGGGAATATCAACAGGCAATTTTACGGGATAAAAAGTTAGTTCTTGCCTATGCTAGTCCTTTGAAAAAATCCGCTCACACCCCATGGATAAACCTTGTGGGGATTGGGAAATATTTAGCTAGAACTAAAACCAGTATTTCCCGTCAACAATTACAAAACCGCTTAAACCTCAGTTATCATACCCTAGAATTAGGATTAATTTCCCTAGCAGAAAATGGCTTTAAAGTCAAGAAAAATCAAGAAAATTTATCCTTTGAATTAGTCAATCATGAGGCAAAAATTAATAAGATTGAGCAATTTCTGGAAGCGGTAGCCCTAGAAAACTTTCTCCAGCAATACTTTGCTACTGTTCCTATAGAAATTCTGGAAACAATTCTTAATCACGAAGACTCGATCAATTTCTAATCATAACTCTTATTTACTGATAACTGATAACTGATAACTGATAACTGATAACTGATAACTGATAACTGATAACTGATTACTGATTACTGATTACTCCTTGACCGAAGAATTTCGGGGGTTTTGCCAGGGTATAAACTTCCGTATTTTGTGCGATTGCTTGACGAATATAGAGAGGAGTTTGTAACATTCCGAGCAAACTCATGCCATCAATTAAACGTAATCCTCCCGTAGTTGTATCGGTGATTAATTCATCCACCACCTCGGGATCGGGACGAGTATTTAAAGGATGATTAGCACAGAGAGTAAAACCCCAAGGGGAACCATAACTAGGAGTGGGAGCGCAATAGGAATGAACGTAGGGAAAAACTGCTTTTAAAGTATTCACCAAACGCGCATGATACATCACCGAAGGAGGAGAAACCGGGCCAGATTGGACAACAACAATGCCATTTGCTGCCAAAACTCTTTGTAGTTTTTCAAAGTATTCTTTCGTGAATAGGGGGAAAGAGGGACCCTCTTCGATGGGATCAACCAGATCGGAAATAATAATATCCCATTTATCATTAGTGGTGTCTAAAACTTCTAAAGCATCGGCCACAACTAACTGAAAACGAGGATCATCAAAAGTGCCTTGGTGCATTTCGGGAAGATGTTCCTTACAAGCTGCCACCACATCCCCATCGATATCGATCATCATCACTTTTTCGATTGTTTTCCAACGCAATAACTCCCGCGTTGTCGCACCTTCACCACCTCCCAGAATTAAAGCAGTTTTTGCTTCTTGGTGGGCAATCATTGCCGGTTGCACTAATGCTTCATGATAAATAAATTCATCCCCCGTACAAGATTGCCATTTCCCATCCAGTACCAAGGCTTTTCCATAGGCCCCCGACTCAACAATATACATCTCCTGAAAAGCGGTTTTTTTGTAGGCTAAAATCCTGGAAACCCCATGGCTATAAATGTCCCAGGGGGTAATATATTCGTTAACCCATAGATCCGCTTTTAGTTCACTTCCTGCCATAACTAATCCTCCTTGGGGTGAAAAAGGCACGATCTATCATTATACAACAATTGACAAAATTCGATCGATAACCTGAAATTATCTCCCAGTTATCCCGAAACTACCGATAATCGATCGCTGAAAAACGGTAAGCTAGAAAAGATTAGCTTCAAGTAAACTTCTAGCCACTAACCTATGACTAAAAACGAGACTACCGAGAAAAAGATTTTTCTCCTAGATTTTGAGAAACCCCTCTACGAATTAGAATCCCGCATCGAACAGATTAAAGAATTAGCCCAAGAAAATAGCGTAGATGTCTCGGAACAAATTAGTCAACTAGACGAACGAGCTAATCAATTACGTCGTGAAATTTTTAGCAATCTCACCCCTTCCCAAAGGCTACAATTAGCTCGTCATCCCCGGCGCCCCAGTACCCTAGACTATATTCAAGCCATCACCGATGAATGGTTCGAGTTGCACGGGGATCGCGGTGGTTATGACGATCCTGCCCTTGTGGGTGGTGTTGCCCGTTTTAACGGTCGTCCCGTGGTGATTATCGGACATCAAAAAGGCCGGGATACTAAGGATAATGTCGCTAGAAATTTCGGCATGGCTGCCCCCGGCGGTTATCGTAAAGCCATGCGTTTAATGGAACACGCCCATCAGTTTAATCAGCCAATTTTAACCTTTATTGACACCCCCGGCGCCTGGGCGGGGGTGGAAGCGGAAAAATTAGGTCAAGGAGAAGCGATCGCCTATAATCTCCGGGAAATGTTCCGTTTAGATGTGCCGATCATTTGTACTGTTATTGGCGAAGGTGGTTCCGGCGGCGCTTTGGGGATTGGTGTCGGCGATCGCCTGTTAATGTTAGAGCATTCTGTCTATACCGTGGCGACTCCCGAAGCTTGTGCCGCCATTCTCTGGAAAGATGCCAAAAAATCCGATAAAGCAGCAGTGGCCCTCAAAATTACCTCAAAAGATTTAAAAGAGTTAAATATTATCGATCAGATCGTTCCTGAACCCTCCAGAGGGGCCCATGCTGATCCGATTAGAGCGGCAGCCAATTTAAAAGCCGCTATTAGTGACAATTTAGAGGCTTTATCTTTGTTAACTCCCCAACAACGGCGGGAATCTCGTTATCAAAAATTCCGCAATTTAGGCGTATTTTTAGAAGCTACCGCTTAATCAGCGCTCGGTTATCAGATGTGAGTTTTCAGTTCACAAGGGACGAATCTAAAACCTAATTGGGGATTGCTGAATAAATCTAAAAACCTTGACAGAATCCTGACCCCTGACGACCGACTCCTAACCCCACCAACAAACTTTTTGCCGCAAACTCTAAATAGCCACCAATAATTTCCCTGGTTGTTATATCAGTTGCCAGCCAAATATACACCTTTATCTTCTTAAAACAAACAAAAGACCACATTTCATCTTGATGCCAGACTTCAGCCTAGGTGGGAGCGGGGAAAAGCAGCAGCAGGCAACAGAAAACAACGGCCAAGTACATCAATTTTGACTTGGCCAGGAAAAACTCTAGTACAGGTATCTTCGGGGAAAATTGACCTCCTCCTCAATCTGGGTTTAGGGACTTTCTTAAAGCCAAAAGTCAGGTTCAGAACAGGAGCGTCCATCCCTGCTTCTGAGCTTGTTCCTTGGTATAGGAAACTCCATGAATTTTAATGCCCCGAGCATCTAGCAGGGTGATGATGCCTCCCTCGTTGGACAGTTGTGCGTCCGCTCCGCTCAGTGCTACCGTCACGACGCTCCCGGCTTTGAGGCGGATGTCCCGCAAAAGAGACTTGCGCTTCTGCTTGTCTGCCAATGCCCAGCCGTTTAGATCGACAACATCCGGCGAAACATTGATCAGCGTCACCGACTCCTTGCCCAGATCTGCTCCCAGGGGATTCACCAGTGCCGCCAGAATCCTCACGGCTGCCTCAACTGGAACCTCTGTAATAGCATCGCCCGTGCGATCATCGGTATGGAAAGATTGGGATCCGAACGCGAGAAAGAGGCCGATCCATTGGTGGCGGGAGGGGAAATGAATCAGTATTGCGCCATCCTGATAAACACCGTTATCCCGTTGGAATCTGCCCACACTGCCCTGATTCATGTGGATGTCGTGAATGCCGCTGCCGGGGCGAAAACCAAAGTATTTGTCAGGGGTGGTTGGTTCTGGTCCCCAGGAGGCTCCGAAGGCGTACAAAACCGCATCCTCAGCTTGAATCGCCCGCTGGATGTACAAGTCAATCAATTCCTTTAAGTCATTGCCAGGTCCGGGAACGTCCGCAGGCAGTGGCTTCATGTCTTCGGGACGGAACAAATTCCCGCGAATAAAATCCAGAGCCACACCTCCGGGTTGGCTTTCCAGTTTGTGGAATCCTAAACCGAAGTTCGCTAACTGATTTAAGATTGGGTGCTGAAAGGTGTCATTGACTAGATACAGCAAATCGGAAGGGCTTTCTTGGGATTTGACGTTGATGGCGATGCGGTGTTTTTTCTGCCCATCGCTTACCAAAACCTGATAGTGGGGCGAAGGATCGGTCGCGGGATCGATTTGGCGCTCCAAAGTCCGACATTTCAATACTCCATAGGTGGCTAGAGACATTTTTTCAATACCTCTCTTTTCTATTTATTTAGTGATAGCGATGAAGGCGCTGCTTCCCAGGGCGCACTCCTGGATCTGACAGGTTGGTTTTGGAGATTTGGGGAGAGTAGCGATCGCCTTGCCAAACCAACTAAGACAACATAGCTGCCAGAAGGCGATCGAACTCGTGAACACTCCGTATTGGTTGTGACTGATTTGGGGCAACTTGATGAATTAAAAGGGAAAAATTTTACACAACTGAAAAACCAACTGCTTTCTTATCCCAGTGGACGATCGCTCCGTTGCTGTTGACGATAGTGCGATCGTATGCCCATAGATTCAGGGTATAACCGCATTTGTCTAGATTGGTTGTATCTAACTTCCAAAGAGCATTACCATCACCTTGGTCAATCAGCGAGCCATAGCTCCGGCAGGGTGGACTGGCTTGGGTTCCATGGGTGTGGGTTGTTGGTTGCAATTCCAGTACCCATTTCCAGAAATACTTATCCACTGCCCGCAGGTGTCCGTTAATTGTGTCAACTTGTGGGTAACTATGGCAGTCTCCTCCGTCAATGACCAGATCTAGGGTGTAAGCAGTATCTACCACGGCGTTTGGAGTTGGACTGACCTTGTAGTTAGTGTTGTCTAGGATGATGGTGACAACCTCAGAGTAGTAAATGAAACTACTTGAGGTGATGGGGTAGTCTTTCGTGTATGCCAATCGCAAGTCATACTCTCCTTCCAGGGAGCCTGTATTCCACCAAGCCAGGTAAGCCGTCCGCTCATAAATAGGAGGCGAAGCTAATGGCTCTTCGAGGTAGGGGAACCAACCATCGGGACTGTTAATCGTTACCACTTGCTTCGGATAGAGGGGATCGAAGGGATTGGGGTGCATCAGTTCAAAGGTATGGGAATACGTAACAGGAGCCCAATTAGAAGTGCTATGAGGTTTACACTGCACTTGATAATGAACTGTTCCTAGTGCGCCTGTATTGTAAATACGTCCTCCAATTCTGACACCTCCACCGAAAGGACGATCCATCGCTGGTTGTGAACAATTGGTAGGATTGAGAACTCCCGTAGAGGGATAAGCTAGGTGGGTTGTGGGGCTAATTTGATCAATTGGAACATTGCCCACGTCATAAATAAGGTCATACAATTGGTCACCATTGGGAACTCCTGGTCGAATTTGCACTACAGCATCAAGACGATTGCCCCAGTAATTAAAATCGTTGGGATTAGTGGTAGACGATGGGGTAGCCCAAGACAAAACCCCACGAATTCTGATAATATTTGGCTCTTTGCAAGGTTTTAATCGCTGCGTCAAATTAACGGGTAGCAAAACCCCGTAATATAAGCCACCAGCAGGAATGGAAGGAATATCGTGGACTTGAACAGTAGCAGTTCCTAAATACTCGTCATAGGTTCCGTTATTGTTCCAATCAGCCCAAAAAGCAACGTACTCTGTCGAACCTAGTTTACAAAGATCTCCGCTATATCCATAGGGTTTCTTAATGTGGATGACTGCTCCTAGCATATCGTGAGCCGAATCCATTCCTAGACAAACCAGTTGTTCGTATGTGGTATTACCTTGATCTAGAGCTTGAGCCAATACCGCAATGACATCACTAAGATTAATGTTAAGACTTTTCAGCAAAGATAGCTCCAAATCCTTCTGAGGGAAGACTTTTCCTGCTACGTTGCCTCCCTTAAGCAGAGGATATACCGCATTATAGACTAAGCGATGGTTGGGGACTTCAGCTTTCTTATACTGCTCAACAAGTTTACTCCAAGGTACAGGTTGAGGTTTAACTTGAGGTAAGACGGCTTCAATATCCACCGTTTCCAAAACATTCAGATCAGCTTTGATTATACCTGCTTGGATCAAACCAGAGAACTTGGGGTCGGCTTTCCGAAGTTGGATGTCGACTTCTACTCGGTTGCCATAAACTGGCAGAGCATCGGGAGCTAAGTCAGGGATTTGATTCCAAGATAGAACTGCCCTAACTTTTGGTAGTACGGGCGTATCGCAGTATTTGCGATACGCCGCCTCGTCCAACGAGTGATAGACTATATATTTCAGAGGGTGCTGTGGTTCGGGCGGCAGGTCTGAGATGTCATGAGCCTTAAAGCTAGCCAGTCCGACATCATGAAATCCAGTGCCATCTCCCCAATCAATGAAGAACCGCACGTACTCTGTCGAGCCATCGGTACATAGATCGCCGTTGTAGCCAGTAGATCGCTTGATACTCACGACTGCCTCAAGCTGGACTAATTCAGGATTGAAGCCCACACAGGTCAGTTCTTCCCAGTAAGTATTGCTCACTATTTTGGTGACTGCTGGGAATGGACTGTCTGTGAAGTTGCCGAAATAGTTAGGGTTGCTTAGAAGCAATGCTTTAAATTGCCGCCTGTCCTTTTCGGACGGATTGGCGACAGATGTGTCAACTTCAATAACCATTAGCGTTTCTCCACGATTGACATTCCAAAGAACAGAATCTTCCGTACTTTTGATGAGTTGCTCTCCACGAAAGACCCTAAAAAACAAATCTGGTTTGCGATCTAAAAACAGATCTTGAAAGTAGGACTCACTAAATTCTATCTGGAAGGCACCTTGTTCATTAGTAACAGCACTGCCTACCAGATCGTCACACAACAAGTCTTTATCCCATGCCTCAACTCGTAAATCTGCGAGTACTTGGCTAGTTGCACGGTCGATGACACGACCGCTTAGATGAAAGGTTGCCATAGCTACACCTCACAATTTTGTATCTTCGACAATTAATCCGGGTTTAAGCTTCAAGCAGGAGTGTGGCTGAATCCCTGTCAGTTCACCGCCGTTTCTAGAGCCTTAAATCCCATCAATTGAAGCATTTCCGATTCCTCTAGATAATAAAGCCTGCCATAGGCTACTTTTCGCTGAAATTCAGAATCTTCAGCCAGTTGGTTCAAAAATTCAACCAATTTCTCACTTGCCATCAGTCCATAACAGGCATGGCAAACACTTCCCTCAATATAAGTCTGAGGTAGATATGGCCCCAATCCTGCCTCCTCAGCCATTGAAATTAATTTTTTTGGTCCCCAAAGGCGAATAGCGTGCAAGATCGGATTGATCTGCGCCCGGTTGAGAATGTTTGATAGTGACTCATTTCGCAAATTACCGAGCACTAAGGGATGGGATGAGGCTAAATCGATCACCGGACCGATACAGGCAATAACTCTACCGTCAGGAAATATGATCGGAGAACTTCCCGCAGCACAGGCAGAAATGGGCGGTGTATCAGTCGTCTGGTATTTGAGAAGATCGGCTGATTTGAGGGCCCTTCCCGCTGGAAAGGTAATTGCTGTCAGAATAGTATCTGTGCTAGTGATGGCTGCCAGCCTTTCCAGAAGCAGTTGATATTCACTGTCTTCATAATTATCAGTACAGACAGCAACCGTATAGGGAATCTGACACTCTTTTGCTGCCAGAATTGCATTCTCAACTCGTTCAAAGGGAATATTACGCTGATGATAAACATCACAACTAATCGATAGCATCTTGATAGCTGAAAGCTGTTGGAGCAGGTTAACAGACTTTGCTGGGGTAGATGCCCAAAAAGCATTGGTAACGGCTGAGACGATCAAGCCACACTGCTCTGCAAATGAAGAGATGGCTTTAAGATTATCAATGTTATAAAAAGGCTCTCCTCCTGTTAGAGACAAGACTTTGATATAGCCATTTCGATACTCTGCCACCTGTCGAATCCATTCCAGGGCATCTGTGAGGCTAGTCTGTTCCGTTCGATGGGGACCAGCTTCAATAATGCAGTGAGGGCACATGACCTGACATTTGTAAGTCATCAATAGCCCAATATTTCTCAGGAAAGGCATTTCTAATTGTCGCCCATTTGAACTGTTATCCACAGTGACTTCTCTCCTGTTGAGTTGTTATAAGTTCGACCCCATGGCGTGACGCTTATTATCTAGAGGTTGGGTTGGCAATGAGGAGCCTGCCCTCAATAGGTAAGGCTCCGCTAAATAGGTTTTATCGACTCATCTCTCTGGGGACGAGCATGACTTCAAAGCCTGAGTCATGGATTTTGTTAAGAATGTCCTCCTTCAAAAAGAGTTCTGGGGCGGGAATGCCAATGACCCAAGGATGGCGGATGACAATTCTGGGTTCGGCTTTGAATTCCCGTAAAAGCTCGGTCGGAACTCGAAATTGGAGATTTTCAGATGGTAGGCTGATAGCCATAATTGTTCCTCCTGAATATGGTTAGATTTGAAAGATAGTTGGTTGAGAATAGGCGATCGCGTCTTTGTCAAATTGATTTGCTCAAGAGAATTGCACCTCCTGTTTGATTCTGGCGATCATGTCTTGCTCTCTAAAGAAGCGATTGCGCTCATGTCACCCAGGGCTTCACCCCTTAGCTAACCCTTACTTTTTGGAAGCCGTCCAGCCGAATGGATGATTAGACCACCAGCATAGACCGGAAATCCGGTTGCGAGTCCACGAGTGGACATATCCCACGAACCGCTGATTGTTCGAGCTAGAAAAGGCGATATTGATGTCAAACTTGAGGTCACTCCGCTTCGAGCCAGTCCCCAGTTGGTTGGGGTCAAAGCCACCAAGGGTTCCTACAAAGTTATAAGATTTATTATCTGAGCCTACATAGGTACCAGAAACACTCCAAACCGGGGCGGAATAACCTGCTGAATTTTCAATTCGGTAGTTCCAGATTCGCGTTACGTTGAGAGTACCCTGCCAGCCGTCATGATCCATTGCCCAACTCCCGCGCAAGTATTCAGCGTTACTCGCCACATGTGCGGTCGGCTCGCCGAACAGGTTATACATGACGGTATTGTCCTGATGGTAACTAGACGAACCGTGGTTGCGAACCATTTTCGTCTTGGCAAAGCGAATGATATCGGCAGGGGAGTAACAGCCCCCGCTCATCACCGCGTCGAATAGGTACTTAGCAAAATCGTTGTTGGGGTAGGTCCAAGAGTTCCGTGACGAGGCAAATACAGCGACTGCCTTACGCCGCCGGATGAAAGCTTCCGCAATAGTTTCCAAGGAATTGTCATCAACCCAGCCATTCTGGCAGCAGATGCTAAGTACGAATGGCGGCCTGGTCAGGTTGTTCAAACTCGCCACGTCACTGGCATTCAGACCATTAGTCGCCGACCAAGCTGTCTTCGAGCCGTGCCCTCGATAAACAGAGAAGAGTACGCTGTCGTTCATCGTTTTGAGCACATCCGCCTTAGATGTGTTCTTGGCATAACGTTTGATGACTTGATAGCAACTCTTGATTTTAGCTTCGATGTCGTCGCAGGTGGTTTCATAGGTGGATGAAGCATAGGCACAGAGCATGACTTGATTTTGCCAGCCACCCCAATCCCCACCACGATAGAGACCGTAACGAACGAGGTGTTCGCAGATACTCTTGAGAGTTGCCGCATCTGAGGTCGGCAAACGGGACACAGTCAGTTCGGGGACAAGATCCCCCGAAATGTCTGCATAGTAATGATCCGAAGCGTAGGATTCACCGTTCTGGACGTAGATGTGCATGGGGATTATATCCGTATCCCCTGCCAGAACGACAAAACGTGGTGGAACTTTCCAGTTGGCAGTCGCCCAAGTTATGAACAATTTAATCGAGTCTTTGAGGCTGGTTGACGGAAATTCTGTCCGGATATCTTCAGTAAGTGCCACCTTCCCATAGTAAGGCCAGCCACTTTTGGCAGAGCGAAGCGGCTCAACTGAAGCGGACAGTGCGCTGCTCGTTACAATGACATATTCAGCAATCAACCCAGGAATCTTAAGCTTAGGAGCATCTGCAAGTACAGCATTTCCCGGCATTCCCGCACCGATTAGAGATGGATCTTGCCCTTCACTTTCAATTGCTTCCAACAAGGATATGCCTGGATCTGGACGGCGGGACGGAACGAGGGTCGCCTCGATGACTTCGACATCGACATCACTCATTTGAGAGAAATCTTCGACCTGGGAAGAAAAATCTCGTTCGTCGTCGATGAGATCTAAGCCGAGAATCAGAGAATGCTCGGGCAACTCTCGGGGTTTCCTGCTAGGGTGGCGATCCCGTGCTGGCGGTGTCTGGTAAGTGACCTCAAGAGTCATTGACTGTACCAATTCCAGGCGGCGTGATTTCGGCCAGTACTGTCCCAGGTAAACGAGAATGTGTGCAACTTTGAGACCGGCAATAATCTTCACACCTAAGAAATCGAAATCACGCCCTGGAAAGGGAGTGTCCGCCGCATAGATCGCCGGGTCAGGCTGATAGACAACACGGAACTCATCCTCCTTGAACTGCTGCGGTGCTGGAGCTAAATAGACTTCGCGCTCCAAGGGCATCATCTTCTTATCAATTACCCTGACCTCGACATTGACAGCATCGGCGGGTACGGCCACAAATATTCCATCCTTGGGTACGGCTGGTGCGCCTTCCTGTTCAATCTGGGTTGCCGAAGGCACTTCTAAACTATGGAAAGATTCACCTTCTACGACCCCCTCCCAAAAACCGCCAACTTTGTAGGTGACGGCGACACCGATCCGCTGGCCTGCATCCTGCATTGCTGCGGTGGCGAGTTGTGTTACTGTCTGACTGACTTCGGTTTCGCCCGTTGCTCCCTCGCCTGCATCGCCGAAACCGATCCATTTTCGTTCGCTCATGGCTTTTCTCCGGCTATGTTATCTCGGTTAATTTTGGGGGATAAGAACTCAAATATCACCCCTTTTCCCCAAATATGCACTCCCATTAAACCTTGACCGCAAAATCGCAGCCTACTGAACTGATCTCCACCAGAAGCTTGTTTGCCGGCAGATTAGCTCCATCACCGAATCTGACACCGATTGAAATACCTAGCCCCCATCTGATAGGAGGGTGAGTTGGTACGTCAAATCTTGGCCAACTAAAGCCGCTTTGAGGAGATAGATTTAGACCATCGTGCGCTGCAATTTTGGTTTCTCCGTCATAGACATGAACGGCATACACTGAGGCACCAGGTCCCGTCCGGAAGCGAATCATGACCGACCCAACAAGAAGCCTTGTCCCGTCAACGATTACCGGGGTTGGAATCGCAAAATGGAACCAGTTACTGGTAAAAGGTTTCCCTCTGACTTGGATGTAAAATCCCATCCGTTTCTCTAGATCGAGTCGGTCAGGATATTCGATCTGCATACTGTGACCATGAACCCACATGGCGCGCGCAAGTTTTAGATTCACAATGCTGAATGGCCCGGTGTCGCCGCTAATGCCGTGTGCCCCTTCATTCGGGTACTTATCCTTCTCACATTGGTGTAGGGCATCACCCATCTGAATTGTTGAGGTTAAGATCTTATTCCAGAAACATTTACAGACTTCTTCGGAAGGACCGATCAACAGATTGACGATACCACCAATAAAAGTCCGAGCCCCAGCCTGCATGACCGCCGACTTCAGTGGCTCATTATGCACCTGACACGAGTTGAAGTAGATCACACCAGGTTTCAGAGGATTACCGGAAAGCTTCTGAAACCAATCCGCGTTGAGAGAACCGTCAGCGAGAGCGATGCCGTTCGGATTCCCGTGACCGACGTTCACGAATCCCTTGAGTCCAGACGTGAGATAAAGCTTGTAGTTAGCTACCGTAGCCTCTGCGCCAAGCAGCATCCTGGACTTGAGTCCAGCTTTGGTAGCCAGATCGTGCAAGTATTCGACAGCGGCCTTGGCAGTAGATATCTCCGGCACTGGCGTAGCGGCGACGAAGTCGAAGGCGTATTCATCCCATTCTTCCTTAAGATAATTCTCCTCCTCTGTGTAGTCTTCTCCCTCCTCGTCCTCATCTTCATCCGAGTCTTCGTAGTTATATGTGATATCGCTTACCTGAAAATCACTATCGACATCTACCTTAACTACCTCGGCCAGATAAATATCTTTCCTCAACAGATAGGCGACGAGATACGCAGGGGTTCGGTCTCTCCGGCGCTTAACCTTCACATTGACACGGAAATATTCCGCTTCGGACTGAGGAAGGACGCGAGTACGAATTACCTCTGCTACTCGAGGCTCATCCTGCGAATCAAGGCTTGCATATTCCTTGCGCGATCCGAATACTTTGATCTCAATATTATTGTCGCTCATGATCGTTCCTCCCGAGCATGGTTAGACTTGAAAGACAGTTGACGATTGTTTTCATATCGCACTTTCCTCAGCTTTCTGAGGATGGCGGCGTTGGGGCTTTTCCTTATCGTTATTGACCGACTTCTGTATATTTTCTGACAGTTTGATGACCTTCTTCCAGGGTAGGGTAGAAGTCGCGTAAATTGCCGTCAAGTTTTCAAAACTTAACATATCGGCTGGTTTCTAGCGACCGAATGGGTGGTGTTGAAAAAGTCTGGGTAAACGGCAGCAAACTCTAACTTAACAAAATTTAGATGGGTTTACCCGGCGAAGTCGTCCCCCCACTTTCCCCTCTCCGGCACTCCCCTCTCCCCCATCTCTCCACTGCGATCGCTGCATTTTGTCCTCCGAACCCGAAACTAAGACAGAGACAATTGTGCGGGGAAAAATTAACAGCCGATCTCGTTAAATTTAATTGGAAAGGCGACTCGCGCACACCGACACAGGGGGGAATTAGCTGATTTTTGAGGGCCATTAAACAAAAAGCCACGCCTAATGCCCCCGAAGCCCCTAAAGTGTGTCCTGTTGCCCCTTTTGTCGAGCTTACAGCCACTTGCGAGCCAAAAATGCTGGCGATCAGGTTTGCTTCCCGTTCATCGTTTAAACGCGTGCTAGTGCCGTGGGCGTGAATGTAATTAATTTCATCTTTTCTTAATTGACTTCTGTGCAGACATAATTCTATGGCTTTGGTAGCACTACGATTATCCACCGCCGGGGCGCTCAGATGATCGGCATCGCAGGTAAAACCATAGCCCAAAATTTGCCCGTAGATGGGGGCATTTCTGCGGAGAGCCAGTTCCTCCGATTCGAGGACTAAAATCGCCCCACCTTCGCCCAAAACCAAACCCTCTCTAGCTCTATCAAAAGGATAACAGCCCGTTTTCGCCAAAGCTCCAATCTGTTCAAATCCCACCAGAGTTAAGGGAGTGATCGGGGTTTCGATCGCCCCGGCTAAAACTCGATCGCATTCTCCCATAGTAATTAATTCTACACCCTGCGCGATCGACCAGATAGCCGTGGCACAGGCTGCCATCGGTGCTAAGACTGGGGCGCTGGTTTCTATAATTCTAGCGGTCAATACCGAGGCGCGATCGGGCAAACTATCTAACCAGTTTTCTACTATTCCCGTCGTTGCCATCCGTTCCCATAAACCCTGACAACCGCGACTAGAACCGATAGTGACACCACAATCCTTTAAGGGAGGCGTTAATTTTGCGTCTTCAAGGGCGGCAATTAGGGCAATTTTGGTTAAATCCTCTAAAAATGCGGGTTTGTGACCGATTAAAGCCAAGGGTAATGGGGGTAAATCAGAAAAGGGTTGTTGCCTAGTTATACCAGTTTTGCCCTCTAGTAATCTTTGCCAACTCTGACTTAAATTTCCCAGAGAACTGATCAAACCAATTCCCGTCACCACAACATTCATTTATCAGTTATCAGTTATCAGTTATCAGTTATCAGAATATTAAATGGCCAATAATTTGCTGGGTTAGGGCGAATATTAAATTATCGTCGTGCGAACCCACCCTAACCGATCGCTATTTTTTCAGGTTTTCCGCACCAGAAATAACTTTAGCCGAGTCAATTTTATCCCCTTGTTTGATCGTATCGATCACTTCCATTCCCTTAGTTACATAACCAAAAACGGCATAATCACCATCGAGGAAATTGATATCCGACAGGGCAAAATAAAACTGAGAAGAAGCGGAATTAGGTTGTTGAGAACGGGCCATGGCAATCGCACCGCGTTTATGGGGTAAAGCGACGATGGGAGTGCGCGCCGTGGCCTGTTGACCGATTGCTTGCCCATAAATCGGCTCTTTTTCGTCTTTGCGGAGAATTTCCAGGGGAACATAACGGGGTTGCTTGGTTTCCGGATCGACAAAACCACCGGTTCCGCGACCCTGGGGATCACCACCTTGGGCGACAAAAGGCTGCGGTTCCTTAACCACGCGATGGAAAGTTAAACCATTATAAAAACCTCTCCCCACCAGATCCACAAAGTTACCGGCAGTAATTGGGGCCGCATTGCCATCAATTTCGATCGTTACCGGTTTACCCTTAATAATCATCTCGACGACGGCAGTTCCATCTAAGCGGGGTTTGTAATTATCCATGTTGACACTGCCCGAACTGGCAGGTTGAGAGGTTTGGGCGCTACTAGAATTATCGGGGGTGGAGTTAGCTTCTGGGGAAGAACAGCCGAAAAGTGTCGTCGTTGTGATCAAAAAAACACAAACTACAGACAGCCAGCCAGATTTTCTTATCTTCATCATTATTTTATAGCCAAAAAGAGCGAAAAAAGGACTACAATCCCTCTAGAGGAATTTCCAAAAAACGAGCGAGTTCCGCTCCTTGATTTTCCAATTCCGAGAGGGACATAGGATCACCGACGCGAGTTAAAGGGATATCGCGACGCTGTTTAATCCGCAGAAATAGTTCCCGTTTCGGGTTGAGTCCTTCTCGCACTTCGGCCCGCACAGCTTGCACATCTTCGAGAGGCCAATCGAGATCAATGCGACGATTTTTGCCGGGGTAGCCCCAACGAAAGATTTTAACTTTGCCAGTTTCCTTATTGAACTCGTTGTAACCACCTCCGACATTCCAGAGGAGAGATAACCAGAGATAGAGGGCTAAAAGGCTCCCCGCAGTACCATAAAAGAGGAGGGCGACTCCTTGGGGAATAAATTGTAAGGCACTGGTATCGCTAACGAGAAGTAGATTGACCTTCAAATAACTGGAAAGACCAGCGAGGAGAAACCCTAGACCGCCAATAGAGACGATTACAGCCCAAAAATAGTTACTAGGGCGACGGGATCCCAGTACTTCTTGCCGTAGGATCAGGCTATCTTTACTTGTTGTTTGCGCTTTCATGAATTGTTTTTAGGGTTGCCTAGAGTTATTTTACCAGCTTTTTTCTGCCCACTTGCTCAACTCCGACCCTGCCCATACTCCCCAACCCCAACGAGGGTGTTGATTGGGAGCGGAATGCCGCCAAAATAACTCATACACTTTTTCGCTGATTAAGATCAAGGGTACTCTGTACCAGCGATTGCCTGCGAGAAAAGGTGATAACCTTCCAGAAAAGTTATTAGCAATAAAAGGTTGACTTTGCGAGCAATAACATAGATGGAATTTGAAGGTAAATACCTACGTTTGAGAAAAAATAAAATTAAGGCAGACCAAAGTACAGACCTGAAATCATCTTCCATTTCTGGCTCATCCCTCATACTCATAAAGTGATTGTAATCTGGCTCTTCTCTTAACTCTATTATCTATCTTTTGGTATTAACCTGTTTGTCTCTTAAGTTTCTTTCTTTATAGATTTTGGACACTTTTGGGTGTACGCTCTCCCGTCGAATTTTATTTTAAATTAATTATTTGCATAACAAGTCCCGAAAAACCGTAACTGTTTACCGTTCACCGATAAAGGCTGTCTGAGCCTGGCTGGGGTCTGCTCCCAATCCTCTGCACCAATTCTTGGTATCTCTAGTAGCGGCTTCTCATCCATAGCCCTGAGATTACCAGATTTCGTCCCCTCCCTTAGCGATTTTTGTCAATTGTTTTTGAACTAGAGCGAACTAATCAATTAAGTCTCTTGCCAGATAAGGATTTAGTCGATTTATGCCCCCCTATCGAACCATACCAAGTAACGAAGAACCAGATTTTTCGATAATTATCCCTATTATCCGTTAGAATAGATTCAGAATTCAAGGGTAAACCTCATCTATGAATCCCGTTGTTTTAGTGCATGGTTTTCTGGACACTACTGCCGTTTTTAAACCGATGAGCGAGTATTTAAACCATCATGGTTGGCAGGTGCACAGTTTTAATCTAATTCCTAATCATGGTTACGAAAAGTTAGAAGTTTTAGCCAGTCAGGTGGACAATTATATCGAGAAAAACTTTGCTAAAGAGCAGAAAGTAGATCTGATCGGGTTTAGTATGGGGGGACTAATTACCCGCTACTACCTGCAAAGATTGGGAGGAGTAGAGAGAGTGCAACGTTACCTAAATATTTCTGCCCCCAATCGAGGTACTTTAACCGCTTATGGTTTACCCTTAGATGGGATTAAACAAATGCAGCCGGGGAGTCAATTTCTAGAGGATTTAAATCAAGATTGTCAACAAATTTTAAATAAAATTAAAACCACAATTATCTGGACTCCCTACGATTTAATGATATTTCCCGCCCATAGTTCCCGTTTATCGGTGGGCAAAGAAATTTCGATTCCCGTATTGCTTCATGCTTGGATGGTCAAAGATAGCAAAGTTTTAACAACAATTAAAGAGACCTTATTAGAATAGAAATACTGGTCATCTCCAACACTGGAACAAGGTCAAAATATTACCGACAAAAAAGTTAATTATCATCAAAAAAACTTGACTTAAGCTTATAATTGTGCTAGGCGATCAAATTCTCCTAGGTGTCACCATGTCCACTGAAGAACCCAGCTTGGCCGACGTTCTCAACCAATTGAAAAGCTGGCAAACAGCAGTAGATCAACGTTTTGAAGCGATAGACCGACATTTTGAAGTGATAGACCAACGTTTCCCCCGCTTGAGCTAACTTTAATTAAGCCCAACAATCTCCCCCTTACCCGCAATCACTTCCCCGATTTGGTAGGCATTAATCCCAGAGGATTGTAGTTGATTAATAGTCAATTGCGCCAGCTCTGATGGGACGATGATCACAAAACCGATACCCATATTAAAAGTATTAAACATGGCTTCGGAATTAACCGATCCCATCTGGGCTAACCAGTGAAAAATCGGCAAAACTGGCCAACTTGCGGGGTAAATCCGCACAGAATGCCCTTTACCTAAGCAGCGGGGCAAATTTTCCGGGATGCCACCCCCGGTAATGTGGGCCATGGCGTGAATATCTAACCCAGAGCGCAGCAGTTCTAGCACAGGTTTGACATAAAGTCTAGTGGGAGTTAACAAAACTTCACCTAAGCTAGAGCCAGCCAAAATTGCGGGGCAATCTTGCCAATTTAAGCCCTGGGTGTCGATAATCTTGCGAACAAGACTAAAACCGTTACTGTGAACCCCACTACTGGCTAAACCGATGGCCACATCGCCGATTTGCACCTTACTGCCGTCGAGTAATTGACTTTTTTCGACAATACCGACGCAAAAACCCGCTAAATCGTACTCTCCGGCCGAATAAAACCCCGGCATCTCCGCCGTTTCCCCTCCCAAAAGAGTACAACCACTATCACGACAGGCCCTAGCGATTCCCGATACCACCGCCGCTAACTGTGACGCTTCCAGTTTACCGGTGGCCAGATAATCCAAGAAAAATAAAGGTTCAGCCCCGGAGGTTAAGACATCGTTGACGCACATGGCCACCAGGTCAATTCCCACCGTATCATGGCAATTGAGACTATGGGCAATTTTCAGCTTGGTTCCCACACCATCAGTTCCCGATACTAACACCGGTTGCCGATAACCGGAAGGTAACTGAAAATAGCCGCCAAAACCGCCTAAACCGCCGATAACTTCAGGACGGAAGGTACTTTCCACATTTTGGCGAATTTTCTCGACAAAAGCGCGTCCCGCTTCCACATCCACGCCCGCTTCTTTATAATCCATGCCCAATTGACCGATTGTATCTCTCAAATTTTACCCAGATTTCGGTCCCATGGGAATTATAAATTGTGAATTATGAATTGGGAAGTGGGGAGGAAAGGGTGCGCGAGACGGCCAAAATTGCTGCTTTGACTCGAAGGTGAGAATCCGTCGTAACGCAGCACCTATGATCGACTCATCGACTAAGTAGCTGGTTACAATTAAAGATAAAATACAAAGAACCAGAAGCCTGCGCCACTATCTAACAATTAATTGAGATTGCTTAATTAGGGTTTGCTGAAAAAGTACGGGCGAAGCATTCGGATAGAAAATCTACGGTTTCACCGATAGGTTATTACCCGAATGCTTCGCCCCTACAGGACGCAATCGCCGCTCAAGATGCCAGGTTTTGAAGCACGATTATCTCAAAATCTTGCACCTGTTTCGCAAGAAAAGCCACAAAACTCTTACCTTGCCTACATTTCACATTTATTCAGCAAGCCCTAATTAATTAGGAGTTTAGCAAAATGTCTAACGAAACGGTCACTTATTCCCTTGAGGCTGTCTTGACAAGGATTGAGGGGAAAATCGACTTTTTACAAAGAGATGTCAACGAGCGTTTAAACAAGCTAGAGATAGGACAATCAGAATTAAGAGGGGACGTTAAAGCTTTAGATGAGCGACTAACCGCAGAAATTAAAGGGTTAACTGCAAGAGTCGCTGATCAGGAATTTACCAATCGGGGGATTCTGATAGCTTTGGTTGTTGCCATTTTAGGAGGAGCGGCCAAAATTTTTGGTTTTCTCCCCAATCCTTGACAGCGATCGCATAATGTTTGAGGAAATTAACGCCCAATTGAAACGGCTAAAAAATTAAACTACTCGATCGAGTGTCTTTTCTGTCAATCTTCTTGGGGATATTTTTCCCAAAGATCTGTGATTTGGCGAAGACTTTGGAAGTTGCCATTACCGAGGATCAAATGATCTAGGAGAGGAATGGCTAGATAGGTAGCTCCCTGTAATAATTGTTCTGTGAGTAAAATATCGTCTTGACTAGGCACAAGTGACCCGGTGGGGTGATTATGGGCGATAATTAACTTAGTAGCTGATTGT
Source organism: Microcystis aeruginosa Ma_QC_C_20070703_M131 (assembly GCA_007095475.1). GTDB lineage: Bacteria > Cyanobacteriota > Cyanobacteriia > Cyanobacteriales > Microcystaceae > Microcystis > Microcystis aeruginosa_I. The sequence goes on along the minus strand of SFCA01000156.1, from coordinate 12,258 downwards.
TTCACTACTTCTCGAAAGATTTCTCGCGGATGTACCAGTGTTTCTGTGGCTGTGCCGATAGTAATCACTTTTAGTGCGATTAACTGATTTTTGACATCGAGTAAAATAACGGCGAAACGTTCCTGAGACTGATACATTAGTTCGTGGCCAAGGATAGCGGCAGCGGTATCGGGACTATCGATAACCATTTTTTCCGTCGGTCGTCGTTGAAAAGCTCGTTTTCCCAATTCGATCGCCGCTAGAATAGTAGTAGCCTTAGCCGGTCCAATGCCATGAATAGCGGTTAATTCATGGGGGTGAATATCCCTCAAAACGTCCAAAGGATCCCGGCGATATTTACTCAATTCGTTGAGAATATGCTGTCCTAAACCCACCGCCGAGAGTTTCCCCTTACCTTGACCTGTAGCTAGTAAAATCGCTAATAATTCGGCGTTACTGAGGTTTTTCGCCCCGACACTGATTAAACGTTCCCTTGGTCTTTCACTGACGGGAATATCGGCAATTCTTAAGCTGTAGGTCATGGAAGTGGCAAGCTACCGCGATAAAATTCCATCATAATCGCAATTTTAGTCAGTGCCTAGAGGGATTTGGCGGGCAAATCAAGGGGAAAAATTCTCCTTACTGATAGCGAATTCCCGCATCTTCGAGGCGCTGTAAAGCTTCCCCTAATCGCGGGATATCGGCGATTAAACTGACGCGCACATAACCTTCCCCTCCCTCTCCAAAAGCATTGCCCGGAGTGACAACGACACCGGTTTTTTGCAGGACGCTGAGGGCAAAATCCGTGGAAGTCATGCCGACGCTACAGGGAATCCAGAGATACATTGTCGCCTTAGAGGGGGGAATATCCCAACCTAATTGCCCCAAACCTTTGATTAAAAAATCTCGTCGCTGCCGGTATCTTTCCTGTACTTGTTTGACGTATTCATCCGGCAGTTGTAGGGCGGTTTCGGCCGCTTTTTGGATGACGGAAAAGATGCCATAATCGAGATTAGTTTTCAGGGTGCGTAACCCTTGAATAATATCGGCATTGCCCACGACAAAACCGACGCGCCACCCAGCCATATTATAGGTTTTTGAGAGGGTATGAAATTCCACACTAATCTCTTTTGCCCCCGGAATTTCTAATAAACTGGTGGGCTGATAACCATCAAAACTCAATTCAGCATAACAGAGATCGTGGACGAGCATAATCTCATAGTGCCGGGCCCAAGCAACGATTTTTTCAAAAAATTCCAGGGGGGCAACGGCGGCGGTGGGATTACTGGGATAGTTAAAATAGAGGATTTTCGCCTGTTTAGCCACATCTTCGGGGATAGAATCGATATCTATCAGCCAATCCTGTTCCGCTTTTAAGATTATTGGGTATAGCGTCGCCCCAGCAATCAAAGGACCGCGAAAATGGGCGGGATAGGCGGGACTGGGAACTAAGACCACATCGCCGGGGTTAACATAAGCTAAGGCCAGGTGAGATAGGCCCTCTTTGGAACCTAGCAGGGGTAAAGCTTCGTTATCGGGGTTGAGTTGCACACCATAAGAGCGATCATACCATTTAGCGATCGCTTCTCGGAAACTGGCGGTTCCTTCAAAGGGTGGATAACCGTGAAATTGGGGGGTTTCAAAAGCTTGAATGGCCGCCTCGATAACTGGACGCGGGGCAGAACCGTCCGGGTTGCCCATACCTAAATCGATTAAATCTAGTCCTTCTTTGCGGGCTAAGGCTTTTAATTCATCCAAGCGGGCGAAAACGTAGGGGGGTAAGGCACTTAATCGCTTGGCGCGGCTATTCGTCCAATCTACACTCATTACTTCTTGGCTTACTGATCGAGGTAATCTAACATTATGGCACGAGTGTATGGCTAATTTAGCAGTTAGTTATTAAGCTGACTTCTTTGTGCCTCAGTATTGCTAGAATTGCCTGACATCGGAGATGGAGAGCCAAACTAAGGTAATCTGATTAATAGAGGCTGAAAATTACTGATTAGCCCTGGCATTGCCGCAATTCTTCGCCATTATCGGCCGGTAAGTCCTGACTCCTCACTCCTCAATTCTTTTGTAAAATATGACTGCGATCGCTGTTCAGATAACTTCTATTTTACCCCCCGACACGACGGTTATTGCCTGGCCACAAGTGCCAAAAGAGGAACAAGAAAGATTATCAAGGGCAATTAGGGGCAAAAGTCCTGAAATTATAGTTTATCCCGCTAATACAACCGCTTTATCCTCTCTGGTGCGTTTTACCAACGAAAATCGTCTGTCTTTACTGGCCTACGGTCAAGGCAGTAAATTAGATTGGGGGGGGTTAGTCGAGTCACCCGATATTTTAGTCAGTACCCAAAATCTCAACCGGATTATTGACCATGCTCAGGGAGATTTAACTATAACTGTGGAATCTGGGCTTAAACTAGCGGATTTACAAGCTTTTTTGGCTCCTAGCGGTCAATTTTTTCCTCTTGATCCCAGTTACGCCGATAATGCCACGATTGGCGGTATTATGGCCACAGCCGACGCGGGAACATGGCGGCAAAGATACGGTGGAGTCCGGGATCTGATCCTAGGATTCTCCTTTATCCGTCACGATGGCGAGATTGCTAAAGCTGGAGGGCGTGTGGTCAAGAATGTGGCGGGATACGACATGATGAAGCTATTTACGGGTTCCTATGGCACTTTAGGGATTATCGATCAGATTACCCTACGACTGTATCCCGAAACCCCTAACTCAGAAACCCTGATAATTAGAGGAAATAGCGAAAATATTAGCAAATTGAGTCAAGTTATTCGGCAATCGTCCTTAACTCCCACCGTGGCTGAATGTTTAAACCCAGGGATGACGCAAGCACTAGGATTAGGGGAAAAAGTCGCTTTACTGCTGCGTTTTCAAAGCATTCCCGAAAGTATTAGCGAACAATCGCAACAGGTGAGTTATTTAGGGCAACAGTTAGATTGTCAGACTAATTATTATCGGGATGAGGAAGAAGTTTCTCTAGGGCAAAGATACCGAAAAACAATCGATAATTATGACCAAGAGGGCATTTTTTTCGGCAAAATAGGATTATTACCTAGCAATTTAGCTCTAGTGATCGACCAAATTAACGGACTAGCCTCGATTAATATTAGTAGCGGCGTGGGTAAAGTTATCTTAAAATCGGAGGAAAATCTTGACAAAATTCGCTCTTTATGCCATGGCAATCAGGGTTATTTAACGGTGTTAACCGCGCCCCCATCGCTAAAGGAAAAAATTGAACCTTGGGGTTATACAGGTAATGCGATTACCATGATGAAAACCCTAAAAACTAAATTCGATCCTCACCGTATTTTTAGTCCTGAACGCTTTCTTAACAAAATCTAATTAAAAAATTATGCAAACCTCCGAGAATTCCGTTAACTTTCAAGAATTAATCGACCCAAAAAATCAAGGATTTGACCCCAAGAATCCCCCCGCTCAAGAATTAATCGATAGTTGTGTTCACTGTGGTTTTTGTCTATCTACCTGTCCCAGTTATCGAGTCATTGGCAAGGAAATGGACTCCCCCCGGGGCAGAATTTATCTGATGAATGCCATCAATAAAGGGGAAGCAATTTTAGACGAAACCACTAGCCAACATTTTGATACTTGTTTAGGCTGTTTAGCCTGTGTTAGTACTTGTCCATCGGGAGTACAATACGATCAATTAATCGCCGCAGTTCGTCCGCAGGTGGAACGCAATCAACCCCGCAGTTTTAAAGATAAAATTATTCGTTTTCTCATTTTTAATCTCTTTCCCTATCCCGTCCGTCTCAAATTATTTTTACCCTTCCTCTGGTTATATCAAACCCTGGGATTACAAACCCTAGTCAGGAAATCGGGTATCTTAAAAATGCTCTTTCCCCGTCTAGCGGCCATGGAATCAATTTTACCCAAAATTACTCTAAATTCTCTGTTTAAAAACTATGCCGATGTTATTCCCTCCCAGACTGAAAAACGCTATCGGGTGGGAGTAGTTTTAGGTTGTGTGCAGCGCCTCTTTTTCTCGCCGGTAAATGAAGCAACAGTGCGGGTTTTAACTGCCAATGGTTGCGAAGTGGTTATCCCAAAAACCCAGGGTTGTTGTGCCGCTTTACCCGCACATCAAGGACAGGAAAAACAAGCACAAAGTTTGGCCAGACAAATGATCGATAGTTTCGCAGAAACCGAGGTTGATTATATTATTATCAATGCGGCGGGTTGTGGTCATACTCTCAAGGAATATCATCATATTTTAGCCGATGATCCTGAGTATAAAGATAAGGCTAAGGAGTTTGTGGCTAAAGTACGCGATGCTCAAGAATTTTTAGATGCAGTGGGATTAACTGCTGATTTATCGCCGATTACCGAGACAGAATTAACCCTAGTTTATCAAGATGCCTGTCATCTTTTACACGGACAAAAAATCTCGGTGCAGCCACGGCAATTATTGCAAAAAATCCCCAATATTAACTTAAAAGAACCTATCGATGCGGCCTTGTGTTGTGGTAGTGCCGGAGTTTATAATATGCTACAGCCAGATACTGCCGATCAATTAGGTCAGCAGAAAGTACGCAATTTATTAAATACTGGAGCTGCGGTGATTGCTTCTCCTAATCCGGGTTGTTCCCTACAAATTAAAAAACATCTACAATTACAGGGAAAAGATACACCCGTTATTCATCCTATCGAATTATTAGATTATGCGATTCGCGGGCTGAAAATTGGCTAACTCCCACCATTTAAGCTGTGTTAGTGGTGTCAGGGAAGCAAAAGCACACCCCACAGACAAAGACCTTGTAATGATAGAATCGACAATGGCGACGGCTTAACTATTAGTATTTTTTGCGTCGGACTAGCAGGAGATAAAAGCGTGACCTTTAAGATTGGTTTACTCGGTTTCGGGGTTGTGGGGACGGGAACAGCGAAAATCCTCCTCGATCCTTTTGGTCGTCATCCCGTACTCAAAGAGATTACCATTGGACGAGTGGGAGTTAGATCCCTAGATAAACCGAGAGAAATCGAGCTTTCTCGCCAGCTGTTGACCAATGACCTGGAATCGATCGTTACTGACCCCGAAATTGATATTATTGTCGAATTATTGGGAGGTTTGGAACCGGCACGCTCTTTAATTCTCCAAGCAATCGCATCGGGAAAGCACGTTGTCACGGCAAATAAGGCGGTTATTGCCCGTTTTGGCGATGAAATCTACGCCAAGGCCAATGAAAAGGGGGTTTATGTCCTCCTAGAAGCGGCCGTGGGGGGTGGCATTCCCGTCATTAAACCATTGAAACAATCCCTCGGCGCTAATCGCATCAGCAGCATCATGGGAATTGTCAACGGCACAACTAACTATATTCTCACGGAAATGAGCCAAAAAGGGGCAGATTTTAGCGAAGTTCTGGCCAAAGCTCAGGAATTAGGCTATGCGGAAGCGGATCCCACTGCGGACGTGGATGGATTCGACGCGGCCGATAAAATCGCTATTTTAGCTTCTCTGGGTTTTGGAGGTCGGGTAAAACGGGAAGATGTTTACTGTGAAGGTATCCGGCAAGTTAGCGCCGTCGATATCGCCTACGCTGATAGACTGGGATTTGTGATTAAATTATTAGCGATCGCGAAAGATACGGTTAAGGAGGATTCCGATACCCTAGAGCTGCGGGTTCATCCGACCCTAGTACCGAAAACCCATCCCCTCGCTAATGCTAACGGGGTCTATAACGCTATTCTGGTCGAGGGGGAACCCTTGGGACAAGTGATGTTTTACGGACCGGGTGCTGGTAGCGGACCGACGGCCAGCGCGGTAGTATCGGATGTGATGAATATTGTCGGAATTTTAAAAAGTAGTGGCAAAACCAAGGAACTTGACCCGCTTTTAAGCTGTATTCATCAGCATTATTGTCAAATCGCCCCGATGGAGGATTTATCGACCCGTTTTTATGCTCGTTTTCTCTGTCGCGATGTGCCGGGGGTAATCGGTCATTTAGGTATGGCTTTCGGCGACCATGGGGTTAGTCTAGAATCCGTGGTACAAATTGGTATTAGGGGTGATTTAGCCGAAATTGTCGTTGTCACCCACGATGTACGCGAGGGCAATTTCCGCAACGCTTTAGCAGCAATAGAGTCTTTAGAAGCTGTTGACAGTATTCCTAGTATTCTCCGGGTTTTGTAATTAAGAGATCTCTTTTTTTATGGTCATGGGTCGGGGAATCAAACGGGAGAAAATTTGGCTAAGTTTAACTAGCACAATTTGTTTTTTTTGTCTAGGTTTTTTGAGCTTAAATCAAAAATTAATTTTTGCCCAAGTATCTGATAATGTTTGTCCCCTGCCGATTTTATCAAGGTTACAACGCCATAAAATCCAAGCGGGAGAAACGATCGCCTCCATCGCCGAAAAATACGCTCTCATCCCCGCAACGATAATTAAACTCAATCCGACTATTCTTAAAAATGGTTTGGCCCCCGTCGGTCGAGAAATCTTCATTCCCCCGATGAATGGCATTCGCATCGAAGCACCCAAGGGTTCCACTTGGCGCGATTTAGAAGCAGCATATGGTATTCGTGCTGATATACTCTTTGAGCTTAACGGTTGTGGTCGCCGACCGACAATAGTTTTTATCCCCGGCACCAATTGGTCAGCCACGGGCAAGCGATCGGATTATACTGGATTAAGTTCTTATCCCTTACCCTTTGCCAGCACTGTCGGATTAGCCTACGGTTGGCAAAAAAGCCCCACGGAACAGAAAAATCTCTTTCATAGTGGTCTTGATCTTCTCGCCACTATTGGTACACCAGTTCTAGCTGCCGAGGATGGTCTAGTGATTTATGTGGGTCAGGAGGGAGCCTATGGTAATTTGGTAGTAATTAATCATTTAGGTCGCCGGCAGACCCGTTATGCCCATTTAAGCAGGGTTACAGTGAGAATTGACCAACGGGTACGAGCAGGCGACGTTATCGGCGCGGTTGGCACCACGGGACAACCGGATATTATTCCCCCCCATCTTCATTTTGAGGTGCGCTTAGATACTCCCGTCGGTTGGACAGCGCAGGATCCCGCTTTGCATTTGCCCTCACGGGGGGACAGAGAGCCTGAACAGTAGACAGGGGGTGGGGTGTAGGGTTGGGTAAAATTTTTTGACTTACCCTGAGAGGCTAAAAAGTGAACCTAAATAACCGATTTGCTATCAAGGAGGGATCGAGAAAGCGGCTTTTATGGCTCTTCACTATCTCTTCAACCCTGATTATTGGCGGAAATTCTGCCAACCGGCATAACGAGCGGCTGCACCTAATTCCTCCTCGATGCGGAGTAACTGATTATATTTGGCCAGACGTTCACCACCACAGGGAGCGCCAGTTTTTAATTGAGCTGCCGAGGTCGCAACGGAGAGATCGGCGATAAAATCATCGGGAGTTTCCCCAGAACGATGGCTAATATAGACAGTATAACCGCCAGAACGAGCGATTTTAATCGCTTCTAGGGTTTCCGTGACGCTGCCGATCTGATTGACTTTAATTAAAGAGGCATTGGCAACACCTCGATCGATCGCTTCCCGAATAATTTTCGGATTGGTACAGAAAATATCGTCTCCTACCAGTTGAATGCGATCGCCTAATCGTTTGGTCAATTCTTGCCAACCCTGCCAATCTTTTTCACCTAAACCATCTTCGAGGGAAACAATTGGGTATTGATTCAGCCAACTTTCCCACATATCGATCATTTCCTCGGAAGATTTCCGACTTTGAGCGGATTTGAAAAATTCGTAGTAACCGCCATCACGCCAAAGTTCGCTAGTGGCAGGATCCAGAGCGATGGCAAAATCTTCTCCCGGTTTGTAACCGGCTTTTTCAATTCCAGCCAAAATTAACTCTACCGCCTCCACGTTAGCCTTTAAACTGGGGGCAAAACCGCCCTCATCACCGACACCGGTATAGTAACCTTTTTGTTTTCAAATCGATTTGAGAACGTGGTAGACTTCCGCTCCCATGCGTAAAGCTTCCTTAAAACTGGGCGCACCGACGGGAACTAATTTATACTCCTGAAAATCAACGGTGTTATCGGCATGAACACCGCCGTTAAGGATATTAAAACAGGGAGTTGGTAAGAGATTCGCTTCCTCACCGCCCAAATAACGATATAGGGGCATATTTTCAGAAGCAGCCGCTGCCCGATCCACTGCCATAGACACTCCCAAAATGGCATTGGCTCCCAAATTTTTCTTATTGGCTGTACCATCGAGTTCTAACATGGTTTGATCGATCGCTGTTTGTTGGCTGGCTTCGGCTCCTTGCAGGGCATTGGCGATCGCTCCCTTGACGTGGACTACTGCTTTTAACACTCCTTTGCCACCGTAGCGTTTATCATCACCATCTCGCAACTCCCAAGCTTCATTGATCCCCGTAGATGCCCCCGAAGGCACGGCGGCTCTGCCTTTGCTACCATCATCTAAGATTACATCCACTTCCACTGTGGGATTACCGCGGGAGTCAAGAATTTCTCTGGCAGTAATTGAGGCAATTTTAGCCATGTTTTTATTCCTTATCTAGGTGGCAGACTGAATTCCATTTCAGAAATTCCCTTCACTTTTACTTCGAGAGATTGATTCTCCTTGGGTGAACTACGCACCTCTCTATCCCATAGCGGTTAAACGCATTTGGGAATGCTTTTCGCAAAATGTTGTAGAAACCCATGACATCAAATAGGGCGTTGATGACACCGAGCAGCTCTACACTTCGGGGGCGACCCCCTTTTTTGCCCGGTGGAATGAGCGGTAGGAGTAATTCGGCCTGCGCTCGAGTCAGGTCTCCCGGATAGGCTTTTCGGTCTGTTGTCATCTTCCTTACCCTTAGAACATCTATAGCGTTTCCTGTTCGCAAGAGGTACATTGTCGATGGTGAAAAGCTTAATCAGCAAAGGTTTAACTGTGCCACACAGGTGGGAGAAACGCTATATATTGTTACATACAGCAATGAATTATTATCGCCCTAACTGTTGTCTTGGCAATGAATTGGCAATTAATCAGAAATTAATCTAAGCAATTATTGTAGGTTGGGTTGGTGCGACCTGTTTCAGGCTCATCCTAGTTTAGTGTGTTATCTATAAATTTATAAAAACTCAATCCCTCTCTTGCCCAAAATTACAGAGCCTAAAATCCAACAGGACGGTTATCAAGAGCCAAAATAGTTGTGTGAAAACTGTTTGAGAAATTTGTCTTCGATCTTGAGCATACTGAACTCAGATGAGCCGTATATTTATACGGGGAAAGTTCAGGTATATACCCCAAAATAGTCCTACTGTTCACTAATTTTACTTTCAGCGAGAATTTCTTGGAGGACGGGGGATAAATTGCTAGTTAAACGACCAGAACGAATAAATTCAGCGTAGGTATCAGCTTCGATATCTAGGAGAGTTTCCCGAAGTTGTTCCATTGTTAATAGCTGCAATTGGGGATAACTATCGTTGAGAGATTGAATTTCCGCTTCTACAGTCTTTAACTTTTCTTTGACGAGATGCTGCTCATAACTAAAAAATTCTGGGGCAACATCGGGAGATTTATCTAACTTAGAAAGATAATCTAAAACTCTTTTTAAAGCTACCCGTCGGGCTAAAAGTTCCGCATAGTTTTCTCGAATTGGTTGATCACCGATCAAGTCTAACCTCGATAGGAAAGTTTGAATAGTTAATCCTTGAACCAACAGGGTAAAGAGAACAACTCCGAAGACGATATCGATGATATCCTGACGATTGGGAAAAATAACCGGCACACTTAAAGCTAGGGCAATAGAAACGGAACCACGCAAACCTCCCCACCATAAAACCGTTTTTTCCCGCCAATTAATTTTAGTTTCCATCAAGGCATTACTAACAGTTGCCAAAGCAAAGGTAGCCAAAAAACGGGCTGCTACTACGGCGGCGATCGTGATAAAAATTAAATTGAGATTATCGGCTAAACTGGAGAGACGGATCTGATCGCCGATGAGGAGAAAAACGATCGAATTGACAAAAAAAGCGAGAAACTCCCAGAATTCCGTGACTAATAGTCTGGTACGGGGACTCATACTAATTCTAGAGCCAAAATTACCCAAAATAATCCCCGTAGTCACCACTCCGATTACCCCCGAACCCCCGAACTCCTCGGTTAATAAATAAGCACCGTAGGCGGACACAAGAGTTAAAGACTGTTCCACTAGGGGTAAATCGAGACGTTGAGTCAGATAGGAAATACCAAAACCCACTAAACAACCCACTGCCACCCCGATACCGATAAAAGCGGCAATCCGGCTAATGGTTGTCTCTAAGGATAGACCACTAGCACCGAGGGGAATTTCCACCAAAAGAGCGAAAGCGACCACAGCGACCCCATCATTAAATAAGCTTTCCCCTTCCAAAAGCACGGTGAGCTTTTTACTAGCCCCTAATTCGCGAAAAAGAGCGACAACAGCGACGGGATCCGTAGAAGAAAGGCTCGCACCCACTAATAAGGCCGTAAATAGGGGTAAATTGGTCAATTCATCTAGGGTAAAACCAACCCCGAAAATCGAGATAATTACGCCGACAATAGCGAAAAGACTGACGGGAATCCAATTATCCTTCAGATCTCGCCAGCGGGTATTCCAAGCGGCTTCAAATAGCAAAGGGGGCAGAAAAATTTCTAGAATCAGTTCGGGGGATAGGTTCACCAGACGGATATCGATGAAAGCTAAACCTAAACCGACTATCACTAACAATAGGGTGTAAGGAATTTGGCGAAACCAGCTAAAAATCCTCGAAACCGTGGCCACACTCAGGGAAACGGACAAAACAATTAGAAATTGTTCTAAATTTTGCTTAATGACTTCATCGGTAGCGGATTCTAAACTCATTGGGTGGGAGGCAATCGGTGAGCGGACGTGCAAGAAAAGAACGATCTAAATTATTATTACACTTTAGAACCAGTGATTTTTTCTCCTAAACCCAAGTTTTTTCGCTGGCAATTCCTTGTTATCTATGTCCTTGACTATGCCTCAGTCTGCCGAGTCCCCCACGAGTGAGGATTTACCCCTAGCTATCTCACCTAGTAACGAGCAGTTAGAGAATATTAATAGCTATTTAAACCTGATTTTGGTGGCTCTAGTCTCTCTAGCTAATTTAGACTCCGATTATATCACCCAAGCAGCCCAGGAATTAGCCTTAGATCTGGATACAAGCGATCGCCTAGCGGCCCACTACTGGCAACCCCAGTCAAAACTCTCCCTCGCGGACATCCGTTCTCTAGTTCTCCTCCTCTGTCATCTGGCCCAAAAAAACCAAGAGTTAATCCGTCGCGCCGTAATTCTCTTGGAACAAGTGGGGACTCAAGAACAAGAATCAGTCAAAACCACACTTTTGGGCAATTATATCGCTCATTTTCGCTTAAAATACCCAGAAATATCGGAAAATAATCTCAGTAATTCTAGCCTGACTTCCCTAGCCTGGAAATTATTAATCGATTTATTGTTCTACAGCAGCCCCCGCAGTCATCTCCTTCTCTGGCACACCCTTTTGGCAAGTCAAAAATAAAAAGGTTATCAGTTATCAGTTATCAGTTATCAGTAAACAGTTATCAGTTATCAGTTCACTGATTACTGTTTACTGAACACTGATCACTGAAAAAAAGCTTCCCAGTTCATAATTCATAATTCATAATTCATAATTCCCACGGATAACTAAAAATGAGTAATCTAATGCGCAAATATACACCCCCCACCTGTACCCTAGAAATTTGGGGAAATAGTTCGCCTCTAGCGGTTTGGCTAGGTAAAAATGTCTTAAACGATGCCCACTTTCAATTGCGCTTTGATGATCCTAGATTGAGTGAGGAAAAACAGGTGACGATCAAAGGCGATCGCACACAATTACAACTCCTAGGGGAAATTGTCGCTAATTATGTGCAGAATTTACTCTCTAGTCCCGTTTCTACCCTCTCTTTCGTGGCTAGTGGTTCCCCCGAAAGCCATCTTCCCTCCTTACCCTCTCTCCGTTGTCAGGGACTTCTCCAGCATCAATTATTTTTAGGTTCCCTCCTAGTTGATCGGGATAAACAGGAGATCGAATTAACCACATCGCAATTATTCGATCTAGCCAATGCTTTAGGGGAATATAACCATGAAAGCCCCCTAATACCCCCCTTAATTCGCCAGAAAACTCGAAAGAATACCCTGATGTGGACGGGATTAATCGCCTCAGCCCTAATAATTATCGGGGGAATAGCGATCGCCTTTTATCAACAGCAAGAACTAGCCAACAATGATTTAACCAG
>SFCA01000155.1:0-9562 GCA_007095475.1 Microcystis aeruginosa Ma_QC_C_20070703_M131 | reverse complement strand
AGCGGAAAAATTCGGCGCAGTTATACTCCCCATCTTGAAGGAGAAATTCCTACCATTGTCCTAGAGTTTATCTCGGAAACCGAAGGGGGTGAGTATTCCATCAACCCTCACTATCCCTACGGAAAATGGTATTTTTACGAGCAAATCTTACAAGTACCTGTCTATGGAATTTTTCAGCCAAAAACGGGAGAATTAGATGTTTATCGATTAAATCAAGGAAAGTATGAACAACAAAAACCTGATGAAAACAATCGTTATTGGATAAAAGAACTTAATTTGTTTATCGGTATCTGGCAAGGAAGCAAAGCTGAATTTACTACTAATTGGTTGCGATGGTGGGATAAGTCAGGCAATCTGTTATTATGGGGCAGTGAACGAGTCGCACAAACTGAATATCAACTCGAACAGGAGCGAATGTTACGACAAAAATTAGCTGAAAAATTAAGAGAATTAGGCGTTGAACCAGAAACCTTGTAGCATACTTGTCAAATGCTGATAAAATCATAGAATGTATCTTCTGGATTGGGGTATTTCTAGGATTAACGGAGAAGATGTTAGAGTAGGTAAATTTGCATTGTTCGCATTTTTGGGAACATTTTTATTTTTTTGGATGTTTTTTATGACCAGAAATTTTAGTCAATCTCGTCAATTAGACAATATAAGGGAATAAGGGACTTGTTTGTTATCTCTTTTTTAAGTTACCCTTTTCTTATTGCATTGGATAGAGTGAATGTAAAAATCTATGTTTTAGAATTTACACCATGAATCAGAAAAAATCACTGCAAAATTGTCCGATTTGTCAAGAAGAAAATGGTGAAATTCTTCACACACAAAATTTTGTTTTACCTGATGGTCATCCCCTCTCAAATGGATGTGATATACTATGTTGTGATCGCTGTAGTTTCGTCTATGCTGATACAAAAGTAAGTCAGAAAGGTTATGATATTTTTTACGCCAAATTATCCAAATACGAGGACAAAAAACAGCTACGGGAGGATAAGGTACAATCCCAAGACCTTACCCGCCAACAAATCGGATACTATCAAAGTTGTCTTACAACTGGGAAAACCGAGAGATGATCTTGAGAAACTGTGGGCATTGCCTACTCAGAATCCTTTAATTTATACCTGAACATCGCAAATTTATGAAAGCTAAAATTCACTTAAAAAATCACTGCCGAATCTGTCAATCAGAGAATTTAAAGAAAATTCTCACTTTGCCTCAAATGCCATTTACGGATGAATTTATCCTTCAAGAAGAATTAGGCAGAGAATTTAAAGCCGATATTCCTATCCATCTTTGTTTAGATTGTTATACAGTTCAAACTCAACATGATGTTGATGTAACTGACTACTATGAAGACTATCAATACTCAGTAGGAACATCAAAAACAGCCAGTAAATTTATGGAAACTTTAGCCAAGTCCTTAATTGATAAATACTTTATCGAGGACAAAATTAAAGTTTTAGAAATTGGATCGGGAGATGGAGGACAATTAATTCCTTTTCAAGCAATGGGGGGTAAAGTTCTCGGTTATGAACCTTCCTCGTATTTGACTAAAATTGCTGAAGATCAAGGGATCAAAACTATTCAAGGATTGTTCAACGAATCATCTATTGAAAAACTGCCTGAAGATTTTAAAAAAGTCGATATTGTGCTGTTATCCTATACCTTCGATCATCTGCCAGATCCCGTCAATTTTCTGGAGACTGTTTGGGAAATACTTAATCCTGAAAAGGGTATTTTAGTAGTAGAAGTTCACGATTTAGAGAAAATTTTTGATCGACGAGAGTATTGTTTATTTGAACATGAACACTCAATTTATTTAACTTCCTCAACCGCTCAATCGTTAATGGAAAGAATGGGCTATGTAATTATTGATTTTAATATTGTTCCTGAGTCAATCCGCCGGGCAAATTCTCTACTTTTTGTGGCTACTCCCAAAGGCTCTATTTTCGCTAATCAAGCTTTACCCAAGGTAGAACTTGATAACTTTGAGGAGCCTAATTTTTATGAAACTCAAGTCCAAAAAATCTATCAAGGGATTCAGAATCTAGATGATTATTTAGAGAAAAATAGCCAAAAAGGGAAAAAAATAGCTGGCTATGGTGCTGGTGGTCGTGGTGTGATGACTCTAGCAGCTATGAATAAGGCTCATTACTTAGAGTATTTAGTGGATAAAAAACCGAAAGGGCAGGGAATTTACTGCCCCAAATCGGAAGTTCCCGTCTTTGGTATTGAAAAACTGCAAGAATCACCCGTTGACGATATAATTGTCTTTAGTTTCGGTTATCTAAAAGAGATTCAAGAGGATTTACAAAAATTTGGCTATTCATCGGAGCAACTTCACTCGATGCTTGATGTCTTAGACGGGAGGGAAATGTAATGGGACAATCTTCTCAAGAAAAAGTTATCATCCTAACTGGGGCATCAGGATTTGTTGGGGCTGCTGTACTCAAACAAATCCTCAAAGATGGCAATCTTCCCCTAGTATTGCAACGACCTTCTTCCAATCCGTTTCGACTCAAAGATTTAGAAGGGTATCCTACTTTTGTTTATCAAAGTCTAACGGATGAGCAATTAATTGAAAAAATCAAGGATTATCAGCCACAGATTCTGATTAATCTCGCTTGGCGAGGAGTGGCAGGAAAAGATCGCAATGAATTGCATCAAATCCAAGATAATCTTCCCTTAACTTTACAGAGTGTTGAATTAGCTAAATCAGTCGGGTGTTCACAATGGATTGGCATCGGCTCTCAAGCCGAATATGGGAATCCTAACCGTCAAGTGGATGAACAATTTCCTACCTATCCCACCACCCTTTATGGGAAAGCTAAATTAGCAGCCTGTTGGGCAGCCCTAGGATT
This sequence comes from Microcystis aeruginosa Ma_QC_C_20070703_M131, assembly GCA_007095475.1. Lineage (GTDB taxonomy): Bacteria > Cyanobacteriota > Cyanobacteriia > Cyanobacteriales > Microcystaceae > Microcystis > Microcystis aeruginosa_I. The sequence continues at coordinate 6,695 of SFCA01000155.1, read as the reverse complement.
ATGTCAGGCTTATAATATTCAAGGTTCTTGGATTCGTCTTTTTGATCCCTATGGCCCTGGGGATGACTCCTACTGGTTAATTCCCTATTTGATCCGAGAAATCGCCTCGGGCAATAGCCCTAAATTGACAAAGTGTGAGCAATTATGGGATTATCTGTATGTTGAGGATGCCGCTAAAGCTATCTTAAGTGTAGCTTATACTCAAGCAACTGGGATATTTAACCTTGGCTCGGGCGTAGCTATACCTTTGAAAGAAGTTGTAGAAACCCTTAAAAATTGTGTTAATCCCACTATTCAACCCGAATATGGTGCGGTTCCCTATCGTCCCGATCAGGTGATGCACTTACAAGCGGATATTACTCGCATCAAAACCTTGACGGGATGGGAGCCTAAAATTACTATTGAGCAAGGATTACTAGAAACGGTTAAAGGGATATTAAAACAATGAAAGAACAACCAATTCCTTCAGAAAACAACCCAGCATTAAGCCAATTAGGGCATCATTTAGTTAAATATACTAATCAGGAAAAAGGTATTCTTGAGCGTTTATGTGAATCTTTTGATGCATCTAAACTACCATTATCTCAACGACTACAAACATTTCCTCGTCAGGTACGTCGCCAAGACATTGCTCGATTTTTGACAAAATGGGAAATTTTCAAACTTAGCCTCCCCGCTAATGGCAGTGTTGTTGAGTGTGGCGTTTTTGGAGGGGGTGGATTACTGTCTTGGTATCATTATTCAGCAATTTCTGAACCCTATAATCATACTCGCAAAGTAATCGGATTTGATACCTTTTCAGGCTTTCCTGGTGTTCACGAGAAAGACCTTCAAACTGGAGTTTCTGAACATCTAAAAGAAGGAGCATTTCAAACCCACAATGCGATTGTAGAAGAAATTAAATCTCTAGTTACCATTCACGACAACAATCGTCCGCTAGGGCATATTCCTAAAATCGAATTAGTGGTCGGAGATGCTTGTCAAACGATTCCTCAATATGTGAGAGATAATCCTCATTTGTTGATTAGTCTTTTATACCTAGATTTTGATATTTATGAACCGACTAAAGTTGCCTTTGAATATCTCTATCCTCGGGTTATTAAGGGGGGAATTATTGCTTTTGATGAGCTAAACTGCGCCGAATTTCCAGGTGAGACCCAGGCTCTTTTAGAAAGCCTAGACTTGCGGATGGTTAAACTCTGTCGCTTTCCTTATGACCCCTATATTTCCTACTTTGTTAAAGAGTAATGATTCAAGCAAACACAATCAAACAATTAGCTCAATCAATCCGCCTTCAGGCTTTACGGATGGTTCATCGAGCCAATGCCTCTCACATTGGCAGTTGCTTAAGTATGGCTGATTTATTAGCTGTACTATATGGCAAAATTCTCCGAATTGATCCGACTAACCCAAATTGGCTAGACCGCGATCGCTTTATTCTCAGTAAAGGTCATAGTGCGGCCATTCTCTATGCGGTACTGGCTGAACGGGGATTTTTTCCCCTAGAATGGCTAAAAACCTATTGTCAAGATGGTTCTAAGTTAACCGGTCATATCAGTCATTATCTACCTGGAATAGAAGCCTCTACCGGGTCTTTAGGTCATGGTTTACCTATCGGTTGTGGTATTGCTCTAGCTGGTAAACGTGAAGATAAACCCTACCGAGTTTTTGTTCTAGTTAGTGATGGGGAAATGGACGAAGGCTCAAACTGGGAATCAATCCTATTTGCGCCTCAGCATCAACTCGATAACCTAGTTGTTATCGTGGACTATAACAAAATCCAGAGTTTTGGCACAGTCCAAGAAGTGCTTGACCTTGAACCCTTAACAGCTAAATTCCAGGCATTTCGTTGGTCAGTGCGAGAAATTGACGGTCATAATTTCCAGCAGATTGAAGACGCTTTCAATAGTGTTCCTTTTGAAAAGGGCAAACCTAGCTGTATTATCGCCCATACTGTTAAGGGAAAAGGAGTCAGTTTTATGGAAAATCAACTGGCTTGGCATTACAAATCACCTAATGTAGAACAATTAGCCCAAGCGATCGCTGAAATTGAGGAGAGATTATGAGAACAGCATTTATAGACACTCTTTGTGAAATGGCCGCACAGGAACCGAGAATTTGGCTGCTGTGTGCTGATTTAGGCTATTCAGTCTTGGAAAGATTTGCTGACCGCTTTCCCGATCGATATGTCAACGTGGGAGTAGCCGAACAAAATATGATGGGAATTGCGGCTGGACTAGCGATGAGTGGCAAAATTGTCTTTACTTACTCTATTGTCAATTTTCCCGTTATGCGATGTTTTGAACAGATTCGCAATGATGTCTGTTATCACAATCTCAATGTTAATATTGTTGCTGTTGGTGGCGGACTGAGTTATGGTTCTCTGGGTTATACCCATCATGGCATAGAAGATTTAGCGGTGATGAGAGTCTTACCCAATATGACGGTTATCGCTCCGGGGGATCCTCTAGAAGCTAAGTTAGCGACTCAAGCCATTGCCAACCTATCTGGTCCGTGTTACTTAAGATTAGGGAAAGCCGGTGAGCCTCAAGTTCACACCAGGGAACCTCAGTTTGAAATTGGTAAGGCAATCGAGTTACAGTCGGGGACAGATTTGACCTTAATCAGTATAGGGGGAATGCTAGATTTAACCGTTAAAGCGGCTGAAAAACTGACGATGCAGGGTTATTCTATTGAAGTTTTGAGTATGCCGACTCTCTACCCTCTAGATGAACAATCTATCTTACAATCGGCTCAAAAAACTAAGAAGATAATCACCTTGGAAGAACATGGAATTGGGGGTTTAGGAAGTGCAGTTGCAGAAGTTCTGGCACAGTCCGGCGAATCGGTGAAATTTAAGCCTTTAAGGTTAAAAAGAGAAGCCGTGAAAACCGCCGGTAGTCAAACAGTTTTACGTTCCCAACAAGGACTTGATTTGGATGGCATTGTGCAATCGGCTCTGGCCATGCTACAAAGAGTGTATTAGCCATTTTAGGGGTGAGGCGAAAAGAATGCTGATGTAATCACTAATTGTCAAAATAAACTTGAAAAATGTATCTGTTCCAAAAAAGCAAATTTGTTAGATTTTTGTTAGTGGGGGTAGTTAATACCTTATTTGGTTATTCCGTCTTTGCCTTGCTGTTTCGTCTAGGATTAGATTATCCCTATTCCTTACTTATTGCTACTATTTGCGGAGTGTTATTTAACTTTAAAACGATCGGGGCGATCGTTTTTAGAGACCAAAATAATCGACTACTAGCTCGCTTTATTGGTGTTTATTTAGTGATTTACTTATTAAACTATCAATCCTTACGAATTGTCAAGATGCTAGGAATTGATATGTTAGCGGCACAAGCTATCTTAGTATTGCCTCTAGCAATTGTTTCCTATTTCTTAAATAAAACCTTTGTTTTTAGAGGAAATAGACCATGAAAAAAATTAGTGTAGTTAGTCCTTGCTATAATGAGGAAGGAAATGTTAAAGAATTATATCTTGAGACCCGCGCCGTCTTTGAGTCCTTGCCTGAATATGACTATGAACACATTTTTGTTGATAATGACTCAACAGATCAAACAGTGAAGGTGCTAAAAGACATTGCCCTTAAAGATCCTCGTGTAAAAATTATCGTCAATGCTCGAAACTTTGGAGCTATACGCTCCACCTATTATGGACTTTTACAAGCTTATGGGGATGCGGTTGTTTTACAATTTTCTGATTTGCAAGATCCCCCGGCTCTCATCTCTGATTTTATTCGGGAATGGGAAAAAGGTTATAAAGTGGTGAAAGGAATTAAGACTTCTAGCGAAGAAAGTTCCTTGTTTTATCTGATTAGAACCTTATATTACTTTTTTATTGGTAAGGTGGCAGAAGTTAAACTAACGGGGCATTTTACAGGGTTTGGATTGTATGATCAGGAAGTGATTGAAATTTTAAGAAAACTGGATGATCCTTATCCCTATCTGCGGGGAATTATTTCTGAATTAGGGATAAAAAGCGCAGAAGTTTCCTATCGACAAAAGCAACGCACAAGGGGGATTAGTAGTAATAATATTTATCGGTTGTATGATTATGCAATGTTAGGCATTACCAGCCATTCCAAAGTTCCCCTAAGATTAGCGACTATCTTAGGTTTTTTTATGTCGCTAGTGACTTTTATGGTGGGAATGGGGTATTTAATCGCTAAACTTATTTTTTGGCAGTTTTTTCCTTTGGGAACTGCACCCCTAACAGTAGGGCTGTTTTTTATATCTTCTGTGCAATTATTTTTTATCGGTATTATCGGTGAATATATCGGATTAATGCACATGAGAATTTTAAAAAGGCCTTTAGTTGTCGAACGTGAAAGAATCAACTTTTATTAATCTATAACTGTCGAACCAATGCCCCTATTGATCATGGAAAATTTTGACTTACGCTTATCTTTATTAAAGACAATAGAAAACCTATCTGGATTACCTAATCTATATAGGATAAGTGTAATTATTGTATTATTCATATTTGTCGTTCTAGCGCTTTCTCCTACAATATTCAACGAGTCGAAGGTTAGTAGATTTGTCTTGCGGGTTTTCTCGGAACCTGTTTTTTTAGCGTGGACGGGGTTAGCGATTCTCGCTGGTCGTTGGCCAGTTTTACTCGCTCCCTCTATTAATTCGGATGAAGATCAATTCATTGCCGCCGCGATGAAACTGGTTAAGGAGCCGGCTTTCTGGCGATCAGTTGATACTGGTTCATCGGGTCCGCTGAATATTATACCCCTGACTATTCCTGCGCTATTGAATATTCGCATCGATTACGCCAGCACTCGAGTTATCGGCTTATTTTTAGTTATTCTGTCCGTTATCTTTTTCTATTACTCGCTTAAATATTTATACGATAATCGAGTCGCCCGTATTGCGACTATCCCAGTTGTTTTATTTTTCTCTTTGGCAGTCCATAGTAATTTTGTTCATTATAGCGGCGAACATTTCCCGATCGCTATTTTAAGTACTGCTCTTTGGATTACCTGCTATGTTTACACCCGCAAGTTTAGCGATCGCATGGTTTTTATCTTTGGTGCAGTTATCGGAATGATGCCCTACGCAAAAATGCAAGGTCTTCCCGTCGCGCTGGCAATCACTTTAATTTTCGCTCACATACTTTGGACAAAAAAAGAAAGTCTCCGACAATTTCTTAAAAGTTTAGCTACGCTTGCCTTAGGCTTATTGCTGTTTTCTGCTATCAATCTCTTTTTTTTAATTCTTTTTTCAACCTCTGAGGATTTCTGGAGAAGGTATATCCTCCAGAATTTATTAATTTATGCCGATGTAAAGAACCTAACCTTCGGGGAAAAGTTCAGCCAATTTATATCAATGGCTAGTAGTAAACGATTAAACTCAAGTTCACTATTTCAAATTACCTCGATTTTTCTCATTGCCGCAACGATTTTGTTTTTCAGGGAAAGTATTGTACGGCGAAAGCTATTTTTCACAAATACTTTTATCTTCTTCTTCTACAGCCTGTTTATCCTAGTAGTTTCTCTTTATGTCGTAGTTCGCCCCGGTAATCTTTTCCCGCATTATCTTCTTTTTCTTGTCTTCCCCTGTGGTTTTTTGATCGGTGTGGTAATCGGAGAAATTTTTAAATTGTCGGAGAATAATGCTTTTTATAAACAGATACAGTTTTTGATATTGCTATTGATGATCGCGGTCATCCTCCCACAGAGCTATAATTTGATCAAAAGCGAACACCCCTATCTCTCTCAACGCCAAAAATATCTTCAGGATTATCAAACTCCCCTCGTGCAGACAATCTTGCAATACGCTTCACCAACTGATTCAATGGCGATCTGGGGCAAGAGGAATGATCTATATGTCGAGACTGGACTGTATCCAGGAGTTAGGGACGGTGCGATTAAATGGATGGTTTTTAAAGGTCCCCAGCAGGCTTATCATTTAAAAAGCTTCGCAGAAGATCTATTAAAGTCAAAATCAAAGGTTTTTGTAGATGCGATGGCTGGCGAGAAGAAGATTTATCGTTACGATGCCTATCCCGAAATCGCCACTGTGATTGAAAATAACTATCGCATGGTGGATGAAGTTGAGGGCATTCGGATTTATGTGAGAAAATAGGTAAACGTTCAGGGGCAGGGTGGTTTCATAAAAAAAGAGAAGGAGTAAACTACAGACTGTAACCCCGTGTGCAACTTTTTGACTGGAGAAGTTAAGAAAAAGCGATCGCTAACTCAAACAAGGTAGAATGAAAATCAGAAAATTGCACCTTAGACTATGAGAAACTAAGTAGCAGCTCTCAAGGGTAAGGTGAACTGCCATGTTTGACGCAGAAGAGCTTATTATAGCGTTTCCTGTTCGCAAGAGGTACATTATCGATGTTGAAAAGCTTAATCAGCAAAGGTTTAAGTGTGCCACACAGGTGTGAGAACCGCTATATTGCGGTATTCTGCTGTATTGATCACTTAAATTGGGGTTGGCTGAATATTACCAGAAGCCTTACTAGAAAAGGGTTTTGGGACTTTTTTAGCCAAAAAAGTCCCAGAAACAAACGTTGAGAAATCGATCCGAGGGACTCAAAACCCTTGCACTTCAAGGGGTGACAGAGGGGCTACAAGCTAGATAGAGCGGGGGGTCTAGCCAAACGACCCCCTAAAGAAATAGAGTGGTTAGGACAACCACTCAAAATTTTAAAATGTTACCTTCATT
>SFCA01000154.1:0-2836 GCA_007095475.1 Microcystis aeruginosa Ma_QC_C_20070703_M131 | reverse complement strand
ACCCGCACCTGTAAGGTTATAAAGTTATCAAGGTACTACATTTACCAAGCGGCTAATCCTCTAAACGTCTTACTGTCTAGTTTCTAGCCAACGAATCGCACTACACCCCACACCCTGCCTCCACCAACAAACTTTTTCAGCAGCTCCTAACTAGCTAGATATTCTCTAATCTTGGCCTTGCGTTTTCTTAATTTAGCGATCGCTTCTCGTTCGATCTGACGGACGCGTTCACGACTGATATTGAGTTGAACCCCTATTTTCGCTAAGGTGAGGGGCTGCCCATTATCTAAACCAAAACGCAGAGAAATCACTTCTTTTTGTTGAGGGGTGAGGTCTGCCATCAGTTTTTCTAAGTCCACCTGGAGGGAAGAATGGGCAGTGTAATCTTCCGGGGAAAGTCCCGTATCTTCCAAGAGTTCCCCTAATTCCGTGTCTTGATTGTCCCCCACCTTTAAGTCAAGGGAAAGGGGTTGACGGGACCTTTCCAAGTAGTCTCGCACCTGTTTGGGAGTTAGGTCTAATTCCTCGGCTAATTCGGCAATGGTGGCAGCGCGACCTTTATCTTGAGCTAGTTGACGCTGGGCTTTTTTGATTTTATTCAGTTTTTCGGTGATGTGGATGGGCAGACGGATGGTGCGACTTTTTTCTGCGATCGCCCGGGTGATGGCTTGCCGAATCCACCAATAGGCATAGGTGGAAAAGCGATAACCTTTGGTGGGATCGAATTTTTCCACACCTCTTTGCATCCCAATGGTTCCCTCTTGGATTAAGTCCAATAGATCGAGATTGCGTTTTAGGTATTTTTTAGCGATGGAAACCACTAGACGCAGGTTCGCTTCTACCATCTTGCGTTTGGCGAAATCCCCTGCTCCTAATTCTCGACGCAGTTGTTCTTCACTAATTTCCGCCGCTTCTGACCACTGGCGATCGCTGGGTTCCCTGCCGAGTTTAGTGCTTAGAGATTCTTTGATTTTTTCCAGAAAAATTAATCTTTGTACCTGTTTCGCGTAGAGAATTTCCTCTTCATGGCTGAGAAGGGGAACTCGGCCAATTTCTCTGAGATAGGCGCGAACTGGATCGGTGTGGTTTTTCGAGGTTTTCATGAGTGCGCGTCGGTTGAGGGTTGATATTCAGGGATTGATGGCGTTTTTCAGATCGCTTCCCCAGGGGCAGTTAAGGGGATGCTATCAGGGTTTTCTCTAGTTTTGTAAAGAGATCAGTAAGTGATTACTCAAGGATAGAGAGGAATCTAATTGACGATTTAATTGCCTTTATAGTCCGTTTTTCAGCTAGATATAGAGTTTTTGGGCATAAATGGCAGCTAGTAAGAACCTTGGTTATTTAACCAATATTACAACAATTATTAAATATTGTAAAGTTTATGAGATAAAAAAATTATCCCTCTCAGGAACGCACCGATGAAGAGGAGGTTTGAGTACCTGTAATCATAGATTAGCCAGAGGTTTCCGATCAGGATGCAATCTAGATGACAAAATGAGCAATTTTCTCAGATAGCGATCGCTCTGCGCTCGGAGCGGGGAGTGGGAAGTTTTTTGCCGCGAACAGTAAACAGTAATCGGTGAACTGATTGGCTCTTCTCGACTTTGTGTGATAATTTTTGCTGATGGAATCGTGAAATGCTTACTGGGCAAAACTTTAAGGACTATTTTGACGTTCGGACGTTCGGACGTTCGGCGAAGCTCAGTAGTTCGACAAGCTCACTAACACGAACGCTCAGGCTTCGACGGTGAGATCAGCCGAACCGCCGAACCGCCTGTCGAACCGCCGCGATGCTCAGTCGATCTGCGGAAAAAACTATCAGTATAGACCTCGTTTTCACACAGAATATCGCTCTTCTGGAACTCTAGGCAGAAGAGAAATAGGAATTGCGTGGAAAAACCTTCTCTAAAAGAGAATTTATTAATTTATTAAGCAGGGAAAATAACCGACAGAACAAGCGAATGATTTGAGGACTAAAAACAACGACTAACCAAGGTTTTAAGAGATTGAAATAACATAAAGTTTGAACAAATAATCGTAGATTATTTAAGATATTTTTCCACCCCTTACCTTGATTCCACCAAGGATGTTTTTTAATTTCTTCCTTAGCTGGGTTAGCCAAATCTAAATTAGCTTCTTTCGATTCACTTAGTTGTTCTGACTGTAGGCTTACCATTAAGTAAGCACTCATGACCATTTCCCACCATCTTTCAATTCGGCTATAGTCAGTTACTCGAAAGTCTGCCCAACCCAATTCATTTTTACTCTGTTTTAACCCGTACTCTACCCAATTTCTTAACCCGTATAAGTTGCCTACCTCTTGATACTTAATCTGCGGTACTTTCGTCATAATGTGCCAAGTTGATTTCTCTGGTAGGGTTTCTTTATTATTAGTGACTTGCCAATATTTGATTTCTCTTTTCTTGCCAAAGATAATCTCCCTTATGTACCTTTTTTCTATCTTGCCTGTTGAGAATATTCTGTCAAACTCTCGCCATTTATTGTATCTTACTCTTTGCCCTGATGGCAGCCACACTCCGTAATTGCTCCGAATCGCAAGCACAAAGTTCAGCTTTTCTTTGTTTAAGATACTAACAAAATTTTCCTCGCTTTCCCCATATTCACTGTCTGCCAGCACCAGCTTGATTTTAAATCCCATTTCTTTCAGTTTTTTGATTAGTTATCCCCCGATTTGTGGCTTAGTTTTATATTGCTCTCCTTCTTTTAATCTCTCTCTTGGTTTATAAACTTCAGCTATTAGAGGAAAGGTCATCCCTCTCAATAAACCATAAGCCGTTACTGCTACAATTACCTTTTCAATCTTTCCGAGATTACC
>SFCA01000153.1:0-6820 GCA_007095475.1 Microcystis aeruginosa Ma_QC_C_20070703_M131 | reverse complement strand
CGATCGCTCTTGATGATAAATATGTCTATGCCTACTACAATCTCGGTAACGTGCTGTCGGACCAGAAAAAACTGACGGAAGCGGAGGAAATGTACCGTAGGGCGATCGCTCTTGATGATCAGTATGTCTTTGCCTACTACAATCTCGGTAACTTGCTGTATGACCAGAAAAAACTGACGGAAGCGGAGGAAATGTACCGTAGGGCGCTCGCTCTTGATGATCAGTATGTCGATGCCTACAACAATCTCGGTAACTTGCTGTATGACCAGAAAAAACTGACGGAAGCGGAGGAAATGTACCGTAGGGCGATCGCTCTTGATGATAAGTATGTCAATGCCTACAACAATCTCGGTAACTTGCTGTATGACCAGAAAAAACTGACGGAAGCGGAGGAAATGTACCGTAGGGCCTTAGATTTACCGGATGATACTACTGGGACTCCTACTACCGCTCACACCCTTGCCCATAATAATTTGGGTCGGCTCCTACAGGAACAGGGCAAGCTAGAGGCAGCGATCGCTGAGTTCGAGAAGGCGACGAAAATCGATCCGAAGTTTGAATTTGCCAGCAATAACCTGCAAGAGGCCCGGCGCTTGTTATCGTTGCAGCAACAACCAGAGCAGATCATCGCTTTGAATAATACTAAATATTTACCCCAAGAGGATCCCCTCACCCGGATCAAGCGATCGATCGTTAAAATCAGTGTTGTCTTTACCGGTAACGCCAAGGGGACTGCCTACGGTACGGGTTATGTGGTCAAACGCCGGGGAACAACGGTGTGGATTATCACTAATCGTCATGTGGTGGTCGATCGCGACACGGAACAGAGGGGCGATAATCTGGAAGTGGAACCCTATTACGGCGAAAATCTACCCAACCTCCCGCGCGATCGTGTAGTGGCTAAAATAATTCACATCACCCAACCCCAAGAAAACTTGGATTTAGCTTTGCTGGAAGTCACGGGTTTACCAGACGATATCAGTCCTTTAACCTTTCATCAAGGCGAAATTGCCCCAAACACACCGATTTCTATCATCGGACATCCTGAATCAAAAGATTGGTCGAAGTACGAGGCGATTACCATCGGCATTCAGTCTAGTAGCGGCAATTTATTAATCGATGTGAGTCTGGCCGTGGGGGGGTCTGGTAGTCCAGTATTCGATCAGGAAATGCGGGTGATCGGATTGATGTTTAAAACGATTAACGAGTCCCAAATCGATTCTCCCGGTATCGGTTTCGCTTACCCAATCGATCGAGTTCTCCAAAAATTAGCTCAATGGCAGGTGGTTGTACCATGAAAAAATCATTTATTGTCCTTAACTTAACAATTCTTAGTCTTATTTTGGTCTCGTTCTTCCCTATTCAAGCTCAAAACTGTGGGACGGGAAATACTAGATCTAGCAACTATATCCAGAGAGATAATGACAAGCGCTGTGAGGGAATAGCTCCGATCGATATTGCGAGCAGTTTTAGTCTTATTTCCCTTTCTATCGGCCGGATTCGGGAGATGACTGACTCCCTAAAGTTGGAAGTGCCTAGTCGTAATAACCGAGCGCCAAAAGTGATAGTGCGTTCTGTGCCAAAAAATTATCAACTCGATCCCCTCACCTTGCGTCCCCAAGGTTCTCGCTATCAATTTAAATGGTCTAACTATGTTATTGATCGCGAAGATATCGCCCTTGAAAGTCTGCGGGCCACGGCCTCTATCAGTGACGGTAAATTGATCTATTTGCCAGTTATTTTTAATCAGGCAACAACCTACGATATCGTCCTTTTTTCTGATGTGCGTAGCCAGATCAAAGAATTACAAATCCTCCAGAACAACGAGGTTATCTATGAGACTTCTCGCCCTAACTGGCAACCAAAAGGAGAAATTTTCTTTACTTGGGATGGTCGTACTTCTGATGGTAAACTGGCTAAGGCGGGATTGTACGAATTGCGAGTCAAAGCTTTATTAGAACAAGATGATGCTCCTCCCAGAAATGCCCCGATTAATATAACTTTTGAACATAATCCCCAGTGGCTAAAATGAGGTTCAAGCATAATTTTAAAAGTTTCTGGCGATTTATCAGGAAAAATCTCAAGTTTTGCACAGTTTTTATAGTTACTCTAGCACTGGTTTTCCTGTCAATTTTTTGGGGAATTATCCCAGTTAAACAAAACTTTGAAGGCAATTTATTGGTAAAAAGCTTTAGTTTTACCTGTCAAGAAAACGAAAGTTTATTGCTCAAAGATGTCTATAATCTTTCCCAAATAGATCTATCGGGACTGAAAAAATTTACCCTCGCTGGCACCTTTAGCAGTCTTGCCGATCCCGAACTGAATAAACGAGAGCGACTAGAAATTGAATCAATCCGGGAAAATAGCACTTTAACAATTACCCCGACGGCGGATTTTATCCTGCAAGAACTCCGTTTACAAAAAGAAACTAGAGTTAAAAATCTCAAATATGCTCCTTTTAATAATCGTTTGGCTTTTAGTTTGCAGCCAAATTCTCAACCAGTAAATTTATCATTTAACCCTAGCAGCACCCCGATTAAAATAACTCTCTCTGGTTATAAAATTGCTAATTTACCCCAAAAAAAAGAGGATATTCCCCTCGAATTTAATCTCAGCACCACCGAATTTAAATTAGAACTCCAACAAGCGATCGATGTTAATTTACAACTTTCTCAAGATAAAGAACAACTTTCTCCAGATCAAGAACAGCCTATTTTTTGGCGCAATATTAAAGTTAATAATGTTAGATTTGAGCGACCGATTATCACCGGTAATAATGTGAGAGATGACTTAGTGGAATCGACAATTATTTCTGGTAATATCCGGATGGCTCAACAGGATCTTAAGCTAGAAGAAAATCAATTCCTGATCGTCGAGAAACCGGGAGTAGAGATATTAAATCAGATAAAAATTATCCGAGAGGATAGCAACCAAAACCTCAAACTAAAAACCACGGGGGAAAACTTGCAGATTACCGAGGCATCACAAGGTTTAGAAGTGAGCGTTTCCGGCAATACCAACAGCATCCAAGTGGGGTTAAATCCGCGACTACCGATCGCCCAAATTCAAGGCAGTTTTTTATCGCGTTATCTTGCTAACAAGGCGATCGTGGCGATAATTTCCTTTTCTGGCGGTTTGATTGTTTCCTTGCTTTCGTGGTTATTCGATAATTTTCCCGCTTCTCCCTAAAAATTACCGTCCCGCTCGCTAAACTGCCAAATTGATAAGATCCTTTGACCTTTCGCCGCCCTATTGAGCAGAACTGGGCTGCTTGCTGCCTCAAAGAAAGTAGTATTCAGGGAGAACCTAGGAATATTTTGTGCTATAACAGATGGGTTACTTTAACTATCCTAAGTACAGAAAGAATCATGTTTAAACATTCTTGTTTTAATTCTCCATGTACGCAGTCTTTAAAAGCCTCTATTTCGTTCCAAGACACGATTAAGAGTGGCTTTTAGGCTAAGTATAATTACTTATCGCGTAAGTGAGATGCTCCCACTAAAATCCTCGGTTTAACGATTTTAGCTTCAGTTTTCAGCTTTACGCTATCCTCAGCTAAAGCGGCTACTGTTCAGTTTAACGCCCAGGGAAATATCACCGGCATTAAAGATCTAGTCGTCAATAATTCTTCCTACAATGTTAATTTTGTTCAGGATACTTTTAGCAATTTATTCGGCAATCCCTCTAATTTAAATCTGCAACCCACCTTTTGGCTAAATGCTCAGGGTGCAGAAGCGGCACGGAATGCCATTGATAATGTCCTAACAACGACTTATCCCGCTTTAATTGCTTTAGGTGAGACGCAAAACACAGGGAATTATGTTATTCCGCAACAATCTGCCTTCTTGGGTTTGAGGGTCATTGATAGCCAAGGCAATTTTACTTATCCTTCTGATTTGTTTGGCGCTGTCCTGGGAAATTATGGATCGTATTATGCAGGTCGTAAATGGCAGGAACACTTGGAGCAGATGTATCAAAACGGAGGAATGTGCGCTTGCAGGATAAGTTACAATATTGATCGCGATATATATGGAATCGCTATTGATGCAACCCGTACCTTTGCGCTTTTTTCTCCTAATCAGGCTCCGGTTTCTGTTACTACAGCAGCAACCATTCCGGAATCTGATAATCTGATGGGTGTCATCGCAATAGGCTTATCTATTTTCTTTTTCTTTCCCCAAAAATTCAATTTACCGAAGCATCACAAGGTTTAGAAGTGAGCGTTTCCGGCAATACTAACAGCCTCCAAGTGGGGTTAAATCCGCGACTACCGATCGCCCAAATTCAAGGCAGTTTTTTATCGCGTTATCTTGGTAGCGAGGCGATCGTGGCGATTATCTCCTTTTCTGCTGGTTTGATTGTTTCCTTGCTTTCGTGGCTATTTGATAATTTTCCCGCTTCTCCCTAAAAATTACCGTCCCGCTCGCTAAACTGCCCAATTGATAAGCTCCTTTGACCTTTCGCCGCCCTATTGAGCAAAACTAGGTATAAACACTTTCTTAAGAATTAACCTATGTCACAATAGATGAGGATAAACCAAATAGTGTGAAATTGTAAACTAGGTATTACTGAATGGAACCGCTTTATCAGTACGCGTGGCTAGTTCCCGTCCTACCCTTGGTAGGCGCTACCCTAGTCGGTGCGGGCTTAATTTCCTTTAATGAAGTCACCAATCGTCTGCGACAGGTGAATGCTGTATTAATCATTTCTACCCTCGGCGCGTCGATGGTGCTGTCTTTTGCGCTGTTGTGGAGTCAAATCAATGGACACGCTCCCTACAACCAAATGATCGATTGGGCATCGGCGGGTAACTTTCACCTGAAAATGGGTTATACGATCGATCACCTCAGTGCTTTAATGTCGGTTATCGTCACCACCGTGGCCTTTTTGGTGATGATTTATACCGATGGTTACATGGCCCACGACCCTGGTTATGTGCGTTTTTACGCCTATCTGAGCATTTTTAGCAGTTCTATGCTCGGTTTGGTCATCAGTCCCAACCTCGTCCAGATCTACGTTTTCTGGGAATTGGTGGGGATGTGTTCCTATCTGCTGGTAGGTTTCTGGTTCACTCGTCCGGCGGCTGCCGAGGCCTGTCAAAAAGCCTTCGTTACCAACCGCGTCGGCGATTTTGGCTTATTACTGGGAATGCTGGGTCTTTTCTGGGCTACCGGCAGCTTCGAGTTTGATATCATGGGTGAACGTCTAGAGGAATTAGTCTCTTCTGGAGCCATTGCCGGCAGTTTAGCGGCATTATTCGCCGTTTTAGTCTTCCTTGGACCCGTGGCCAAATCAGCCCAGTTTCCCCTTCATGTCTGGCTACCGGATGCCATGGAAGGTCCGACCCCGATTTCGGCCCTGATTCACGCCGCCACCATGGTGGCCGCCGGAGTTTTCCTGATTGCTCGGATGTATCCCGTTTTTGAGCCAATTCCCACGGCGATGACGGTAATTGCTTGGACGGGGGCCTTTACTGCCTTCCTAGGGGCAAGTATCGCCCTTACCCAAAATGATATCAAAAAGGGTTTAGCCTATTCCACCATCTCCCAATTGGGTTATATGGTTATGGCTATGGGTATCGGTGCTTATAGTGCGGGATTATTCCACCTGATGACCCACGCTTATTTTAAAGCGATGTTGTTCCTCGGTTCCGGTTCGGTCATCCACGGTATGGAGGATGTGGTCGGTCATGAGCCGGTTTTAGCGCAAGATATGCGGATGATGGGCGGTTTACGCAAGTATATGCCCATTACTGCCCTAACTTTCCTGGTGGGAACTCTGGCCATCTGTGGGATTCCTCCTTTCGCTGGTTTCTGGTCGAAGGATGAAATTCTCGGTTTAGCTTTTGAGGCGAACCCGTCCTTATGGTTAATCGGTTGGGCTACTGCGGGTTTAACAGCTTTTTATATGTTCCGGATGTACTTTAACACTTTTGAAGGGGAGTTTAGAGGGACTAATAAGGAGATTAAACGCCGACTGTTAGCCAATGCGGGCGCGATTCCGGCTTTTGGACCGGGGGCAATGAATGTTAAGCAATTGGACTCGGAAGCACAGGAAGAAGACAACCACGGCCATCATGCCCATGAACCCCACGAATCGCCAATTACTATGACTTTACCTCTCATGATTTTGGCGGTTCCCTCTTTGTTAATCGGTTTGGTGGGTAAACCTTGGCAGAATTTCTTCGAGGGTTTTATTCATGTTCCTAACGAAGTGGTGGAAGAAGTTCATGCTTTTGATTGGACAGAGTTTCTGATTATGGCGGGTAATTCGGTGGGGATTGCTTTAATCGGGATTACTGTCGCTTCTTTGATGTATCTCCAGAAGAAAATTGACCCCGCAACTATTGCCGAAAAATTCCCCGTTTTGTATCGTTTTTCCCTGAACAAATGGTACATTGATAATCTCTATGATCGAGTTTTTGTCCAGGGTTGTCGTCGTCTTGCGCGGCAAATTATGGAAGTGGATTATCGCGTTATCGATGGGGCGGTGAATTTAACCGGTTTAGCTACTCTTGTCAGTGGTGAAGGTCTGAAATACCTCGAAAATGGTCGCGCCCAATTCTACGCTTTAATTGTCTTTGCCGCAGTTTTGGGTTTAGTAATTGTCTATAGTCTGGTGTAGATTTTTAATCCGTTAACTAAAGACTTTTGGGGGCGCAAAGCCCCTTTTTTCAGCTTTAAGTCACTCTTTTTAAGCATAATAGAACTCTTGCAAATTAATTATATGTTATAATGATGGGTTAACTAATTTTCCCCAAAAAATTAGTTAATCAGTACATTCGTCCTGAATGAAAACTTGAAGTTTAACTTTTAACTCA
>SFCA01000152.1:0-5590 GCA_007095475.1 Microcystis aeruginosa Ma_QC_C_20070703_M131 | reverse complement strand
AGTTTGTCAGCGAAACGTTTTTTTGTCTTTGCTGAAGCGGTAATCCGTTTGAGTTCTTTTTCTAGGGATTCGGGAATTTTTGTCCAATCAATCAATTGGTGAACTTCAGGAAAAAAGAAATGTAAAAATGCTTCAAAATACTCGCTTAATGCTTCTTTCCAGGGTTCATCATAATTGGCGGTTGTTGGGTTCATTTGAGTTGTTTGCTTACTCGTAGGCTGTGAAGCGCGATAGCGTAACGCACCGATTTAATAATAGAGGTGGTGGTGGTAATCTGGGGATTTTGTGGTAAAAAAGCGGATATTTGTTCGATTCCGTCTTGATTGGGAGAGAGAATAACGGTGGCGATTCCTGGAATTACCCCAGCTTGGAGACTTTGATAATCGGTGACACCAGCATCAAGGAAGACTACGGTAGCGGTTAAACGCTTATTTCTCGCACTATTCACCTGATTAGCTTGACTCAAGCCATCAGATTCAGCGAAATTAAACAAAACATCGTCAACAGCAGCAAAAATCGACAAAAGGGTAGAAGTCATGGTGTTGGCAGCAAAGGATGACTGCGGCTATTCTATGCAAACAATCGCCAATTTTTCAAGACCCCTGTAACAGAAATTAATATTGCAAGAAAACGGGTTTCTCAAAGAAACCCATTTTCTAAAAATGCTTCAAAATATTCGCTTAATGCTTCTTTCCTGACAGTATATATTAAGAAAAGCAACAAATACTTTACAGATAAACAAAAATATGCAGCAAATTCTAGGATTAGAGACACAAGCAAAAATTTGGCATTGGCGGGGATTCAAAATCACCTATCAGAGTGCGGGGGAGACGGGACCGGCGATCGTGCTTGTGCATGGATTTGGGGCATCTTGGGGACATTGGCGGAAAAATATCCCCGTTTTAGGCGAAAAATGTCGCTGTTTTGCCCTAGATTTAATTGGTTTTGGCGGTTCCGACAAACCCGAACCAAAAAACGAGATCGATTACACTTTCGAGACTTGGGGGGCGCAAATTGCCGATTTTTGTCGGGAAGTGGTGGGAGGTCCTGCTTTTTTGGCGGGTAATTCCATCGGTTGCGTGGCCATTATGCAGGCTGCCGTCGATTATCCCGATTTTGTCCTTGGGGTAGCGGCGATTAATTGTTCCCTCAGACTACTGCACGAAAGAAAACGGGGTAAATTACCCTGGTATCGTCGTTTAGGCGCAGATATTGCCCAAATAATTCTCAAAAATAAAGCAATTGGGGCTTTTTTCTTCCAACAGATCGCTAAACCCCAGACAGTGCGTAAAATTCTCCTGCAAGCTTATCGGCGCTCGGAAGCAGTAACGGAGGAATTAGTAGAAATAATCCTAAAACCCGCCCGAGATCCAGGAGCGTTCGAGGTTTTCCTCGCTTTTACCGCTTATTCTGGCGGCCCACTGCCAGAAGACCTGCTGCCGATTCTCCCCTGTCCAGCGATTCTGCTTTGGGGTAGCGAAGATCCCTGGGAACCCTTGTCCTTGGGCCAAGAATTAGCAAGATTCCCGACAGTAAAACAGTTTATTCCCTTGGAAGGTTTGGGCCACTGTCCCCAGGACGAGGCCCCAGAAATAGTTAATCCGATTTTATTAGAGTTCCTGCAAGCTTATAGCTAAGTTCCTCTAGTAACCAGGAGGCCGGACATTAATGGGGCGTTGGATGGAGACACCCTGGTTAATACTTGGAGGGGGAACTTGATTGGGGGTGCCATTATTGTTGGGTGGCATTCCCTGATTGGGATAACCAGTGACGTTAGTTTGACTGCCGTAGACGGGGGGTTGATAGACGGGGGGTTGATAATAGTTGGATTGGTTGCTATAGCCAGGGACCGGGTTAGGGTTGGCATTGTTCTGGGAGGGTAGGGGCTGAGTATTTTGTTGATAAGGGGAATAATTTCCCTGGGGGTTGACTTGATTCGGGTTGCCCCCGGGGTTGAGATTAGGATAATTATTAGAGTTAGCAGTCCGCGAGCGATTTGCGATTTCCCTTTGTAAAGGATAATTGCTAGTGTCGCCACTAATCGGTCGCACTTGAATCGGTTGCAGACTTTTACTAGCATTCGGTACTGGATTTGGCTTGACCGGCGGCATTAACGGGGGGAATAAAGAAGGTTTCTGGTTGTCATTGGTATTAGTATTAAGAGGATTAAAAGGCTGCGTCGAGGTCGGTTTGTTCAGGGGAGCGGTATTATTATTGGCAGGAATGGCCGGCAGTGGTACAGCAGTGGTGGGAGGAGCATCGGTAATCTGGTCAGCCTGGATTTCCTGTTCCTCTAAGGACACTCCTGGGGTATCGAATACCGAACCCAACCATTCAGGATTCTGTTGATATACCCAGAAAGCAATTAGAGCCAAGGAAAATATCCCTAACGGTAGCCAAAATAAAGGTTGGGCAAAGGGTTTTAATCCTGCCAAGAAATAGCGCATGGAAGAAGAGTCTTTATAGCCACTCATACCGCTTCACTCTCTATAGGTTCTTCTCTATGCTATCAAATCAGTGTGCAGTTATCAGCGTCTGAAGGACGCTACGCGCCCTAAAAAGAAAAAGAGAAACTAGGGGTAAACCCTGATATTCTAAACTTGGAAGTATCCCGAACTGGTAGTGATTCGATAGTGGTGGTAGTCTGAGAAGCTTATATAGCAAAGATAAGCTAGAATATTAACTAATATAAAGTTGTGTCAAAATTCCCCCCCCCAAATCAGCCTTGTCATGACTACCATTTTTATATTCCTCTTTTTCTACGGTCTCGGTACGGCGAGCTTCACCACTACCGACAATATTTCTAGCTACGAAGGTTACTCTGGTCTCGGTAAACCCTAAGTAGTTTTTGATGGAATCATAACAAATTACTGGCAAGTTTAATTATTAACATAGACTGGGCGATGGTGGGGGAAAGACGGTGAGCGTCCATGGCCAAACCCGAAACCTAGCTGCTAACAACCGAAAAAGTTGGGTTAGTATGAGGGGAGATACCCTCTGAGGAGTTGCACTAATTATATGGACATCAAATTAATCTTGTTGGCATTGACGGCCGTATTCACCCTCTCTTGTCTCTTTTTCGGCACCCGCAACGGTTTTTATGATACTGATAACTACGATGGCAACGGTTCGGCTCACTAACCAGTCATCATGATCAGGGTTGCCATGGTTCAACGCTCTACTGCCGTCTGGGGGTCAAAATCCCTTTTATCCTGTTTACCTTTTGGTGTCGGTCACGCGTCGGAAGGGGTTTGTCTCCTACTGAAAATCGGTCCCTATCGCCTACTTTTAGATTGCGGTTTGGCCGATATGCAACCCCTGACCCAAAACAAAAAACCACCCGTGGATCTGGTGTTCTGTAGTCATGCCCACAGCGATCACATCCGTGGGTTAATGGCTCTCCATCAGAGCTATCCCCAATTGCCAGTTTATGCCAGTGAGGTGACAGTACAACTGTTGCCCCTACAATGGCCCGATTCTGCCGAGGAAATCGGCAGTTTCTGTCAGGGTTGGCCATGGCGATCACCGATTGCACTCTTTGATGATCTCACCGTCGAGATTTTTCCGGCCGGCCACCTACCCGGGGCCGCCGTGGTTCTATTCACCTACAAAACCCCCAAACGCACCTATAAAGTCCTCTATACCGGCGATTTTTCCCTGTCTAATTTTCAACTGGTAGAAGGATTATCGATCGAGCTGCTGCGGGGAATATCCCCCGATGTGCTGATTATTGAAGGCAGTTACGGCACAGAACGCCATCCCCACCGACGACAGCAGGAAAAACAGTTGATGAATCGCATCTATCAGGCGATCGCTGAGGGGCAAAATGTCCTACTACCCGTCCCCGCTTTGGGATTAGGTCAAGAAATTTTAAAGTTACTGCGATCGCACCACCAATTCACAGGCCGCGACATTGATATCTGGGTTGGGGGCAAGATCGCTAAAGCTTGCGATGCCTACCTAGAAATTTTACCACAATTTCCCGCATCTGTCCAGAATTTTGCCAAACATCAGCCCTTATTTTGGGATGAGCGCATCTGTCCCCGGTTGCGCAGGTTGCCAGAAAAACCGACACCTCTAGGGGGAACCACTCCGATAATTTTACTAATCGATCGCCTAGAGGAGGTGAGTAAATATCTGCAAGGGGATAAATCTTGGTTAATGTTAGTTCCCCAACACCTGCACGATATCAACCCGGAGAATCCCCGATTAAAAGCGGCACAGCGTTCGCGATTAATTAGCCAAGAAACCTATCTACTCGCCGAACATAGCGATAGTCGCAACACCACCCAACTGATCCATAACCTGCGACCACAGCATATCATGTTCGTCCATGGCTCCCCCCTATATCTAGCGGATTTGACCAGTTTAGAAGAATTACAAAACCGTTATCAACTCCATTCCCCAGCCGTGGGAACCCTAGTGGAATTGCCTATTGGCGATCGCTTTCTGCAACCGACACCCCCGACCCCCAGTCACTATGAGGGAGAATTAAATGAATCGGATTCGATCGTCACTATCACCTTACCAGAGCCGATCACCCGGGATCCCCGGTGGAGTAGTTTCGCCGATACGGGACTGGTAGAAGCGCGCTGGCAAGGGGAAGAATTATTATTGCGGGGAGTCTCCCAACGGGAATTATTAAGCGAGAGTTCCAATCGCATCACCAAAGCTTTAGAGGAGATGGATTGCTGTCGTGTTTGTGTCCACTACAAAAGTCAGCGCTGCTGGAATCCCGCTTCTCCCCTCTACGGTTTTAAAGTGGTTCCCGAAGGCTATTGTCCCGTTTTTGAGGCCAATATATAATTAGGGTCTGCTGAAAAAGTTTGGGGGTTAGGAGTCAGTATTCCTGGACTTGCTCCATACAGAAATACTAAAAAATTAACAAAACCCTTATCAAGATTTTAACTCAGGCTCCGTAAGACTTTTAGCCATAGCTAGTATAATCCTAGGGGGGAGGTTCAGAAATAAAAGCATGAAAACTGACACAATTTTTTATCAACTCTTTCAATCATTCCCCTCTATCTTCTTTGAATTAATTCAACTCCCCATCAACGAAGCCAATAACTACCGCTTTGACTCGGTGGAAGTCAAACAACTTTCCTTTCGTCTCGATGGAGTCTTTCTGCCTCAAAATAATCACCCCCAGACTCCTATCTACTTCTGTGAGGTACAATTCCAAGAAGATGAGGCTTTTTATCAGCGCTTTTTCACCGAAATCTTCTTATATCTCAGTAAAACTGACTTAACCAATGATTGGCGGGGTGTGATTGTCTATCCTAACCCTCAAGTAGAAACTGATAAAGTTCAACGCTATCGGGAACTCCTTAACTGCGAGCGAGTGAGACGGATTTATCTGAATGAATTAGAAAACATTCCTCAAACTTCCATTGGTTTAGCCACAGTCCAATTAATCACCCTATCTAAAGCAAAAGCGCTTGATAGCACCCGAAAATTAATCCAAAGAGTGAGGGAAGAATTAACCCCCGACCAAAAACCGCAAGAACTCTTACAATTAATAGAGACGATTCTCGTTTATAAGTTACCGCTTCTCAATCGTCGGGAGATAGAAACTATGTTTAGTTTAGAT
>SFCA01000151.1:0-7707 GCA_007095475.1 Microcystis aeruginosa Ma_QC_C_20070703_M131 | reverse complement strand
CGAGAAAAAGAAAGAATTACCCAGTTTTAAGGCATTGGGTAAGAATGGACTGTGTCGCTTACTGTTTTATGAGACTAGGCTTCTTTATCTAATCCGATAGATGACTAACCCACCTCTGGGCATATCTTTGTTAGTTGGCTCTCAAGCTTTAAGCTACATACGGCAATGGCGTAGTGCCTTCGGCATCGCACTTAAACTCACAGCTTCAGTGAACGAGCATGGTGCGTTCCCCAAAAATCGATCGGTGGAGCAGTAAGACCCCCATTAGGGAACGCACCCTACGGCTACCATTCTAGCAAATAGAGAGAATTCTTGTCCATTAAGAAATGTTACAAATTACATGGGTATATTAAGAAAAGTTAAGGAGTATATCCATCAATGGATAAGGGTTTTTGGCTATTATGGTCTGTATGTATGGGGGAAGTTCAGACATACGGCAATGGCGTACTGCTACGCAGTGCCTTCAGCATCGCACTCTAACCCACAGCTTCAATCAATCTGCATGGTGCGTTCCCAAAAATCGATCGGTGGAGCAGTAGGACTTGCATTAGGAAACGCATCCTAGGGCCGAAAACGGAGATTTTGAAGAGATCGCACTTGAGCAATGGTTTCAAAATCACGGTCGTTGTGAATCAGAAGCAGATCATTTTCCAGTGCCGCTTGAGCAATACAGCAATCAATTGGGCTGCGAACAGTCAATCCTTGACGACGCAGATCATAGTAAATACGTGCAGCCGCTTGCCAGGAAGAAGGCCTGAGTTCAACATAATCCTGCACTTCGAGGTAAGTAGAGAGGATTGTCCACTCTTGCTCGTTTAAGCTCCCTTGAAGCAGTTCAAGCTGGGTAAAGCGGGTGAGTAAAATCTCACGATTTGCAATTAACGTTTCCAGTTGCTGGCGAACTTGACCACTGCGATCGCGGAAGACGCTGATCCACACAGATGTGTCAATCAGCAACATGACGAGTTTCACGTAGGGCTTTATAATCAAAATCTGGAGCAAATTGAATTTGTCCGGCAAGGTCGAGAAGGTTTTTCTTACGGCGGGATCTTACGAATTCTTGTAGAGCAAGATTCATTAGTTCCTCTTGGGTGGTGAGGTTAGTCAGTTGAAAGGCTTCCTTGAGAAGCGATTCATCAAGGTTTAATCCGATAGATGACTAACCCACCTCTGGGCATATCTTTGTTAGTTGGCTCTCAAGCTTTAAGCTACATACGGCAATGGCGTAGTGCCTTCGGCATCGCACTTAAACTCACAGCTTCAATGAACGAGCATGGTACGTTCCCCAAAATCGATCGGTGGAGCAGTGGGAGCCACCTTAGGGAACGCACCCTACGGCTTGTTTTACGTCCACTGGGTGATTTTGTTTCCTTCTTTATCAGTAAATGCTCCGACAATAATCATGATGAAATCAATTAGCACCCAGATACCAAGTCCTCCCAATGTGACTAACTGCAATATGCCAGTCCCAATTTTTCCTACGTAGAATCTGTGGGCACCAAACATACCGAAGAAAAAACAAAGCAATAATGCGGGTAGAATTCGTTTTTCGCTCATTTTCAATCTCTTTCAAGGTTTGTGGTTGAGGAGCCTAACTAGATGTTATAACAGCCTGTTAGCCAGATGAGCTTACTGCAAACAATCTCCTTTAAGGAGACTTGTCACAGAAGCCTTCTGAGGTTCTAGCAAAAATTCTTAGATCTGACTGCACTTTGTCACAAAATTTTACTATTATTTTGACACTCTTAATGGTTAGAAGGGAAACATCGATCGCCAAGTCTGGTCAATTTTTGTCCAACGCATTTCAGGAAATGACCTAAATAAGTAGCTAGACATAATTAATTACACATATCTAACCACATCTTGCCTCTCCTAACCAAGAAATTAATTTTGCACCACTACTTATTTACTTAATTACTGTTTATTTTGTAATTTTATCACTAATTCTTGGAAAGGTTGCCAATCATCTTTATAGGTAATTGCCTCCCAAACCGATTCGATTAGCGGTCTAAGTAAAGCGGTTTTAGGATTATAATGCGTTAAGGTGTCGCCAATTTGAGCCAAAGAATCTGGGGGTAATTGATTTAAGACCAAACTATATAATTCTCGCCAACGTTGCCAATCAGCTTTTGGTAAATCCATATTTTCAAGAATTAGAGAACTATTTTCTGGCCAACCGTAATTAAATTGTTCACTTAATTGATAGAAAAAGTCATGATAACCGAGGCCAGTTTCTTCGAGAACTTCCACGGTTTTGCTGACCAGTAAAGCGGATTCGGGAGTAAAAATATCCTCAAAACCTAACTTTTTGAGCATCATTTTTTGATAATAAAAATTGTAGTGCTGGTCATAGTTAGCCAAAGCCAGATCTAACTCTAACAAGGAGACGACCATGGCCAGGGGAGATTGCAGTAACTCTAGATTTAAGCGACAGATAAAAGGCTGATTGCCATAACTATAACGGCCACCGTAGTCGAAATAGGCCGCCGTAAATTGGGGGTTATAGGAAGGAATAAAAGCGTAGGGACCATAATCGAAACTTTCCCCGGTAATTGACATATTATCGGTATTGAGAACCCCATGACAAAAACCTGCGGCCATCCATTGGGACGCTAATTTAGCGGTTCTTTCGATTAAAGCGGCGTAAAATTTTAAATAGCGATCGCTATCTTGGGGATTGATTTCAGGATAATAATAAATAATCACATGATCGAGGAGTCTTTTAATTAAATCGCTACGTTTAATATGAAATAAACGCTCAAAAGTCCCGAAACGAATATGAGAATTACTAACTCGAATCATCACCGAAGATCGCGTCGGGGAAGGTTCATCACCGCGCCAGAGGGATTCCCCCGTTTCCACCAAACTGAGACAGCGAGAGGTATTCACCCCTAAACCGCGTAAAGCTTCCCCAGCTAAGACTTCTCTGACTCCACCCTTGAGAGTTAACCTACCGTCCGCATGACGGGAATAGGGGGTCCGTCCCGATCCTTTCGTACCAAAATCGTATAATTTGCCATCAATACCCCTAACTTGACCGTAGAGAAAACCGCGACCATCTCCCAAGAAAGGATTATACTCGCCAAATTGATAACCGTGGTAACGCAGGGCCAAAAAAGGGGTCAGGGATTGAAATTTACCAAAAGCCTCGATAAAATGCTCATCTAAGGTTAATTCTGGCTGAATTCCCACCAAAGGTAATAAAGCATCATTGCGAAAACGAAGGATATGACTGGGAAAATCCGCAGCCGCAACTTGATCGTAGTATTGGTCCCCCAAGTCCTGCATGGCGCTTTCGTAAGGGAGACTGAGAAAGGGATTGGTGAGATGGTCTGTCATAGTGGTGGTGTCGATCGAGCGTTGAGGCGATAAAGTGATAAAGATAGCCAAAAAATTTTCCTACTGAGACTATCCAACAGCGATGCCCGATTCTATTATGTATCAAGGGGACTATTTTCTTGTCCTTGAGGCCGATCAACCTGAACAATTCCAGACTCCCGACCAGTTGCGGGATAAGTTAAAAGATTTAATCACCGCAAAACCAGAGATTTGTCCCCGACAATTGGCGAAATTCTCTAGTTTTGAGGAAAAATCTCTCTATCTGCGCGATAATTACTGCGAGTTGGACCTGGGTGAGGAGGGTTATTTACAATGGTATCTAGTGCGTTTGGAAAAATAAGGAAACCCGCTTTTTAACTTTTTACTTTCTAACTTGATCATTATGGGAGAAATAGAAGATTTACTGGCACAAATGAAGGCAGAATACCAGAAACGGGATCAGGAAAAACCGATGCCATCCCCTTCTTCTCGCCAAGAAAAAGATCGTTCCCCGGCCGAATTTAAGGTTAATTATGCCAGCGATTCTGCTACCGATGCGCTTTTAAAAGCTTTAGCCTTAGAAAACCAAGAAAGGCAACAACAGGAGGCAGCGGAAAAAGAAAAAGCGGCGGCATTAAAACAGCAGCGCAAGCGAGAAGCTTTAACTAGAAAGGCAAAGCAATGGTTAGATAAATTAGATGCCAAATCGGAGGAAGGACGCTGGTTTGAGGAGTTTTCATATAGCTACGATTCTCCTTTAGAAGCGGCGATTACTTATCTAGAAGCTTTGGGAGAAGTGGACATTTCTAAATGATCAGGTCTAATTTAAAGTTGTGGGTAAATTTGCTTGGTCAAAAACTCGATTATGCCACCAAATATTATCACCGGCTAGAATATTTGTGCCGTAACGGGGAACGATACCATAAACAGTGCCGGGGTCATAATCCAAAGCTTGACTGATGAGATTGTAGAGACGTTGTAGATCAAAACCCCGGGGGTCACAATGGGGATATTTTCCTTGATTAATCAGAAAACTATCCACGGCAAAATGGCTGACAATTTGCGGTAATTGTCCCGTTTGTAAGGCTGCTAGGAGATAATATTTCGCCGTTTGTTGGTATTGAAAATCGCTGTAACCGGGGAGGGTTTGCAAGCGTCCTTTGGTCAAACAGTGGGATCCCGGCGCTTGTATCAGTTCAATGTTAACACTGGAGATAACCCGACGATTTCTTTCGGCAAAAACTGGTCGCAAGCGATCGCAATTAGGGTGAGATAGCTGCTGACAAATCGCCTCTGTTGCCCATAATGCGCTGCTTTTTGCCCCATCAAAGTAATTTGTGGGATATTTTTTGACTAAACGCCTAAAAACGGCTTCTGAAGGCGTATTTAACCAAATTATCGCCCTTTTTTCTAACTCAGGGGCCGATCGTGTACTCAAAGGAACACCCTCTAAAGCAAGAGCAAAACCCTTGACGCGGATAGTTTCTGGGGTAAGTTGCCACAGTTGACGCACTAATTGATCTCTGGTGTCTGCGGGCAGCATTTCGGCCGCTTGTTCATAAAAAGTGGCCGTGGGACGGTGACGTTCAAAAAAAGGCCGGGCGATCGAGTCTAAAATATCTTTATCCCTGGAATGCGGTTTGCGGGGGATGTAAACATTGGGACCCAATTTCATCGGACCGCGAGCATATTTTTTCTGTTCTTCGATGTTACCCGTAGTCATACTCCAAGCTGTATCGTGGAGAATAAACAAAGGAGTGCGATCGAGGGTTAATTCGGTTTCTGGCGGGTTAATTTGCAAAAATTCGGCGATTTTCTGCTTTTCTAACTCATCTAGACTCCTACCGGCTAAATTCTCCCCCACAGTGGAGGGATTAAAAATATTTATGGTGGCAGTGGAAAGACTAGAGGTATTCAGTTTTAAAATCAGTAGGGACAAGACCAAACTAATCACCAAAGAAGTCACTCCCCATCGCCATTGTTCCGGGGGAACGATAGAATATCTGGGGAGAGAAAATTGTCTTGATTTTTGCCGTCTTTGTCGATTCATCGAACCCTTTTAACTCGCTTTCCACCCATTGTATTGACTTTCTCGAAAAAGGGAATTAACTATAATTACTGAGGAACCATTGAGTATTAAAAGCTCGATCGCAGGATATTTCTAGTAATCTTAGGCCTGATTCCGGTAAAACTGCGATTTTTTGCTGAAAATCAGTCCAATCGCTGATTAAATGGTAATCGATACCGTAGGTGTGACAGAGTTGGCAAAAGTCGATATTTTGGGGAGTGGCAAAAAATTCTTCAAAGGGAGGGTCAAATTTGGCGATCGGCAACATCTGGAAAATGCCTCCCCCCTTGTTATTGATTAAAATTATGGTCAAGGAGCCAACAAAATATTTTTTGATTAAAAAACCATTTGTATCGTGTAATAAGGCTAAATCTCCCGTTAATAGCAGACTAGGGACATTTTTATAAGCCATTCCTATCGCAGTGGAGAGGTTGCCGTCGATGCCATTGGCCCCGCGATTAAAATAGGGACGAATTTGGCGATCGCTAGGCGGGTTAAAAAATTCAGCATAGCGAACAGGCATACTATTAGAGATAAAGATCGGGGTGCGGGGGGGGAGGTACTGGGAGAGCAGCCAGGGGATTTTCCCTTCAATCAGTTTAGTTTCTGCTGCCAAAAGGCGATCGATGGTTAATCTGGCTTGCTGGTCGAATTTTTGCCATAATTCTCGATATTCTCGGTTATTATCGAGTTTTTCTGGGAATAAATGCCCTAATTGCTCGATATTTCCCCTGAGATGTCTGGTTTTTCCCTGTAGAGGATCGTAATTATCGGGATGGGGATCGATAATCCAGCGCGGACAGTCGATTTCTTCTAACCAGATCCGTAATTCTTTGCTGGTGGGTAGTTCCCCAATTTGCAGGACAACATCGGGGGTTAATTGGGTTCTAAGGGCAGGATTCCGCAATAATAAATCATAGGTGGTGATGAGATGGGGATTTAACCAGGCATAGTTTCGCAGAGGAGATAAAGCTTCTGCTAAGACGGGATATTGTTGCGATCGGGCTAAATTAGCGATCGCCCGACAGTAACTTTCGGGGTTTTGCGGGGAAGCTAATCCCGCGATGATAATTCCTTGGCGGGGTAAAGAAGGAATTTCGAGAATTGAGTGGTTAGTGGCGATATTTTGCCGAGATATATGGCTAAAAAAAGCTTCTTGGTCAAAATTAGCTTCTAAATTGTTAATTTCTAGATCGGGAGTTGGTGCGAGGGGATCCCGAAATGGTAAGTTCAGATGCACCACTCCGGGGACAGGATCGAGACAGCGAAACCACGCGTGGATGATAGTTTGACGGAGATAGCGTAAACGCTCGATATTGGCACTAGGACAGCTAATTTCCGCTTGCCAGTTGGGATAATTACCGTAGAGTTTGACTTGATCGATAGTCTGACCGGCATGAGCATGACGCAATTCTGGGGGGCGATCGGCGGTTAGAATTAATAAGGGGACATGACTTTCTTTTGCTTCAATGACTGCGGGATAAAAATTAGCCGTGGCAGTCCCGGAAGTGCAGACTAAAACCACCGGTTGATATAATTGTTTGGCTAATCCCAGGGCAAAAAAGGCGGCCGAGCGCTCGTCTAAGATGGGAATAGCTTCAATCTGGGGATGTCTTGCCAAGGCTACCGTTAAAGGAGTCGATCGCGATCCGGGAGAAACCACCCCTATCTTCAATCCCAAACGGGCCAATGTTTCAACTAAAATGGAACCCCAAAGTGTATTAAGATTGCGAAAATCGATCGACATTTATCAGTTCAGTGGCAAAGGTTAGGGGACAATAAGTTAAAGAGTCTATTAATAAATTTAACATTGGCTGGAACTGGCCAAGAATAAGTTATTCCTGAGTCAGTGATCCTAGTTAAGTTTACTCTCGATTCCTGGGTCAATTTATCCCTTTTAGGGTTCCCTTCTCACCAAGTTTTAACCAGAAAATTTAGAGGTTAATACCACAACCGCAGTCAAATCATCGCTGCTGAATTAGCAATTATTAATAATTTTATCTGGAATCATACCAGGACTTTTGGCAATTTGTCCGCTCGTCAACCCGGTTGTAATAAACGCTTTGTTTAGCCGGTTTAATTTTAAACGTACTGCTGCTCAACCTTCTCTTTAACGGTTTAGGAATCAAACCAAATAGCTGGACCTTAGCCATCATCCCCAATAAATAGCTAGTCTTCCCCAAAATCCACAGGTAATGATTCGGTAGTAGTGGCGTAGCTCTCTTGCTTACTTGGTATGAATTGTGTAAAATATTTATTAATAAAAATAATTGGAACCCGCTCAGTCTTTAAACCTCTAGCTTGCTCATGACTTTTCTGAT
>SFCA01000150.1:0-8290 GCA_007095475.1 Microcystis aeruginosa Ma_QC_C_20070703_M131 | reverse complement strand
GATTGAGACTTTGACTACTGAGTAGGGCTGTCACCATCCAACTGAGGACGGTTAAATGTCTTTTATCCACAAATCGGCTTCCTTGTTCTAGATAGGAATAAACTTGGGAGAAGATTCTGCTCTCGGTTTTCATCTTGTAGGGATTCTTGCTTTTTCCCTATCTACCCAGATATTTTTCTTTTTGGCAACCCTTGTCTTGTCAGGTTTTGACCCACTTGTGTCCGTCAGTCAGGGATAAATCTCTAACTTGGCAAAAATTCCCTGGACTAGAAGCTGATCGAGGATAGCGATCGAGGGTTATAATCGAGCCATTACCCCGCGCTCCCAGTCGGGAAGATAAATCTATGATGACCGCTCTCTACGAGGAAGATTTTGTTCTCTGGACGGAAAAAACCGCCGAACTGTTAAAGCGAAAAGAGTTTGATCTGGTGGACTGGGAAAACCTGATCGAAGAGGTGGAGTGCATGGGAAAAAGCGAGAGACGGGCTGTAGAGAGTTTGTTAACTCAATTATTAATCCATCTCCTGAAACTATCCTATTGGGAATCGGAAAAAGAACGGAATGCCCGTCACTGGATAGTGGAGATCGCGGCTTTCCGAGCGCAATTAGAACAAAAAATAGATAGTGCCACCCTCGTCAACCACGCCCGCGATTCTTTGGAGAAAGCCTATGTAACCGCCAGAAAATCCCTGATTAACGCCAGAATCGTCGATAAAAATGCGATTCCCCTAGAGTCTATATTCACTCTCGAACAGGTATTAGACGGGGATTGGTTCCCGATCGATATCGAACCTTTTCTAGAAACCCGTCCATAAATTGCCGCCATATCCCCGCAAAAAGATTAGGAGTATCAGCGAATATAACCGAATATGAAAGATATCGAGCAAATCCGCCGTCAACTCATCGAACGCTACCAACAATTATCGGCACTAGATCAGGTGATCGTCCGTTTTTTTTCCCTAATCTATGAACCGATCGCCCGCAGCACTTTTCTAGACTGTTTAAATCAAGCCCATTACCGCGACGAGAACAACCGGCGATTTAACGGCCAAACCCTGAAATCCCATTTAGATATCCTCCTAGAAGCGGAAGTAATCACCCAGGACAAAGGCTACGGGCCGCGCTGTCATCCCCTCCTCGTCGAGATTGCCAGCCGTGATAGCGTTAGCAAGGGAGAATTCAAGCGTTTTGCCGAGATTATCAAGGCAAAACTGGCGCAACCCCGAACTCGTTGGGATGAAAGCCTAGTTTTTCAGGGAAAAGAGCAATTAATCCGAGAAATACGTCTGGCCATCTATAGTCAGGATTTCGACTCGATCGAACAACAAATCGCCGATTATCAGAAAACCAGCTATTCTTCCTCAAAAACCAGCCTAGAAGACCTTCTCATCCTCATCTACGATAACCCCTTCGATGGGGATTGGTTACGGACGCAACCGACCAAATTTCAAGCCCTAGCACTAAATAGCATTCTTGTCAAGGCTTTTGAAAAAATAACTCGCGCCGATGGAGCTTTTTCCCTCCTAGAAGAAATCTGTCAAGACCAGACCAGTGTTTCCGAAGCCCATTTGTGGCTGGAACAGGCAATCATCCGAGGACAAAGCGATAAAGTGCGTCGGTATCTCGATCGCCCCTTCCCGGAAAGCCAAGCAGCAGCAATCGGGGCGATCCGGGGTTGGATTGCCTTTCTAGGCGGGGAAAACAGCAAAGCGATCCAAGAATATACCCTCGCCCTTAAAGCCCTAAAAAAAGCCAAAGGAAAACAAAAAATCTATTTTCCTTCGATTAGCGGCTTCTCCTTTATTTTCGCTCTCCTCAAAGAAGGAACCCCCGAACGTCTCGCCGAAGCCGCCAGCTATACCAGTTGGGTGACGCGTCAAAACGATCATCCTTTCCGCCCTATCTATGCCCGTCTGGAAAAAATCATCGCTGCCCGTCAGGGAGATATGCAGGCCAAAGACGCAATCATCGACGCGGCGATCAATCCCTACCAAATGGGCCAGGGTCTAGAGACTCTTATCTGTAGTATCTGTCTCTACTGGATGAGTAGCGGCATCGCTAAAAAACATCTGCCCCGCCTACTCTTGCCTCTCTACAAAGATGCCAAGGCGGCTGGCTACCATTGGTTAGCCCTAGAAACCGGGACCCTACTGTCCCGACTCGATCGAGCGCCGGAAGCGGAGGTGGTTATAAAATGGCATCTCCCTTCCCCCCTGGTAGATGCGATCGAACCCCAAGAAGCTTGGCAACTGTGCCTGAATGCCTTGACTAATCTGTGCGCGCCAACACCAACCCCGGGTAAATCCAACCCCGTCGTCCGCCTTGCTTGGTTTCTCACTATCCATTCCGAGGATTATTTCCTGCAACCAAAAGAACAGAAACTCGACGCGCGGGGTAATTGGAGTCGCGGCCGTCCCGTCTCCCTTAAACGTCTGCGAAAAACTGGGGAAATTGACTATTTAACCCCGCAAGACCTGAAAATTTGCGCCCATATCTTCGTGGAATCCAGTTACTATGGCCAGAACGATTATCACTTTGAGCGCCGGGCCATTATCGAACTGATCGGTCATCCCCTGGTGTTTTGGGAAGATTCCCCCAGAACGCGGGTAGAAATCGTCGCAGGGGAACCGGAATTGCGAGTAAGAAAGGAAAAATCGGGTAAATTAATCCTCTCTTTACTGCCCGATCTCAGCGATCGCCAAGAAGTGCTGATTTGGAAAGAAACCCCCACTCGCATTAAGGTAATCGAAGTCAAGCCAGAACACCGAAGCATCGCCGACATTATCGGCAAAAGCAACCGCTTAGAAGTCCCCGACAAGGGCCGGGAAAAAGTCCTGGCCGCGATCAATTCCCTGTCCGGGATAGTGACAGTACATTCCGATATCGGCGGAGGAAAAGCAGCCCGGTCAGTAGCAGCCGATAGTCAACCCCGGATTCATCTCTTACCGGCCGGAGAGGGTTTAAAAGTGGCGGTTCTCAGCCGTCCTTTTGGGGCAGCCGGTCCCTATTTCCAGCCCGGAAAAGGGGGAGAAACAGTGATCGCCGAAATCGAGGGGGAACGGCTGCAAACAACTAGAGATCTGGCCCTAGAGAAAAAACTGGCCCAAACAGCGATCGATTCTTGTCCGATCCTGATCAGTTTTGAGGAGGAAAATGGGGAATGGCGGCTAGAAAATCCAGAGGATTGTCTAGATCTACTGCTGGAATTGCGGGAATTAAACGATAGCGTCCTTGTGGAATGGCCAGAAGGGGAAAAATGGCGGGTGTCGCGTCAGCTTCGATTACAAGACCTACACCTAAATATCCACAGTCAACGGGATTGGTTTGCCGTCAGTGGGGAACTGCACCTAGAGGAGAAATCGGTGCTGAGTATGCAGGAGTTGATGAAATTGCTAGAGGGATCGCCGGGGCGGTTTATTCCCCTCGGAGATGGTCAATTTCTCGCCCTAACCGAGGCATTTCGGGAACGGTTACAGGAAATGCGCGCTTTCTCGGAAAAGTCCGGCGACGGTTTGCGGTTTCATCCCTTCGCTGCCCCGATACTCTCGGAACTCACCGAGGAAGTGGGACAACTCAAGGCCGATAAACGTTGGCGCGATAATTTACAACGCTTTCAGGAGAGTCAGGATTTTACCCCGGAAGTCCCCTCAACTCTACAGGCAGAATTGCGCGACTATCAATTGGAAGGCTTTCGCTGGTTAGCTAGGCTGGCCCAGTGGGGGGCCGGGGCCTGTTTGGCCGATGATATGGGATTAGGGAAAACTTTACAGGCCCTAGCAGTGATCCTTACCCGCGCCTCCGAGGGACCGACTTTAGCGATCGCCCCTACTTCAGTATGTTTGAACTGGATTAGTGAGGCGGAAAGGTTCGCACCCACCTTAAATATCATCCAATTGGGTACAGGCGATCGGCAAGCGCTACTCGATCGACTGCAACCTTTTGATCTGTTGGTCTGTAGCTATGGGTTATTACAGCAGGAAGAAGTGGCCACCATGTTGGCCGGGGTGGAATGGCGGACAATCGTTCTCGATGAGGCCCAAGCGATTAAGAATTTCTCCACCAAGCGATCGAAAGCGGCGATGAATCTGCGGGGGGATTTTAAACTAATCACCACGGGAACACCGATCGAGAATCATTTAGGGGAATTATGGAATCTTTTCCGTTTTATTAACCCCGGATTGTTGGGATCCTTGGAAAGTTTTGATCGCCGTTTCGCCACCCCGATCGAAAAATACGGCGATAAAACCGCTCGCGAACAGTTAAAAAAACTGGTGCGGCCTTTCCTTCTCCGGCGCACCAAAAACCAAGTTCTAGCGGAATTACCGCCGCGCACCGAGATTTTAGTCCCGATCGAGTTAAGCGTCGAGGAGAAGGCGTTTTACGAGGCCTTACGGCGGCGCGCTTTGGAGAAATTAAGCGAGAGTGACAGTACCGCTGGGGCCAAACATCTCCAGGTACTGGCAGAGATCATGAAATTACGCCGGGCCTGCTGTCACCCGCAGTTAGTGGCTCCAGATTTGGATTTAGCCGGCTCGAAATTGTCTCGTTTTGGGGAAATTCTGGATGAGTTATTAGATAATCAGCATAAAGCGTTGGTATTCAGTCAATTTGTCGATCATTTAGCCATTATCCGCAGTTATCTCGATCAAAGACAGATAAAATATCAATACCTCGATGGTAGTACCCCAGCCGGCGATCGGCAGAAACAGGTGAAAGCGTTTCAAGCGGGGGAAGGGGACGTATTTTTAATTAGTTTAAAAGCCGGGGGGACAGGATTAAATCTCACCGCAGCCGATTATGTTATCCATCTTGATCCCTGGTGGAATCCCGCAGTGGAGGATCAGGCTTCCGATCGCGCTCACCGCATCGGCCAAAAACGTCCGGTGACGATTTATCGCTTGGTTGCCAAGGATACGATCGAGGAAAAAATCGTCGATCTGCACCACCACAAACGCGATCTCGCCGATAGTTTATTGGAGGGAACCGACGCAAGCGGCAAGCTATCCACTGACGAATTATTGCGCTTAATGGCCGAGGGATAGTAGGACTGCATGGGAGAGTCCCAGCATTTGTACTAAAATATCCCCGACGCGGTTTAAACTAACTTTTTGATAGCCGCTACTAACTGCTCGATTTCTGAGGGCAAAGTGAAATAATGAACACAGGCACGCACACAGAGGGGGTCGAGGAGAGTTCGCAGTAAAAACCCTTGTTTTTCTAGCTGTTGCACTAAATTTTGTGGGGTGATGGCCGAGTCAATTTTAAAGGAAACTAAACCAGATTTCGGCGGAGAATTTTTTAAACATTTCACCCCTTTAATCGTCTTTAATTCCCCCCAGAGATAAGCCGCTAATTGACAGATTTTTTCGTATCTTTGTCCCCCATCACCCCAGGCGTTATGTACCGCAATAGTTGCCCTTAAACCCTCAAATTGAGGATAGGCAGAAGTGGCCACTTCAAAGCGTCTAGCGTCCGGTTTCCAACCGATAGGCTGTCCTTGCTTATCTGTTTCAATACCGCGCCAACCGATAAAAGTGGGCTGTAAACTAGGGAAAATTTCGGGACGAATATACAATCCTCCCACACCGGCCGGTCCACACCACCATTTATGACCCGTAAAAGCATAACAATCGGCGGCAGTAGCGCTTAAATCTAAGGGCAAACAACCCACGGATTGGGCAGCATCCACCACCACTAAAACGGGTTTTTCGGTGACAGAATTATCATGACAAAGTTGCGAGATTTCCTTGAGGGGTAAAACCTGTCCGGTATTCCAGAGAACGTGACTGACCACCAAAACCCTAGTTTTTGGCCGTAAATGAGCGGAAATCACTTCTATCGGGTTGCCGCCGTTTAAAGTTTCCCGAATAGGACAAGTGGAGATTTCCAGATGATAACGACGGGCAATTTCCCGAACTGTGGCGATAATTCCGGGGTGTTCACAATCGGTTAGTAAAATATGTTCCCCCGCTTGCCAATCAACCCCCCAGAGGGCGATATTACAGCCTACAGTGACATCCTCGGTGATAGAGAGAGTGCTGGGGCTAATTCCCAACTCCTGAGCCATTTCTTGCCGTAGAAGTTCCGTTTTTTTGGTAATCCAATCGTTTACCTGTCCTGAAAAAGGCCCCTTTTGTTGGAGAAAATTATAGGCATCGATAATCGCTTCTAATCCGGCCTTGGGCAAGGTTCCCTGACCACCGAAATTAAAATAAACTTTATTACTAAGTCCCCGAAATTCCTGTCTTTGTTCGGCTAAATCCGGTTTACTAAGGGTGCAATCAAGGCTATTTTCGTCTAAATTCTGCATAAGCGAGGAGATGGGGGGTCAGTTATCAGTTATCGGTTATCAGTTAGAAGGTGTTGGGTTTTGGGGTTTTAGGGTTTTAGTTGAATTCCCCATTTCCCCATTTCCCCATTTCCCGACTTCCTGACGACCGACTCGGAGAATTCTATCGACGGATTAAGTCGCAATTGTCACAATAGTATTAGAGTAGAGGAAACATACTTGGGAATGTTTTCTTTTTTTAAGTTTATTATTTTTTACTTTACTTCACTGGTCCAGGAAAGCTTAACTTTTCTCCTTGTATAGAATGCTACTGACCGATGATCTACTTCTAGACTACCAACGTTGTCAACGCCGTGCGTTTTTAAATCTCTACGGCAATAGCCAAGAAAAAGACCCTGAGCGAGATTTTTTGCTTAAATTGCGCCAGGAGAGTCAAAGTCACGTTAAAAAAGTCCTGCAAGACTCCTATCCCGATTATTGTTCCCTGACTACCCCCACCAGCGATATTTTAGCCGCCGCTAGGGAAACGGAAGCTTTGATGGGTCAGGGGGTACCCTGTATTTATCACGGAGTCCTGTTACAATCCGGCTATCCCGTCTCTTTAACCGGTTCCCCGCATTTATTAATTAAACAGGCAGGAGAGTCGAAATTTGGCGATTGGATTTATTATCCCCTCAATATACAACTCGGTCGCCGTCCTAAGCCTGAATATAAGATGCTGGCTACTTTTTACGCCTATTTATTGGCCGGTATGCAGGGAGTTTTTCCCAATTACGCGGAAATTGTCCTACGTCGTCATAATCGCTATCGGGTGGAATTGAATCTCTGGTTAACTAAACTAGAGGAAATAATCAAAAAGTTCGGCGAAATGGTGATTAATCGCCAAGAACCAGAAGTTTTTATCTCGCGTCAGCGTTGCAGTTTATGTCATTGGTATAGTCACTGTTATGGTATCGCCCAAGCGAGTCAACATCTTTCTTTAGTCCCGGGGGTGACTCCCAGTCGTTACCAATTTTTACAGTCTTTGGGGGTTTCCACTATGGAATCCCTGGCGCTTACCTGTCCTACCCGTATGGGGGAGGGGATGGGGTTAGAGGTGGCTAATCAGTTACAATTACAGGCCCAAGCAATTATTGAAAATCGGGCCTTTCGCAAAAGCAACGGCAAAACTGCTTATTTGTCTCCCCTACCGAGGGCCGAGATTGAATTTTATTTTGACATTGAAGCGGAACCAGAACAGAATTTAGATTATCTTTTGGGGGTTTTACGGGTTGATTATCGAGTTAATACCCAGCAATTTTATCCCTTTTTGGCAGAAAAGCCAGAAGATGAAGGCAGGATATGGCAGGAATTTTTAACCTTAGTCATGCAGGATTATCAAGCACCAATTTTTCACTTTTCTGAGTACGAAGTGGAAACAATTAAGCGATTAGGTTATCTTTATAAAACCCCTTCTTCTTTGATTAATCAGTTAGTTTCTCGCTGTTTTGATCTGCACTATCATGTAGTTAACTCGGTAACTTTTCCCGTGGAAAGTTATTCTTTAAAATCCCTCGCCAACTGGATTGGCTTTCAATGGCGCGATCGAGGAGTAAGCGGGGATCAATGCGTTTGGTGGTATGACCAGTGGTTAAAAACAGGAGATCGGACTTTATTGGCGGCTATTTTACGTTACAATGAGGATGATTGTCGCGCCACCTTTATACTAAAAGATTGGCTTTTGACATACCCCACGCCGTAAACGGACGTGGATTCTTCTAGCATCACTGCTGAGAATTTCTGGCTCAACGAGTCCACTTGAATTAGATTCCTGGCGAAATCCCACCCAGGGGTGGTTCTCTCCTCAGACTTTCGCTCCCTTACAGAAGCCTGTTTTCGTATGCCCTACGATACAGTTCAAAACCTCTAAAATAATTGGTTTCTCTGGTACTTGACGCTGAGAGCTTTTACCTATAGGAGCATTCCCCTATAGAACCCCATAACTCTAGTTTTCAAGGTGCG
>SFCA01000015.1:0-46938 GCA_007095475.1 Microcystis aeruginosa Ma_QC_C_20070703_M131 | reverse complement strand
GGACATCTAAATAGTTATAATCCCATCCGTTACGAGTATCCCATCCTCGATAGGTGGCTCCTGTCATGGTAGCTAGAGAGGATAGATTTATTTCACTTCCTGTTCCTTTTACTTCAATAACGCTAGTAAAAGGAATTGTATAAGCTGTCAACCCAGACAACTGTAAAACGCCTTTATCCCTTGCATACAAAGAAAAAACATTTAGACTCGGATTCCCCTGCGAGAAGGTATATTTAATCTTCTCACCTGTAAAATTCAACCCAATCTGACTACCATTCGCCGGAACGACCCCATTACTCCACGCTTTCGGGTCATACCAATCAAAATCATTATCTGTTATGGTTAATAATGCCGTATTTTGTTCCCCAATAATTGCGCCATTTGTCGGATTACTTAAACTTAAATTAACTGTCTCATCCCCTTCAATATCAAAATCATCAATTAGAGGAATCGTGACGATTTTTTTAGTTTCCCCACTGGCAAAATTAACAGTAACTGCACTCTGACTATAATCCTGAGATAGCGTTGCAGTTCCTCCACTTAAATTAAGTGTTGCACTAACTTCGCCACTAAATCCCCCCGTCCGAATAACTGTTACTTGAACAGTTGCTGCACCATTTTCTCGGATACTATAGGTAGGTTGACTCAAAGATAAAACACTATCTCCAAAAAATCCTTCTGTCCAAGTCGCGCCGTAAATTGTACCGTTATTATCATTTCCAGCTAAATCAGTGACAGTATTTCCTGTTCCCTCATTAAACTGCCAATAACCGATTAATCCGCTTTCAGTTCCCGTTAACTGATGATTCATATCTGCTTGAATTTCAGCTTGAGTTCGGGTTTTATTCCAGATACGAACCTCATCAATTTGACCTTGAAAAAAGTCAACAGGTGCGTCAATTGAATAACCAATTAGTATTTTATCTTGCCAAGTAAAATCA
Organism: Microcystis aeruginosa Ma_QC_C_20070703_M131; assembly: GCA_007095475.1. Lineage (GTDB taxonomy): Bacteria > Cyanobacteriota > Cyanobacteriia > Cyanobacteriales > Microcystaceae > Microcystis > Microcystis aeruginosa_I. The sequence continues at coordinate 45,997 of SFCA01000015.1, read as the reverse complement.
GATTGCGCTTTAGTTCCACTGGCAACCAATTGACCATCTATATATAATTTTTCTCCTCCAATAGAAGTGCCAAAAGTATGCGCTACATGATGCCAATTTCCATCAGCTAAATTTATGCCTGTACTACCAATTACTTCATTAGACCAAAGACGAGTATAAAGATTACCTTGATAAAGATAAATTGCTCGGTCATATCCCCCGTCTGCTGACATTATTGAAAATAATCCCACATTCGGGTTAGTGGTTTTAAACCAGAGTTCATGAGTAACTTCTGTTTCAGGTTCATTCAAATTTACTTGAACATAATCATTAACCCCATCAAAAGACAACGCCGCATCTTCAACAATCATCACACTTGCTGTGCCTTGACTGCCAATACTTGCGCCATTTGTAGCATTAGTCAAAGTTAAATTAATTGTTTCTCCTGCATCATTAACCGTGTCAGTTGTAACAGGAATTGATACTGTTTTAGCCGTCTCTCCATTAGCAAAATTAACCACAATGGGAGTATTATCATAATCAGCAGCAGAAACCCCAAGACCATCACTTAAATCAACCGTAACGCTCGCTTCTCCACCTAATCCATCAATCCGATTAATGGTAACTTCTTTAATTCCTATTCCCCCTTCTTTTACAGTAAAATTCGGCTGGCTAAACACAAACGTCCCCGGAGTAAACACCCCTGATGTAAAAGCTGCTCCACCTAAAATAGTCCCATTATTATCATTTCCTGCTAAATCAGTGACAGTATTTCCTGCATTTTCATTAAACGGCCAATATCCCACTAAACCTGTTTCACTTCCCGTTAACGGATAATTCATATCCGCTTGAATTTCAGCTTGAGTACGCGCCTTATTCCAGATACGCACTTCATCCATTTTTCCTGTAAAGGGATTGAAAACATTAACTTCTTTACCAATTTTTACAGGTTCAGTATTCTGAATAGGAGAAGTGGCAAAAGTATAGCTCTTTTCTAAAACTCCATTAAAGTAAAAATTAAACTGAGAGCCATCATAAGTCATGGCAATATGATTCCATTGATTTAGTTTTAGGGAACTAATACTATAGTCATATCGCCAATCTCCATAAATACCTAAAAATGAGAACAAAACTCTCATGCCATTAGGCTCAATATATAACCCATAGTTTCTGCTTCCTCCACTACTATCTTCCTTCGTAATAAGCGGTTGCCAATCACCTTTAATTTGACTGGGATTTACCCAAGTTTCAATCGTAAAATTCGTCAAACTTAAATTTGAACTATGGGGAATACTTACATAGTCATCAGTCCCATCAAATAATAGAGAATAATCAGTACTCATAATCTACCCCTTCTCTTAGCTGTGATTCCAAGCAAAACCGAGCGGAGATTAGTCGGAAACTAACCTACAAAAATCACCCACACTTTTACCAGATAATTGTGACTAGAACTGTTATAAAAATGTCGAGCTTGACTACATATACCCAGTCAACGAATCGCAAATTAACTTTTTAGCTGTCCTAACACTATTATAGAAATCCTAGGGACAAAAGTTCAGTATAAATACTCAATCGCAACAAAAAGAAATAAACAATATTTTGATTGTTTATTTAGAAATGTAACAGAAAAAAATAAGGTTTTGGTCGTAGATACAGCGAGTCAAGGTTAGCTTTATTGTTATTGAGAAGGAATTTGAAATTGCTAACTTAATTCACCTAGTGGTGCAGAAAACTCCTGAAAGACTTGCTGGACAAGGAGTACGAGTTACATAGGGGGTTAAGAGGAGCAAGTTTGAGATGCTTAAGTTCCCCAAAGTCCTCCCTATGTTAGCTCCTCTCCTTTAACTTCAACTACTTGAGCAACTAAGTCAATGGATTAAGGGATAATCTCGATCGCAGTAGCTTTGCTCTAGCCCACTGGACTTATTTAGTACAAAAACACTATCGCAGACGTTTTAAGCGTTCTTGGAGAATTTGTGCTTGTTTTTCGGCCTCTGCTAAAGCTTGCTTCGTTTTTTGGATTAAAGCTTCTGGAGCTTTTTCAACAAAGCTAGGTTTATTTAGGCGATCGCTCAAACTCTTGATTTCCCCTTCTACTTTAGCTAAATTTTTCGCTAATTTCCCGGCCAATATCGATATATCAACCAATCCGGACAGGGGGATGAGGATTTCTACCGTAGCGACAACGCCAGCGATCGCTTGATTGACTTCCTCGGTCAATTTTGCCGTCAAAATTAAGTTTTCGATCTTCGCCAAGTCTTTTAAGTACACTTGTCCACGTTGCAAAATAGCTAATTCTTGGCTGTTTTCTGTCTGTAAAATTGCCGTGATCGTTGCCCCCGGTTTAATCCCCGCTTCGGCCCGCAAATTACGCAACACCCGAATACTTTCAATTAATAACTCAAAAGTATTTTCTAAGTCTAGATCGATCAGAGAACTATCAGCTATTGGATAGGTTTTTAAAGCTAAAACCTGCTGATTTTCGTGGGTTAAATGATGCCAAATTTCTTCAGTAATATGGGGCATAAAGGGATGTAATAATTTTAATGTCCCTGCCAAGATAAAAGCCAAAGTTTGCCGGGCCGTGGCACAGGAAACCGATTCTTTATCCTTCCATAAACGAGTTTTTACTAACTCGATATACCAATCACAGAAATCGCCCCAGATAAATTCGTATAGACCTTTTGCCGCTTCCCCCATGCCATAATTTTCTAGATAATCTCTAGTTTTTTGCACTGTTTGATGATAACGAGATAAAATCCAGCGATCAGCTAATTCTAAATTTTCTAAAGCAGGTTCTCCCAATTCTTCTGGGGTTTTTCCCTCCAGATTCATCATGACAAAACGGGAAGCATTCCAAATTTTATTGGCAAAATTTCGGGCCGCTTCTACGGATTCCGATTCATCGGTTTTACGGTTGTATTGCAGACTGATATCCTGTCCTGCTCCTGCCACTTCTCGAATTAAGGTATATCGTAAAGCATCGGTTCCATATTTATCAATTAAAATTAGGGGATCGATGCCGTTATTGGCAGATTTAGACATCTTTTTGCCGTTTTCATCCCTAACTAAACCGTGAATATAGACATCTTTAAAAGGCATTTGTCGCGTAAAATAGCCCGCCATCATCGTCATTCTTGCCACCCAGAAAAAGATAATATCAAAACCAGTGACGAGGGTTGTGGTGGGATAATAGGTGTCTAGATCAAGGGTTTTTTCTGGCCATCCCATAGTTGAAAATGGCCACAATCCCGAGGAAAACCAAGTATCTAAAACATCGGGGTCTTGTTGAATAATTATATCCTCTCCATACTCCTGTTTAGCCTTGGCTAAAGCGGAAGTTTCATCCTGAGCAACGACGAAGGGAGTATGGTTAGTAATTTCGTTGTTAGTTTCACTGATAATATACCAAGCGGGAATTTGATGACCCCACCACAGTTGTCGAGAAATACACCAATCTTTTAATTTAACTAACCAATCGCGATAAACTTTTGTCCATCTTTCTGGCACAAAACGGGGCGAGTTTTCCTGATCTAAACAGGCTAAAGCTTTTGTGGCTAAAGGTTCAATTTTAACGAACCATTGGGTAGATAAAAGGGGTTCCACGGGAACTTTACCTCGATCGCTATAGGGAACGCTATGGCGATAGGCTTCAATCTTAACTAAAAAACCGTCTTCATCGAGTTTTTTAACGACATTTTTGCGGGCAACAAAACGATCTTGACCTGCGAATATTCCGGCATTTTCGTTTAAACTGCCGTCTAAATTCATGATATTAATAAAGGCTAAATTATGGCGTTTACCCATCTCAAAATCTTTGGGATCGTGGGCCGGCGTAACTTTGACGCAACCAGTACCGAATTCGGGATCCACTAATTCATCGGCAATAATGGGGATTTCTCGCACCATTATCGGTAAAGTGACGGTTTTGCCAATTAAATGGCGATAACGGGGGTCTTGCGGGTTGACAGCGACACCAGTATCACCGAGCATGGTTTCGGGCCTTGTGGTGGCTACTTGAAGATAACCGCTACCATCGCTGAGAGGATAGCGAAAATACCAGAGATTTCCCTCAATATCCTTGTTTTCCACCTCTAAATCGGAAACGGCCGACCGGGATTCCGGACACCAGTTAACTAAGTATTGACCGCGATAGATTAATCCGTCCTCATAGAGTTTGATAAAAGCAGTACGGACAGCATGGGAAAGTCCCTCGTCCATGGTAAAACGTTCCCGCGTCCAATCGACGGATACCCCCAAGCGTCGCAGTTGATTAACAATGGTACTACCAGACTCCTCTTTCCATTGCCAAGCGCGTTCGAGGAATTTTTCCCTTCCTAGTTGATAACGGTCGGTTTTTTCGGCTTTTAATTGGCGATCGAGTATAGCTTGTACTGCAATACTAGCGTGATCCGTGCCGGGCAGCCAGAGGGTATTTTTGCCGGTCATGCGCTTGTAGCGAACAAGCGTATCAATCAAGGCGCTCTCGAAAGCGTGACCCATGTGGAGACTACCGGTAACATTGGGAGGGGGAATGACTATACAGTAGGTTTCGCCGCCTTTTTCGGGGTTTGCTGTAAATATCTCTTGATTTTCCCAATATTGCTGCCATTTCGTTTCTGTGATCTTGGGATCGTATTGCTTCGATAGTTCCGAGGTCATGATGGGGGAATTCTACAATTCTTAGTTCTTTGTCAATTGTCCCACATTTGGGAGAGATCAAATTCCTGTTTAGTTGCTGGGTAAAAATTTTCAAGAGTTCTATTAAGATAGCTGTTATCTTTTGCTGGGGTAAACATGGCTAATTTCTGGTAACTTTTTTGTATCTCACCAGTATAATAATTGCTATAATCAATTGAGGGACTCAATCAATAAATTATGACCATAGCAACAGATAAAAGTACCTATAGCTTTGCCGAATATTTAGAACTAGAGGAAACGGCAGCCTATAAAAATGAGTATCAAGACGGGGAAATCGTACCGATGACAGGAGGCACTACCGATCATAATAAAATTGCTCTTAATTTTGCCGCTTATTTAAAATTTGCCCTCAAAGGACAGAAATATAATATTTTTATCGGTGATGTGAAATTATGGATAGCGCAATATCGTCAAGCAACCTATCCCGATGTGATGCTAATTGAAGGTGAACCAATTTATTATGAAACTGGCAAGACAACTGTTACCAATCCCAGATTAATACTAGAAGTCCTCTCAAAATCAACTCAAAATTATGACCAGGGCGATAAATTTCTCTATTATCGTTCGCTGCCGGAATTGCAAGAATATATTCTGATCAGTCAAAGTCGTCCCTACGTCATGCAGTATAACAAAACTCAAGAAAATAAATGGCTATTAACGGAATACGAGGGCAAAAATGCCAGTTTATCTTTGACTTCTGTCAATTTTTATCTCAGTTTTCAGGAAATTTACGAAGGAGTTACTTTTAATATAATCAATGATTAAACCGGTTGTTTAAACCAGCTTAAGTTAACCAAAGAATCAATCAATTATGACTATAGCAACAGATAAAAGTACCTATAGCTTTGCCGAATATTTACAACTAGAGGAAACGGCAGCCTATAAAAATGAGTATCAAGATGGGGAAATCGTACCGATGACAGGAGGCACTACCGATCATAATAAAATTGCAGGTAATTTTTACTTTTATTTACGCCTAAAGTTACCCCAGTCTCACTATAAAATATTTATCGGTGATGTGAAAGTATGGATAGCGCAATATCGTCAAGCAACCTATCCCGATATGATGCTAATTGAAGGTGAACCGATTTATTATGAAACTGGCAAGACAACTATTACCAATCCCAGATTAATAGTAGAAGTCCTCTCAAAATCAACTCAAAATTATGACCAGGGTGATAAATTTCTCTATTATCGTTCGCTGCCGGAATTGCAAGAATATATTCTGATTAGTCAAAGTCGTCCATATATCATGCAGTATAACAAAACTGAGGAAAATAAATGGTTATTAACGGAATACGAGGGCGAAAATGCCAGTTTATCTTTAACTTCTGTCAATTTTGCTCTCAGTTTTCAGGAAATTTACGAAGGAGTTACTTTTAATATAATCAATGATTAAACCAGTTGTCTAAACCAGCTTAAGTTAACCAAAGAATCAATCAATTATGACCATAGCAACAGATAAAAGTACCTATAGCTTTGCCGAATATTTACAACTAGAGGAAACGGCAACCTATAAATCTGATTAGTCAAAGTCGTCCATATATCATGCAGTATAACAAACAAAACTCAAGAAAATAAATGGCTATTAACTAAAAGTGAACTTAAAACTCACATCTGATAACTGATAACTGAAATGACAGTTTTCTGTCCTTAAATCTCAGAATTAACCTACTAGAACTGATCTGCCCAATTTTCGATTACACGTTGACTTTCGCGAGCAATAACTAAAGCGTTATCGGGGACATTTCTAGTGATAGTTGAACCAGCGGCCACGGTGACATTTTTCCCTAATTCTAGAGGAGCCACTAAAACACTATTTGCCCCAGTTTTTGTGCCACTGCCGATCATAGTTTGGTGTTTTTTCACGCCATCGTAATTAGCAGTGATTGTTCCCGCACCAACGTTAACTTTTTCCCCTAAAGTGGCATCTCCCAGATAGGATAAATGGGCAATATTGGTTTTATTGCCGATGTCACTTTTTTTAATTTCAACAAAATTACCGACTCGACAATTAGCCCCAATTTTCGCTTCTCCGCGCAAATGAGCATAGGGACCGATGCGACAACCAGAATCCACCTGACTATCAGAAATCACCGAAAATAAGACCGTTACATCGCTGCCTATGCGACTATTTTCGATTAAGCTCCCCGGACCGAGACGACAACCGGAAGCAATTATCGTCTCACCGCGCAGATGGGTTTGGGGTTCAATAATCACATCGGCACTGAGGGTGACAGTATCCTCAATGGTGACACTATCGGGGTCAATAATGGTGACTCCGGCGGCCATCCAATCATCTTTGACTCTAGTTTGCAGGATATCATAGGCGGCGGCCAATTGTTTGCGATCGTTAATGCCGCTAATTTCTAAACAATCCTCCACATCCACAGCCATAACGGGATCGAGAAAATTGACCACATCCGTGAGATAATACTCACCTTGATCGTTATTGGGCGTTAAATTAGGCAGTATCGCCGCTAATTTTGACCAATTAAAGCAGTATATACCCCCATTAATCCGGTGGTTTTGTCTTTGGGCATCGGTACAGTCTCTTTCTTCCACAATCTGCTTAACAAGATTATTGCCATCACAAAAAACTCGACCGTAACCTTTCGGGTTAGGGAGGTTAGCAGTTAAGAGAGTGGCAGCGTTACCATGGTTTTTATGAATCTGGAGAAGATTTTGCAAGGTTTCAGGACGCAACAGGGGAACATCGCCATTTAAGACCAACAAATCCCCCTGAAAGTCCTCTAAATGGGGGATTAACTGCTGAATAGCATGGCCTGTGCCTAACTGTTCCTTTTGTTCGACAAATTCGATATCCTCAAGATGCTGTAGAGTATTTCGCACCTGTTCTCCTTGATAACCGATAATTACCAGTTTTCGCCGGGGATGTAAGGATTCGCTGACATTAAGCACCCGTTCCACTAGCGATCGACTGCCGAGGGGATGTAAAACTTTCGGAAGGCTGGACTTCATTCGGGTTCCCTTACCCGCTGCTAAAATTGCTACCGCTACCATGGTCATGCTTGCCAATATCGTTCGCGACTGAGTATATCGCACTCCGATCCCTTTGGTTGCAGGAATTTTTCCCCTCTTTAATCCTGTGCCAGTTGAGAAACTACCATAAAAAGGTTTTCTTTAAGACATTGTTAAGGTACTATACACAAATTGAAACAATTGAAGATAATTAGCACTCTATAGATACCGCTATGACAATTGTACTAACCAAGCAATCCTCTGCCATGAAACAGATTCGCACCACCTACCAAGCTGACCAACAGGTTAAATATCTCCATTTAGAAGCGGAAATCGAGGTACTGCTGCAACAACTGCAAAACCTCAAGCGCAAAAACCAAGAGAATCAAAACCTAAATTAAAGAAAATTTCCCTAAGAATTCTCAAATCCCACCCTCTGATCGGCGAGAAGGTGGGAAAATGTTTTTTGAGAATTCCAGATAGGTGTAGATTAATGATCAATTTTGCCTTACAGCAAGCCTTCGCCCGTCGTCATGCCCTGAAAGTGATCAGTGGGTTAAATAATTTCGATCGCTCGCAGGTTCTCTCAGTAGTTAAAGCCGCTACAGCCGGAGGAGCAACTTTTGTCGATATTGCCGCTAATGCTGACCTAATTCGGGCCGTAAAAGCCTTGACAAATTTACCCGTGTGTGTATCGGCCGTTGAACCAGAATTGTTGGTGATGGCAGTGGACGCGGGAGCCGATTTAATTGAGATCGGTAATTTCGATAGTTTTTATGCCCAAGGACGCATTTTTGAGGCGGCGGAAGTTTTAGCCCTAACCCGTCAAACTCGCGACTTACTGCCCGAAATTACCCTGTCTGTGACAGTTCCCCATCTGCTGCCCCTCGATGAACAGGTGAGACTAGCGGAAGCTTTAGTTAGTCAGGGTGCTGACATTATTCAAACCGAAGGCGGCACTAGCAGTCAACCCCGTCACGCCGGTATTTTGGGACTGATTGAAAAAGCTGCCCCGACTTTAGCAGCAGCCCACGCTATTTCCCATGCGGTTAAAGTTCCCGTCCTCTGCGCTTCCGGTTTATCGATTGTCACCGCTCCTATGGCGATCGCTGCTGGAGCGGCTGGTATCGGTGTTGGTTCGGCGATCAATCAATTGGATAATGAAGTGGCTATGGTGGCAGCCGTGCGCGGTTTAGTCGAATCTCTGCAAGCACAACCGGTCTATATTGGCAACTAGAACAATTTTTGTCTAGATACGACGGAGAAGGGGCTGTTTTCCCTTCTCTTTTTCCCACTGCTCACTGCTCACTGAAAAGCCCCCCAACCCCATCAACTGTGGTAAAATGCGCTATGGCTCAAAACATTAGAGATAGAAGCACTCCACCATGATTCGAGATATCTTCATGCCCGCGCTCAGTTCCACCATGACCGAAGGAAAAATAGTTTCTTGGGTGAAGTCCCCCGGGGAAAAAGTCAGCAAAGGGGAAACGGTGTTAGTGGTCGAATCCGACAAAGCCGACATGGACGTGGAATCGTTTTATGATGGCTATCTCGCTGTAATTTTAGTCGAAGCTGGCCAGGAAGCACCCGTGGGGGAAGCGATCGCCTATATTGCCGAAACTGAAGAGGAAATTGAACTGGCCAAAGCTCAGGGAAAAACCGCCGCAGCCGCCCCTAGCAAGCCCGTAGAGACCCCAGAAATCGCTCCGCCTCCCGTTTCGATCCCCGTCGCCGCCGTTAAAGATAATGGCCGTTTAGTCGCCTCTCCCAGGGCCAAAAAACTGGCTAAAGAATTAAAGGTGGATCTGAAAACCCTAGTGGGTAGCGGTCCCCACGGACGAATTACCGCCGAAGACGTAGAAAAAGCGACAGGAAAAGTCAGCACCGCCCCCGCTCCCGTCATTACTCCTCCGCAACCCGTCAGCGTCCCTGTAGCGGCTCCTAAAGCCCCGATTCCAACCAGCGCCCCGGTCGGTCGGACTGTTCCCCTCACCACTCTGCAAAAAGCCGTCGTCCAGAATATGTCGGTTAGCCTACAGGTTCCCACCTTCCAAGTGGGCTACACTATCACCACCGACCCACTGGATCAACTCTATCAACAGCTAAAATCCAAGGGTGTCACCATGACGGCCCTGTTAGCAAAAGCGGTAGCCAACACCCTCGCTAAACATCCTATAGTTAATGCCAGCTATAGCGACGCAGGAATTCAACACCATGGGGCGATTAACGTGGCCGTAGCCGTAGCTATGCCCGATGGTGGCTTAATTACGCCGGTTTTGCGCTCTGCTAACCAGATGGATATCTATTCCCTCTCCCGCAGTTGGAAAGATTTAGTCGATCGCGCCCGCAGTAAACAACTGCAACCGGAAGAATATAATAGCGGTACTTTTACCATTTCTAATCTGGGAATGTTCGGAGTCGATCGCTTTACGGCTATCTTACCCCCCAACCAAGGTGCAATCCTAGCCGTGGGTGCTTCCCGTCCCCAAATCGTCGTCAATAACCATGGTTTATTCGGAGTGCAAAAACAGATGACGGTTAATCTCACCAGTGACCACCGAGTCATCTACGGGGCCGATGCGGCCTCCTTCCTGCAAGACTTAGCTAAACTGATCGAAACTGAGGTGCAGTCCTTAACTATGTAATCAGAATCTAGACAGCAGGAGCCTAGGGAGTTTCTCTCTAGCTCCTATTTTGTTGTTACTAAAAAAATGTAAAGAATTAGCTAAAATAGGTTTAACCTTATCTATCACCCAAAACTATCGCCCAAACAAGGCTAAAAAAAGTGTTAATCTCAGGGAACTTTAAGATCTAAGCTAATATCGGTAAATTAACCCTCAATTTCGCCCTATATATTAAGCCTACAATAATTCGTATTCCCACGTCCTAACGCCTACCCATAGGAAAAAATGATCACAGAGAATAGTCGCTTACGTTCAGAATTTTTAAATACACAGGTTATCACTCGCAATACAGGCAAAAAACTCGGCGTTGTTAAAGATATCCTTGTAGATATTGATCAACGAGAAGTAGTTGCCCTGGGACTCCGCGATAATATCCTCTCCTTGTCGGGAATGCCTCAATATATGTATTTATCGAGCATCAGTCAGACGGGAGACGTGGTTCTCGTTGAAGATGATAACGTCTTGGAATCCGTCGATATCGATGCTTATACTCCCTTAATCGGTAGTGACGTGATCACGGAAACCGGCGAACCTTTAGGTAAAGTCCGCGATTATCAATTTGATCCCCTTAGTGGTCAATTACATTCCATTATTATCGCTTCCCTGGGATTGCCTCTTATCCCCGAACAATTGATCAGTACCTACGAAATTTCCATTGAAGAAGTGGTTAGCAGCGGTCCGAATCGCTTAATTGTCTTTGAAGGGGCCGAAGAACGTCTCACACAGGTTAGTGTGGGGGTTTTGGAACGTTTGGGTATTGGTCGTCCCCCCTGGGAAAGAGAAGAAGAAGAAGCTTATTATACCCCCGCTGCTCGCCCGGAAAATCAGTTAGGTACGGGTATTCCCCTCCGCACCCCCGTGGAGGCCGCTAAACCCGTTGAAGAACGCTGGAGTGAGGATGAATGGGAAAAAGAACCCCTGCGTGCCACTCCCCCACCGCAAAAACGGGCCGAAGCTCGTTATTATGAGGAAGAATACGAGGAAGAAGAAGATAACTGGGGAGAAGCTCGCTCAGAACGCACAGAAAGCTTTTCTCGTCCTCAGTACGACGATTACGAGGATAAGGCCGAGGATGATATGTGGGATGATGACGTGGAACCAGATTACAATCCCCCCCGCATCAATATCACCGAGAAGAAAAAAGAGAGAATCCCCGAATACGAAGACGGTTAATCTTTGACAGTCCCCCTATCCATTAGTTACATATTTCTTAACATAAAATTTGACAAAAAAAGAAAAGTGTGCTATATGGACCAAGGGGGTTCTCTGGGGGGACTAAATACTTTTGGTATCACTTCGAGTGCAGTGATTTGTCAGACTTTACAGATGTTCAATGAACTCTTCAACTGTGACTTGGGCTTGTTTCAGAATTCCACTTAATGTACCAACCTTCAATTCCTGATGTAAAGGGACAACACAGCCAATTTTGCCCTCTTCGGTTTCTTTCTTCATCACAACATGGCTACCTGTTTGACGAACTTGCTCGAAGCCTAAGCGTTCAAGACATCTAATTGCCTCCCCACTAGAGATTCGTGGCAGCTTAGGCATAACTAACCTCAATACTGGTCACAAATCTAGGGGATGTTTCTGGTAAGGTAAATTCCTCTAGGTAAAGCCGTGTGGCTTCTTTCAATCCAGCAATCGCCTGCTCAATTGTTTCTCCTTGATCTACTGTGCCAACTTCTGGACATTCAGCAATATACATATTATCTTCTTTGTACAAAATAACAGTAAAGATGCGATTTTTCATGGTGTCTTATCATCTCCGGCTTACTCTGAAAATCATAACATAACTGTTTCCTAATCGTTTGGTTAGAAAATAGTTAGGTTTCCTGATCATTGACCCAACTCACGCTTTTTGAAAAACTCTATAAGATATTAAGTTATTAGTACTTAATCTAATATTGTCCCACCTTCCTAGAATTGAGTGAGAAGATTGTGCAAAAACAGGCGTAGAGTTCATTAATCATTGAAATAAATTTGCCCCAATCAAACCGACTCGATGAACTGCTCGATGTCCGATTCTTACGAACCAAATTTGAGCATCGGTCAATCGGGCTAAAAGTTGACCGGAAGCTGTGAGGCTGTCTTTTGCTACTTCAAAAGCCCCTGTTTCAATATCTATGGCTACAATCTTCCCATGATTGCCTTCCTCGACTTGGGGGCGCACCTGAGATTGATAAATCTCTTTACCACGTCGGGCGAATTCTTCTTGGCTGTAGCGGAGTTGATTAACTGTCATTGTCCTGACCCCGTTGCAACTTTTGCCCCTCTATTTTAACCTAAACATTGGCAATCTTCGCTAACATTCCCCAACTGGGACCACAAAGGCTGCATCGCACTTAGACTCACAGCTTCAATCAATGTGCATGGTGCGTTCCCCAAAAATCTATTGGTGGAGCGGTAGAAGTTGCATTTGGGGAACGCACCCTACAAGATTCCTACACAAATAGTAGCGTATGCCGCCGTTCCGCGTGCAAGCGCTTGTTAGACAAATGAATGAAACAAAATTTTCACGGCTTCTCCTAATGAAATCTTAACGATATCCATAGATAATGATAGCCCTTTCTCTTTTACCAATGATTTTGCTTTATTCCATACAGTATCACTCCGTGCTTTATCTAAGAATTCATGCCCTTCCCATGTAATACGATTAATAATCACTAAATCTGGAATATCTGTTTTATGAGTGCTTGGATAATGGACATTTCCGTGTAATAAACCTGCTTCAATTAATAAGGCTTTGTGATAATTGACCTCATTACCTGAATAAGACGACAAATCAACCTCTATCTCTTTTTCAAGATCGAGGAGTATTAAGCGAATCAAGTCTATATTTCTTCGCATAAACTTACCTTACTATTCATAAAAAAGAAAACACTACATTTAAATTCATCAGTTTGTTTTGACTTTGATATAGGTATAAGTAGGGTTATCAAACTGCTGAACTGACGAATAGGAACCGGAAGTATCAACTTGGGAAGGAGGAAGATTGACAGTTATCCAATCGGCTTTCCCCTCCATAAATACGATTTCAATTTCGCCATTTTTATAAATCCGTTTTTCACATGGGCAAGGGGTACGACTTGGATTTACTGTTTCTGTTGAGGTCGGTGAACCAAGAACTTTCGCAACTACATCAGGTGTATTTCCTGCAATGTCGCTGATTTTAATAGCTGGTAATGCTTGGCTAGAAGATATGGGAACTGAAGGAGATGACTGCTCTACAACGTCAGGGGTAGAGTTACCACATCCAGTCAAAAGAATTAAAGAAACAAACGTTAAAAGTCTAAACTTCATGAATAGCTTCTCTATGGTATTACCAAGCCTAGCATTAAGATTTCGCTGGTTGATATTAGGTCTAACTACATATTATACGAAAACTTTCTGCATAACACTCTCCAGAGCAAAGATATGGGTCAACTTTCTGTATATCACCCGTCCTCATACAACATATATACTAATTTGTCAATAGGTAGTAATATTTAATCTGCTTATACTTCGAGTTTTGACCTGAAAATGGGCGATCAATCCCACATTCCGCACCCTCAACTGTCACATAATACTAAATCCGTTGAGTAACGCACAGAAAACGGGTTTCTCGGAGAAACCCGTTTTCTGCTCATGCAAAAGGCAAAAAGGGAGAATAAATAATCAGTCTTTAATAACCGGATTTAGGATTATTTAACCTTTAATCAAGGCTATCACTGGGCAACCAATCTTCGATCACCTGCGCGATAGTATAGGGACAAAACTCGGGAAAAATGCTGAGGACTAAACCTGTTTGTCTGGCGGCTTCTCGACGCGCTCTGGTGTATTCCTTATCCAAAATTTGCGCGGGATAACCGCGTAAACTGGGACTATCCTCTAATTTGCGACGAATTTGCGATCGCCCATCATTGATGGAATCCAGCCAACTATCGGAGTGCCGTTGGGGTTGATATTGCCACTTGAGCAGATGAAGCAAAATTCGCTCCATTTGAGAACCAATCGCACTGCGTTCACTTTTCCCCAAATCCTCGATTTCCTCGATTAAATGCTCCCAGTCAATGGCATCCCAGCGTTGTTCCCGCAAAAGTTGAGCCGTATCCCGGGCCCAGAGAATTAAATCGCAATTGTAGGTGGTTGGCATAACCGGTTCCCTGTTTTTCAAGCTTTTCGGGTGGGATTGTGGGGTTAATTCTGTTAGGTTAACGATCCGGCGTTTTCTTAATGATAATTGATTACTGTCAGAGGTAAGGTCAAAAAGCCTGTGAACCCTGTATCAATAACAGCATCAATTACTTGCCTCTGTTTACTCTCATTGCTTACGACTAACCGAAGCGTTGCCTCGCAGTTTTGATCAACAATTCCGTTCATCATAAAGTTAAAGCAGACGACCTACGCCAAAGCGGTGAACGCCTTTATGTCCAATTCGGACACGCCAGATTTGAGCATCAGGGTTTCGTTCAAGCAATCGATTAGAAGCAGTTATTGTGTCATTGGCAAGCTCAAAAGCACCTGTTTCTATATCTATGGCTACAATCTTCCCATGATTGCCTTCCTCGACTTGGGGGCGCACCTGAGATTGATAAATCTCTTTACCACGTCGGGCGAATTCTTCTTTGCTGTAGCGGAGTTGATTAACTGTCATTGTCCTGACCCCGTTGCAACTTTTGCCCCTCTATTTTAACCTAAACATTGGCAATCTTCGCTAACATTTCTCAACTGGGACCACAAAGGCTGCATCGCACTTAGACTCACAGTTTCAATCAATGTGCATGGTGCGTTCCCCAAAATCGATCGCTGAAGCGGTAGAAGTTGTTTTAGGGAACGCACCCTACAAGATTGCGATCGCAGTGCGTTATACCTTAGCTCTTCGCAGACGCAGTTCTCTGTAACTCTTCCCATCGAACTCCATGACGCAGGCTCGATCAAAAGAGCTTAGATACTCATTATTCATCAACTGCTCATGCGGGCGAAGCGTACTTGCGCCGACGCTGCCATCTAAGACAAGTAAAACCAATGCCTCATCAAATCCATCACGCCATTTCAGAATATTCCGTTCTTTGTCGTCAAGCGCATTCTGTATTAGTTCGTCTGTTGTTTCACCGACCCAAAAGCTATCTGTGTAACTCCAATGAGGGGGGTGATCCCCTTCAAGTCGCATTACGCGAACATAGTCGATTTCTTCAGGCCAATCCGGCCCCCACAACTTTTCAGCACGCAAGGTGAAATAATCTCCAATTTTAGGATCATACTTCTCAACCAATTTCACTAGCATCTCAGCTATTTTTCTTTCTCGCCTTGCGATCAGGTCAGCATCACGATAACTGCTAAAGGATACCTGGACATCAATCCATTTGTCGCTACGCCTTGAATGAATGTGGGAACAAGTTTTAACTACAGATTCATATATGCCACGACGCTTACGGTCGCGACTGCCAGACCCCTCTTTCTCGTCATTGAATAGATTCCTGATTTCGATTCCAATCGTAATAGAATCAATTCTTGCTATGATATCGGGTCTTTCCAGGTGATCTGGCACGTGCAGTTCTGCGTAGTGGCTCAATCCTCCTGCATCACGAAATAGCTTGACTACGTTTAGCTCGTAAAGTTTTTGGCTTTCTCTGGTCATGGCTCTAATCGGTATAACTACATATTATACAGAAACTTTCTGCATAACAGTCTCCAGAGTAACGATACGGGTCAACTTTCTGCATATCACCCGGTCTTACAACACATATACTAATTTGTCAATAGGTAGTAATATTTAATCTGCTTATACTTCGAGTTTTGACCTGAAAATGGGCGATCAATAGAGCAGCAATTATTGTAGTTGGGTTGACCCAAGGAAACCCAACAAAGAGTAACCTTTGAGGGGGTTGGGTTTCGCTTTTTCAAGCGAATTGAGCTATTTTCGCCCCAGTATTGTTTCGCTCAACCCAACCCACGAAGCGATGCGCCCTGCTACGCAGTGCCTTCGGCATCGCACTATGAAGGCTTAAAACCTAAACTGAAACCGAGTTGAATACAGACTGCTTTCTCTATTTCTTGCCAATAAACGTCTTCTAAAACACCCTGTTTATTCTTAATTCTTTGAGAATCTACAGCCCTCATTTGACTTAAGTTGATGTGTCGATCTCCGTCTAGTCCATTCTGCACTGTCGGGGTAATATTGACAACAAAAGGATAAGTCCTTTTCCCAGGCAACAATGGAGCAACTATTGTCGTTGTTCCATTTTGATTGCCAATATCGTTTTGTAAAATCAGGCAAGGGCGTTCTTTATCGGTTTCATAACCAACAACGGGTTTCAGATCGACCCACCATATCTCTCCTCGCTTATAGGTTAGTCTTCCATTAGGCATTTAGACCATCGCCCACTGCAATATCCCAGACAGAAATTTCTGCTTGCATCTCTGGATCATTGGCCTGATCTTTATAAGCATCTTCTAGCTCTTTCATAAAAACCCTTTTCTTCTCTTGCCAGAGAACATCATTGATAAAGCGGCTACGATTGCTTGCTAGTCGATCTACAAAGTCCAAAACTTCGTCGTCTAAGGTGATGCTAACTTTCTTACTCATTGCCCTAAACTGCCCACGACAGCCCAGTAGGATTAGCTCATCATACTAACTAATCCTACATTAATTGTCAATGCCTGCCTCTGATCTGTAAGTAGATTGAATGTCTAACGGTTGAACTCACCCGCCGTCACTAACTTTGGATGATAGCAGTAGTTTAGCAATTATTTTAGGTTGGGTTGACTCAAGGAAACCCAATAAAGAGTAACCTTTGGGGTGGTTGGGTCGCGCTTTTTCAAGCGAATTGAGCTATTTTCGCCCCAGTATTGTTTCGCTCAACCCAACCTACGAAGCGATGCGCCCTGCTACGCAGTGCCTTCGGCATCGCACTAACCGATAACCTCAATGGTCGGGTGCATTGGGGTTGTTAGGTTCGCGATCGCCATGACTTTGGATCACGCCGACCATGAAAAATTGCGGTCACAACGACCCGACTTGAAATCACTCGATAGTAGACAGCATATGGGAATCGTCTGATGACTGCTCGTCGAATGTCCAGATAAACGATTGCATAAGACTCTGGCATCATGCCGATCTGATTGAGTAAGTCATCTACACAATCAATAAATTCATCACCCAAACCAGCTTGTTGACTCTCATACCAATCATAGGCATCGCTGAGGTCGTCACGGACTTCTGGACAAAATACCAGTACATACTTCATGCTTGCTTTCTGACTGATGCTTTCATCTCTTCCCAGGTGAGGACGTTATCGGGATCATTATTATGACCCTCAATCCGCTGATCGAGTTCGTGTTTTTGCGCCTCGGTTAAATCAGGATACACCTGTTCCACTGCAATACTGTCCCAAATCGCTTGAACCAGAAGGATTCTATCCTCAACACTTAAAGTTGTAATTTCATTTAGTGTAGCCGCGATATCCATACAGACAAGCTCCCGATTCAGATTGAGCGAGTAGTTCTAACCAGTTGTCATGGGTTCGGACTTGAAGCGTTAGTTTAGGCATACATAGTGATGACTCAAATACTAAGCGACCTAACTACATATTATAAGTCAACTTTCTGCATAACAGTCTCCAGAGTAACGATACGGGTCAACTTTCTGCATATCACCCCGTTCTTTAACATAAAATACTTAATTTGTCAATAGGTAGTAATATTTAATCTGCTTATACTTCCAGTTTTGACCTGAAAATGGGCGATCGATAGTCGAGCGATCGAGAGATGGGAATGACCACGAGCCTAGGGGATTGATTATGCAAGGGTGAACAACTTATCGGCAGGTTTCCAGGCCGCTCCCCAATAACTGATCACTGAGAGACAGCTAAACTAAAAAGGCGTGCTAAAATCAGCATATCTAGGGTCGCTTGTGTAGGTGATGGATAGGCTATGTTTGAAAGATTTACGGAAAAAGCCATTAAAGTAATCATGCTCGCCCAAGAAGAAGCCCGCCGCCTTGGCCATAACTTCGTGGGAACAGAGCAGATTTTACTAGGACTAATTGGAGAGGGAACGGGAGTTGCCGCCAAAGTCCTCAAGTCCATGGGTGTCAATCTCAAAGATGCGCGCGTGGAGGTGGAGAAAATCATCGGTCGCGGTTCCGGATTCGTAGCCGTGGAAATTCCCTTCACCCCCAGAGCCAAACGAGTTTTAGAACTCTCCCTCGAAGAAGCCCGTCAACTGGGCCATAACTATATTGGCACAGAACATCTCCTTTTAGGACTAATTCGCGAAGGGGAAGGTGTGGCCGCTAGGGTTCTGGAAAATCTCGGCGTGGATCTCTCGAAAGTTCGCACCCAAGTGATCAGAATGTTAGGGGAAACCGCCGAAGTGGCCGCCGGTTCATCTTCCCAAGGTCGCACTAAAACCCCCACTCTTGACGAATTCGGTTCCAATCTCACCCAAATGGCCAGCGAGGGTAAACTCGATCCCGTGGTCGGCCGACAAAAGGAAATCGAGCGCGTCATCCAAATTCTCGGTCGTCGTACCAAAAATAACCCAGTCCTAATCGGGGAACCGGGGGTAGGTAAAACAGCGATCGCAGAAGGATTGGCCCAACGCATCGCTAACAAGGATATTCCCGACATTCTCGAAGAAAAACGGGTTGTCACCCTCGATATCGGCTTGTTAGTGGCGGGAACCAAATATCGCGGCGAATTTGAGGAACGCCTCAAAAAAATCATGGACGAAATTCGCCAAGCGGGTAACGTCGTCCTTGTTATCGATGAAGTTCATACTCTCATCGGTGCTGGGGCAGCCGAAGGGGCGATCGATGCGGCCAATATTCTCAAACCGGCTTTGGCCCGGGGAGAACTACAATGTATCGGGGCGACGACCTTGGATGAGTATCGCAAACATATCGAACGGGATGCGGCTCTAGAAAGACGTTTTCAACCGGTTATGGTCGGTGAACCCTCCGTAGAAGAAACGATCGAAATTCTCTACGGTCTCCGGGAACGCTACGAACAGCACCATAAACTAAAAATCTTAGACGAAGCGCTAGAAGCGGCGGCGAAATTGTCCGATCGCTACATTAGCGATCGCTTCTTACCGGACAAAGCGATCGATTTAATCGATGAAGCTGGTTCGAGAGTGCGCTTGATTAATTCCCAATTGCCACCGGCAGCCAAGGAATTAGACAAGGAACTGCGGCAAATTCTCAAACAAAAAGATGACGCGGTGCGCGGTCAAGACTTCGAGAAAGCTGGGGAATTGCGCGATCGGGAAATGGAAATCAAAACCCAGATCCGGAATCTCGCTTCTACCAAAAAAGGCGAAGATGGCAACGATGAACCCTTTGTGGATGCCGAGGAAATCGCTCACATCGTCGCTTCTTGGACTGGGGTTCCCGTCAACAAACTGACCGAAACCGAATCCGAGAAACTGCTGCACATGGAAGATACCCTGCATCAGCGTCTCATCGGTCAAGAGGACGCGGTTAAAGCGGTGTCTCGTGCCATTCGTCGCGCTCGCGTCGGTCTGAAAAATCCCAACCGTCCCATTGCTTCCTTTATCTTCTCCGGTCCAACGGGGGTGGGTAAAACTGAGTTAACTAAAGCTCTGGCCGCTTATTTCTTTGGTTCGGAAGATGCGATGATCCGTCTCGATATGTCGGAATACATGGAACGGCACACGGTTTCTAAGTTAATCGGTTCACCTCCTGGTTATGTTGGTTACAACGAAGGGGGACAATTAACGGAAGCGGTGCGTCGTCGTCCTTATACGGTGGTGCTATTCGACGAAATCGAAAAAGCTCACCCCGATGTCTTCAATATGCTTCTGCAAATCCTTGAAGATGGACGTTTGACCGATGCCAAAGGTCGCACGGTGGACTTTAAAAATACCCTGTTGATCATGACCTCGAACATCGGTTCTAAAGTGATCGAGAAGGGTGGCGGTGGTTTAGGTTTCGAGTTTGCTGATAATCAAGCCGAAGCCCAGTATAATCGCATTCGATCGCTGGTTAATGAGGAATTAAAACAATATTTCCGTCCAGAATTCCTCAACCGTCTCGATGAGATTATTGTCTTCCGTCAACTGAATAAGGAAGAGGTCAAGGAAATCGCCGAAATCCTGCTCAAGGATGTGTTTAAACGTCTGACAGAACAAAATATTACTTTGTCTGTCACCGATAAGTTTAAAGAACGCTTGATCGAGGAAGGTTATAATCCGGCCTACGGCGCTCGTCCCTTACGTCGTGCGATTATGCGTCTGTTGGAAGATGTTCTGGCTGAGGAAATTCTCTCCGGACGGGTTTCTGATGGAGATACGGCCATGGTCGATATCGATGAGGAAGGTAAGGTGAAAGTTATTTCGGGGGAAAGACGCGAGTTAATCGCTCCCGTGATCGAATAACTTCTCACTGGAATTAGTTAAATAAAAGGTGGGCTTTTTGCTCACCTTTTATCGTAAAAATAGGGGAAAAAGTGCGATGAAAGTTTGGGTTGTGGGTTGTGTTTTGTTATTTTTGTTGGTGGAATTTTATCAATGGGCTAAGGGGTTTATTTTGCCTTTACCTCTCTATATTTTTGCTGGAGCTTTGCTATCGATCGCTTCTAATTATTCTCAAGATATGAGCAATTTATTTGCTAGAAATGAACAGGTTTATCAAACTGCCAGTTTAGGTGATATTCCTGACATTTTGACGGCAGAAACCGCAATTGCCAGCCTAGAAGCGGCAGCATCGGAGGATGGTAAAAAACTATCAAATTAGGCGGTTTTGTAGAATTGCCATGTCATAACTAATATAATCATTTCAATAAAGATGAAGTATAAACTCATAGGGCATCGTCGATCGTCTCCCCAAAACGAAAACCTCATACCTGGATTACTGATTACTGTTTACCGATAAATCAAGTTAAAATATCCCCTCCTAACATCCGTTGATATTTAGCTTCTAAAGCTTGTTTCAAAGTAGGCAAAGTGATTAAATGGGGGTCATCTAACATGATTTTTTCGGCGGCATCTCTTGCCAAAACTAACACCTCTTGATCCTCGACTAAACTAGCGAGGGCAAAGTCTGGTAAACCCGATTGCCGTTGTCCTAAAACTTCCCCAGGACCGCGAAATCTCATATCCATTTCCGAGATAAAAAAGCCATCTTGGGATTGTTCCAAAACCGTCAATCTTTGACGGGAATTAGCACTATTACTGCCACTTAAAAGTAAACAATAGGATTGATGGGAACCTCTGCCGACGCGCCCCCGTAATTGATGCAATTGTGAAAGGCCAAAACGTTCGGCATTTTCAATTAACATCACCGTGGCATTGGGAACATCCACCCCCACTTCGATAACCGTAGTTGAGACAATAATTTGCAGAATATTATCGCGAAAAGCTGTTAAGATTTCCTCTTTTTCGGCGGAACTCATGCGACCATGGAGTAATCCGATCTTAAAATCAGGAAAAATCTTTTCTGATAGATTTTGATATTCTTCCACCGCAGCCCTAACATCTAATTTTTCCGATTCTTCAATCAAGGGAAAAATCACATAAGCTTGTCTGCCTTGGGCAATTTCACGGCGAATTAAATCATAGGCAGCCCTTCTTTGATTCCCATTTAAAGCAGTGGTTTGAATCGGTTGCCTGCCGGGGGGTAACTCGTCAATTTGACTCACATCTAAATCCCCATGCAGGGTTAAAGCTAAAGTACGGGGAATCGGTGTTGCTGTCATGGTTAAAACGTGGGGAGACTGTCCTTTGCTTAATAATCTTGCCCTTTGTTGTACCCCAAAGCGATGCTGTTCATCAATAACAACTAAACCCAATTTGCGGAAATTAACTGCATCTTGAATTAGGGCATGAGTCCCCACTAAAAGTGGTAATTCTCCTGTCTCTAATTGGGTGTGAATTTCTCGCCGTTTAGCGGTTTTTGTGGAACCAGTTAATAATTCTACGGGTAAATGTAAGAGATTAAACCAGCTAACTAACTTACGATAATGTTGTTCTGCTAAAACTTCCGTGGGAGCCATTAATGCCGCTTGATAACCGGATTGTAGGGCCGCTAAAATAGCATAAACTCCGACAATTGTTTTGCCAGAACCCACATCCCCCTGCACAAGACGATTCATCGGGGTGCTAGAATCTAAATCCTCTAAAATTTCCTCAATAACTCGTTTTTGAGCATTGGTTAATTGAAAGGGAATTATCTGATTAAATTGATCAATTAGTTGACCCTTAGCACTAAAAACAGCACTTTTCTGTGTCTGACGATACTGTTGCCGCCGCCGCAGAAAACCCAGTTGTAAAAAGAAGAATTCATCAAAGACTAATCGCCGTCGCGCTTGACTTAGAATCTCGGCATTATTGGGGAAATGAATGTTAGTAATTGCTGTGCTTAAATCGATTAATCCGTATTGTTTTCTTAGACCGAAAGGTAGGGGGTCTTTTATCGCCTCTACTGCCCCAAAAGCGGCGACTACAGCCTTTCTAATTAGGTCGGCGGGTACTCCATCGGTGAGGGGATAAACCGGCAGAATACGCCCGATTTTTAAGGACTCAATACTTGCCCCAGAACTGTCTAATAATTCAAATTCAGGATTTTCTAAAGTTAACCCATATTTACCCGCTTTGACTAAACCACTAACCGCCACCACCGAACCGACGGGATAGAGTTTTTTTTGTCCTTCTTGCCACGCACGATTGGTATAGCGAGTTCCCCCATAAAAACGGTTTAATTTTATCTGTCCAGTGCGATCCTGTAACAGCAATTCAAAGATAGCTAACTTGGTATTTTTGGGGCTATTAAAACAATTACAGCGCTTGACATTCCCCACTAAAGTTACCGTTTCCCCCTCGGTTAAATTAGCGATATTGACTTGACGACTGTAATCCACATGATCCCGGGGATAATAATATAATAAATCTTCAACTTTGTGGAGATTTAATCTTTCTAAAAGACTGGCTTTTCTCTCTCCCACTTCCGCTAGATATTTCAAGGGTTGTTCGAGGGTAACTTGCCGTGGAGAATTAGCCTTTGCCGTGATGGGAGTGGGATTAATAATTTTCGCCGTGGCTGGTTCTTTTGGGGTGGGGGCTGCTTCTAAAGTTTGCCGTAATTGTTGCAAAAAATTGCGAGTTTCGGTGACTAATTGTTGTCTTTGTTTAGAATCAAATTGGGAATATTGGGCAAATTTTTGGGCTAATTCTCGCCAGCGATTTCTCTCACTGGTGGAAATTCCCACGGGAGGATTATCTCCGAAACTAAGACACAAAAACTCGCTAAAACGGTATTGATTTCCCTGAAGATCGGGATAACCTTTTTCCGCTTCTACAGATAAGGCTTTTTGTAATCTCACCCAGTCGGGTATTTCCCCTTTCATAATTGCCTCTTGATTCCAAATTTCCCAGTATTATGCTTCCCTGATACCCCTGTTTGATCATAACTGATTAATCGTACCAACTACTGCGCCACGCCGCTTCCGCTTGAGCGACAGTATATTCTTTGCGAAGGTGATGATATTGTTTACCTAGACGATTTAATTGTTCCCAAAGGGAGCGAATTTGATTTCTTTCGACACTTAAGCGCGCGTCAGCAAATTCCAGTTCAGCCATTCGTAGATGAATTGCCGTTACTTTTGTGACTTTGCCACTCAAAAAATCATGATCATCCCCATCATCTTCATCTTTTTGCTCCTCTGAGTCAGGGTTTTTAGCTTCCAATAAAATGTTTAACATATTATGTCCTCCACCTAAGGATTGTCCTTCTTCTCCCGCTTGAATTGCCATATCGATAATTTGACTAGGTAGATGAGGGGGAAGAATATAAGCTTTTTGTAGTTGCTGATTAATTTGTTTAGAGAGATGATTGAGAATCTCGATACAGTTTTTTTCCAGCACTCGACAACAATGGAGTAAGATATCGGGGTTATTAATCTCTCCATTTGCGGCTAGGTTTTCTGGTTTGTCTAGAAAAAGTTTCAAGAAATCTGGGGTATTTTTCGTTTCTGCTGGACTTTTAGAGAATCCTACCCCTGAAAATGACCCTCGATCGAAGCTCTGCTCGCCCAATTGCTGTAAACTAGCCTTAGCCTCTTGTCCTAGAGTTTTGATCTCCTCTTGTAGTTTCTGACGATTGCTGTGGGAGAGAGCCAGAAATTCCCCCCCATAGTAACGGGTACAGATATAATACACTGCCCCGATCGCCTGTTTATAGAGAGAGCCACCAAGTAAATCAAGATAAATTCGGTATTTTTCTCGCATTCTTTCGGCTAAATTTGCCACTTCCTTTTCTATGTTCTTTAAATCTTGTTGTAGCTTGTTCAGTCTTCCAGTCATAGAAATTTTACCGAGGGAGAAGTTAGCGATCGGCGAATTCTATTATAGCGACTCACTGTCAGCTATAGCACCCTGTAGAAAAAGTGCGAGAAATACCAGAAACCGATTAAGATAATCTAGAAGTGGGTTATGATCGCGTTTCTCATAATAGATAAAGTGTAGCCTACTTCACCATCAAGATAACTGCTGTACTTAAATTTATGACTAGCAATCCTTCAGCTTCTTTAAGATTAAAAAAAAACAAAATTACTGACACAAATATCACTCTCTCCCATGGCAGTGGTGGCAGAGCAATGCGGGATTTAATTAACGAGATATTCGTTAGTAACTTTGATAATAACCTACTGGTACCCCTTGAAGATCAAGCCCGATTTGAGATGAAAGATTTAGCTAAAATAGGAGATCGCTTGGCATTTACCACCGATTCCTATGTGGTTTCTCCCCTATTCTTTCCGGGGGGTGATATTGGCAGTTTAGCAGTCAATGGAACCGTTAATGATTTGGCTGTCGGTGGGGCAATTCCTCTCTATCTCAGTTGTAGTTTTATCCTCGAAGAAGGTTTATCGATCGACACCCTAAAAACCATCGTTACCAGCATGAAAATAGCCGCCGACAAAGCAGCGGTAAAAATCGTCACCGGGGATACAAAAGTCGTTCCCAGGGGACAAGGGGATCAAATATTTATTAATACCTCTGGAGTGGGAGTAATTCCAGCCGGAATCAATTCCGGGGCGAATAATTTACAAGTTGGCGATCGCATTTTGCTGAACGGTTTTCTCGGGGATCACGGTGCCGCCATTCTGATGGCCAGGGGCGAATTAGACCTGCAATGCACAATCGAAAGCGATTGTCAAGCTCTGAATTCTTTAATTTCTGCAATTCTGGCAGTTTGCCCGGAAGTTAAAGCGATGCGGGATGCCACTAGAGGCGGATTAGCCACGGTTTTAAACGAATTTGCCCAAAGTTCAGGGGTGGGAATACAGGTACAGGAAACGGCGATCCCCATCCGGGAAGAAGTGCGAGGAATGTGCGAATTATTGGGTTTAGAACCGCTTTATCTGGCAAATGAGGGCAAATTAGTCCTTGTCGTGCCTCTGGAGGCGGAAAATCGCGTTTTAGCAGTGATGCGTTCCCATCCTGACGGTAAAAATGCCGCTTGTATTGGGGAAGTCGTCGCTTCTCCCCCCAATTTAGTTTACTTAAAAACCCCTTTCGGCACTAAAAGAATTCTCGATATGTTAGTCGGTGAACAATTACCGAGAATATGTTAATTAGACAGGAGACAGTTTTAAAGGAAAAAGTGAAAACTACAAAAACAGATAGTTGGGGTTTTGGGGTTTTAGTTAAAATTTCCCTGATAACTGATAACTGATAACTGATAACTGATAACTGATAACTGATAACTGATAACTGAAAATGCACGAACTAGGAATCACCCAAAATATTATCGAACTTGCCTTAGAACATTCCAGGGGAATGAAAGTTAGGCGCGTGGTGTTAGAGATTGGTAAACTAACGGCAATTATGCCAGAATCGATCGCTTTTTGTTTTGATACCTGTGGTCAAGGTACTAATGTAGAGGGGGCAATGTTAGAGATTCTGGAAATTTCTGGTTTAGGACAGTGCCAAGATTGCGGAAATGAGCTAGAACTAGAATATCCCTACGGAATCTGCGATCGATGTGGTAGTCGCAATATAGTCATTTTACAGGGTCAAGAATTAAATCTCAAATCCTTGGAGACAGAATCCTTATGTGTGTAACCTGTGGTTGTTCTGATAACTCGGAAGTAACGGTAACTAATCCGCAAACGGGAACCCATGAACATATTTTAGCCGATGGTACTGTTATTAGTCATAGCCATCACGATCACGAGCATGAGCATCCTCATCATCCCGCGGAAATTCACGCTCAAATTCATGGTAATATTCTCCAAGTTGAGCAAAATTTGCTGGCAAAAAATAATCTATTAGCGGCACAAAATCGCGGTTGGTTGAAGGGGAGAAAAACTGTTGCTCTTAATCTGGTTTCTTCTCCCGGTTCGGGAAAAACTACCCTGTTAACTCGCACAATTGCCGATTTAAAAACCGCTATTCCTATCAGTGTCATTGAGGGAGATCAAGCTACAGCTAATGATGCTCAAAAAATTAGTGAAACTGGTTGTCAGGTTATCCAAATTAACACCGGAACAGGTTGTCATTTAGAAGCATCAATGGTAGAGAGAGGATTAATCGAACTCGATCCACCGATGAATTCTTTAGTCATGATCGAAAATGTTGGTAATCTAGTTTGTCCTGCTTTATTTGATTTGGGAGAAAATGCCAAAGTCGTCATTCTTTCCGTCACCGAAGGAGAAGATAAACCGATTAAATATCCCTATATGTTCCACGCTTCTCAAGTCATGATCTTGACAAAAATAGACCTACTACCCTACGTTAATTTTAACCTCGATCGCTGTTTAGATTACGCCTATCAGGTTAATCCCAATCTGAAAGTTTTTCAAGTTTCCGCTACCACAGGAGAAGGTTTAGATGCTTGGTACAGTTGGTTAAAATCACTGGTTTAAGTTAAGCAGTAACACACCCAAAAAGTTCAGTCTAACCGAAAGAAAAATGACTCTAGCACTTGCTCACAATACTTATAATCAACTGTTGACTAAATTTCAACCCAAGATTATTGAAAATGAGGAAGAATATGAGCAAGCGCGTCATCTTCTCCTTAGTCTAATTAGTAAACAGGATCGACTAGCAGAAGAAACCGCGATGGTTAAATTAATGGCGACAATTATTAAGGATTTTGATGCCAAACAACCTCAACCCGAACCAGCTTCACCGCAGGAAGTATTATTACACTTAATGTCAGCTAACAACATGAAACAAGCTGATTTAGTTGGTAAAATTTGTTCTAAGGGGGTGGTTTCTGAGATTGTTAATGGCAAGCGATCGATTAGTAAAGCTCAAGGGAAAATTTTAGGAGAGATTTTCAATGTTTACCCCAGTGTATTCATTTAATTCTCTATTAGTTTTTCATTAAAATAACCGTCATTGTTCCCCCGATTAAATGTCAAGGTATCAAAACTAAACTGGTATCATCAATCAAAAGTTTAGCGGATCAGCAAAACTGTGAGCGCTGGATAGAACCCTTGTGTGGTTCGGAGTTGGTAGCTTTTAATTTACAACCCCAAAAGGCCTTATACTAAATCTAGTTATTAAAAACTGATTATTTATTTCCCCTTTTGCCTATTGCCTATTGCCTTTTGCATCTCCTAACCAAGAAGTTAATTTTGTTCTAGTCCTTAATCATATTCTTTTGCCGCTTGTACTAAAGATAAAAGTTGTCCGGTTTGATCGGTTCCCGATACTCCTAAATCACTGTGACAGAGGATAACTTTTTCGCTTACCCTTGCTAATAAATCCCTTAAAACTCTCTGTAAACGTGCCTGATTTTCCTCTAATTCTGCTGCTGTTGTCCAGCGTTGATAGGGACTTTCTCGCCAAAAAATCGGCGCAGCAAAAAGAGTGGAAGCACCTCCTTGTTCCCAGAGTGGGGAGGAACAATCTAGCCAAAAATGCCAACGATGACTAGAACGAAAAGAACGATATTGAAAGATATTACCTAGGGTAACTGCCGGGGAAGATTTAATAAATTGTCGCACAGGATAGGGATTAGCAGTGATTGTACCACGACGCAAAAGTTGGATAAACTGACTAATAGTTTCGCTGGGACTTTGAAAAGAGGGTTCACTCTCACGCAAACGGCGATCAATCTCCCAAAAATGTTGGGCAGTTTCCATTAATTCTCGCAAAGCTGCCAAGTGATCGAAGGGCAAATTTTCCCCATCGTTTAATAATTGTTCGATCGCTTGATTTAAGACAAAAATCGGGAAAAGTTTGGCTTCTTGCTGCCGTTTTTTCATCCCTTCGATCCAGTGACAAATTCTTTCGTAGGCAGTACAAGCTTTTTGTCCTAAGCGATCCCAACGGGGAAAAGTTTTGATCGCTAATAAACGAGGATTTTCTGGATCCACTTGATAACAATGATCGGCAATTAATCCAGCGCGGATCGGATCGATATCGGGAATTAAATTTTGTTCTTCATCCCAGCGATAACGGCTAAAAATCACCAGCATTTCCGCTATGGCCTCTTGGGGGGCTAAACGCCCCAAATTTGCGTAAACAAGGGCGAGAAGGGTCAATAATCCCCGAATCAGAGGACAACTGATCAGGGGTCGTTGTTCGTTGAGGGGTTGAACGGGTATCCCAGCACCGGTTAAAATTTCCATCAGGCTATAACGGGCGATTTCGTCTAAACCGGGGGCAATAACGGCGATTTCTTCGGCTTTTACCTCTCCTTGCTTGACTGCTTGAATAATAGCTGTGGCTGTCTTCCGTAACAATTCAGCGCGAGAGGTGGTTTGCAGGGAGATGAATTGATCGGGAAGATTGCCAAGATAGTTACCGTCGCTGATTAAGGAGAGAACCGTCTCGCTAAACTGAACGGCTAACCCGTCAGTGCTAGATAAGGGCATAATTTGACAGCGCGCCGCTAATTTTTGTAGATAATCGGGATCGGCAGTTAATCCTAAGCGAATTTTTCCCTGGGGATTGTAGGTAAAAACGCTAAAAAAATCATGATCGAGGAAAAAACTGAGTAAATCCTTGGCAATAGCTGGATAATCGTCCACATCGTCCGCAAAAACTCCCCGGAAGCGTTTTAATAGTTGCTGTTGATAACGACTATCAGGGAATAAATAGCGCCAGTAGAGTTCGTAGATAATGCCATAACTTAATAAACCACGTTCTAGAGACCAATCACGCCATTTAATGATTAATTCCCCCACTTTTTCCGGTGTTTCCTGCTCATTAATCGCTAAAACTCGTTTTAAATCTGTTTCTGATAATCCGTCGGCTAATCTTTCGGCTATCTTTTCTGCGGGAACACCACTGGCGCCGGCTAATTGTAACAAATCGAGAACTTGACGCACAAAACGATATTCATTTATGCTAGGAAGCTGGAAAAATTCAGCGATCGCTGGTTGCCAGAGACGGGTGGCGAGTTCCTGTTCCGTTTCTGGGCGTAATCGGCGAGGAAATTGGGCTTTTAGCCCTAAAGACTCGAAAATTAACGGCCAAAACAGGATGACTTCATCGGTGAGAAAACCTAAAGGGGTTTTGCAGAGAATCGGATAGCTACCCCGAACAGCAAGGGCTAATTGATCGGCTAATTCCCGTTTATTATCATCGTTGGCAGCGAAAACTAAGATCGATCGGGGAAGGGGCGATGATTTCGAGCGATTGCGAGACAATGAATCCCTAGACTGAGGTTGAGAAACAACCCAGCGCCGAAATTCCCCGACTAAAGCGGTGGTTTTTCCCGATCGCGTGCCACCTTCGATCCAAATTGGTATGATTGACATCGTTTTTTCTCGATTGTATTTGTTAAGATGACTGATCGGTACTCTAGCTTTTTTCCCTTGTGGAAGTAATTGTTTTCTATGAATCTTAATCGGATTTTGCAAGGTGTTAATCAATGGTTATTACAAACTCCTGAACGTTCTTTAGATGAGGCCTATCATGCAGCTTTGAAGATTAAGGAGATAGAAGATAAGCATTTTCAAGGGCGAAAAGTGGCAGGGGAGTTCTCGAATTATGGCAGTAGCACTAATTCCTATTTTATCGCAGAAGTTAAAGGTTATCTGCAAAAAATTAAAGTCAGATTGACGGAGTTTAAAGCCAGTCGCTCGATCGTTAATACCTTCGGACCCAATCAACCGACAATTAATAATGGGGTGATTACTGTCACCACAGATGTTTGTCTGAAAAAACTTCAGTTTATCGATAGTGTTATCGGAAAATATCAAGGAAATTATTGGCAAGAAGATATTGAAGATGTCCCCAAAAGTCTCCAAAACAGAAATGTTGAGCGGGAAACAGGGAAAATAAAGACTTCTCGAAATCGCTCTTTTTTAGCAGCGGGTAGTCTTGAGGATGAGGAAATAATCAAAAGTAATAAATCCCAAAAAGCCACGGAAAAACCAGGAGTTTTACCCCGTTCTTTTGTCAATACTTTTAACCGCATTAAACAGGAAATTGATCCCCAAGCGGGGGAATCGGAGGAGGCAGTTTTAAAAAGATTTCGCAATTCTCGTTATAAAACAGCCATTTCTCTCAAGTTTATTTTACTATTAATTATCGTTCCTCTATTGACCCAGCAATTAACCAAAACCTTCTTGATTACCCCCTTGGTTAATAAATATTTCCAACAACAGGAACAGTTTATTTTTATCAATCAAGATTTGGAAGAAGAAGCTTTTTCGGAATTGAGAAGATTTGAGGAAGCTTTACATTTTCGAGGTATGATTGGGTTAGCACCCAAATTATCTAACGAAGAAATCGAGGTGGAAATTACTAAAAAAGCAGCGGTACTAAGTGAAGAATTTCGCCAACAGGGGTTAAATGCGATCGCTAATATTTTTGCCGATATTTGTTCCCTGATTGCCTTTGGTTTTGTTGTCGCTTTTAGTCGTCGGGAAATCGAGATTGTCAAGTCTTTTCTTGATGGCATTCTCTATAATCTTAGCGATTCAGCCAAAGCTTTTTTAATTATTCTCTTTACCGATATGTTTGTCGGTTTCCACTCTCCCCACGGTTGGGAAGTGATCCTAGAAGGGTTAAGTCGTCATTTCGGTTTACCAGAAAATCGCGAGTTTAATTTTCTCTTTATCGCCACTTTTCCAGTTATCTTGGATACAGTCTTAAAATATTGGATTTTCCGTTATCTCAATCGCATTTCTCCCTCGGCAGTGGCTACCTATCGTAATATGAATGAATAGGGTAAAATCAGGGAGAAACTTGATAATTTACCCTGCTAATCTAGGGAGGATAATCTTGCTGCTGTCTCTTGCACTTTGGTAGGTTCTAATTGCAAAGCAGTGGCAATCTTTTCTATACTTAGGGTCTGCTGAAAAAGTTTTTCGTGGGGGTAGGGTGTAAGAATTTTGGGACTTTTTTAGCCAAAAAAGTCCCAGAAACAAACGTTGAGAAATCGATCCGATGGACTCAAAACCCTTGCACTTTCGCTCTTCGATTTCGAAGGGTTCCGCTTCCAAACCTGCGAGGTCATTCTGTTATTCTGACTTCCTCGACCGGCTACCGACTCCTAACCGCACCAACAAACTTTTTGCCGCAAACCCTACTTATTAAATGTTCCTGTTCCGACGGTTCCACAGTTTTAGTCCTTCAAACCAGAAAATACTGACAACTCCAGAAACTAAGCTAACCAGCAAATCATCAGTATGTAGAAGTGAAAAGCTGAACAGGTGTCGTAGCAGGGGAACATAGAGAACTAATCCCAAAAAGATTAGTCCACCGCCGATCACCCACCACAAAGCCTGATTAGGAGCTTGGAGCATTTCTGGAATCGTTCGGGACCAGGAACGATTGGTGAGGATCATCGCCAGGTTGGAGATAATCAATGTCGTAAATGCTAAGGCACGAGCATCAAATTCACTATTGCCGTTGTTATAGGTGATCGCAAATACAATAACCAGTACCACTAAAACGCTGATCCCCTGAAGCAAAGCCAATCGCAACGTCCGACGACTGAACAAGGGTTCTTTGGGATTACGGGGGGGGCGACGCATAATATCGCTTTCTGCCGGTTCAGCTTCAAACACAACCGTGCAGGCCGGATCGATAATCAAGTGCAGAAAGGCAATGTGGATGGGGAGTAGCACCAAAGGCCAGCCAAACATGACTGGAATCAAGGACATACCCGCGATCGGAACGTGAACGGCTAAGGTATAGGCCATCCCTTTTTTTAGGTTGTCAAAGATACGTCTTCCTAGTTTGACCGATTCGACAATGGAGGAAAAATCATCTTTCAACAGGACCAGATCGGCAGACTCGCGCGCTACATCAGTCCCCCGTTCACCCATGGCAATGCCGATATGAGCAGACTTGAGAGCCGGGGCATCGTTGACACCATCACCGGTCATGGCCACAATTTCCCCGGAGCGTTTCAGTGCATTGACAATCAATAGTTTTTGTTCGGGGACGACACGGGCAAAGATGTTGGTGCTTTGAATGCGATCGCGCAGTTCCGACTCACCCATTTGCTCCAGTTCCCTACCGGTGATCACCTTGTCTAAAGGTCTGAGTCCAATCTGACGGGCAATGTTCTGGGCTGTTACGGGATAATCACCCGTAATCATCACAACGCGAATTCCCGCACCATAGCATTCAGCGATCGCAGGTGCCACAGTAGGACGCACGGGGTCTTCCAGGCCGATGAGTCCGACAAATTCAAACTCAAAGTCGTGTTGTTGAACAGGTAAGCGATCGTCAGATTCCAAGTAGGCTGGCGGCCCGGATGACTCAAGAGCGTGGGTTTTGGGTAATGTTCCTATTTTGCGTCCTTGGGCGACTCCCAGAACTCGCAAACCTTCTCTGGCCATTGCCTGGATCTGTTCGGCCAGTTCCTGTTGTTGAATCGTGCTGAAATGGCAGAGATCGGCGATCGCTTCTGGGGCCCCTTTTGCCGCAACGGTAAGCTCCCCCGTCAGGGATTCCCAGACACAGGACATGGCCAAGAGATCGGTGGACAGGGGATATTCGCGCAGTAGTTGCCAATCGCTATGCAGGTGTTCAGTCTTGGCCAGGTAATCCCAACCAATTTGCTGCAACGCTTTCTCCATCGGGTCAAAGGGATCTTTGCGACTCGCTAGAATGCCAAACTCGATCAGGGGATGAAGGACTTCGGGCAAGGGTTCGCGCTCGTGGAGCGTCACATCGTACAGATAAGCATTGGAGCCGCTGTAAACCAACAATTGTTTGACGGCCATTTGGTTCAATGTCAGGGTTCCAGTCTTATCGACACAAAGAACGGTGACAGAACCCAGGGTTTCAACCACTGGAATGCGACGAGTTAGTACCTGTTTTTGCGAGAATCGCCACGCTCCCAGAGCCAGAAAGATGGCGAGCACCACCGGAATTTCATTGGGCAAAATTGCCATTGCCAGCGCTAATCCTGCCAAAAAGCCATGCAACCAATCGTCCCGGGTTAGTCCATAAATCACGACCACCGCCGCGCAAATGGCAAGCGCAATCATCGTCAATTTACCGACAATGCGACGGGTTTCTTTCTGTAAGACCGTGTCTTCCGGTTCAACCGTTTGCAGAGCTTTGCCAATTTTTCCCATTTCAGTATGTATGCCCGTTGCTTGCACCTGGGCAATGCCCTGCCCTTGTACCGCCAGAGTACCAGAATAGACAGTGGGTAAGTCGTCTCCACCCGGTCTCAAGGTTGCTGAAAGGTGCTTCGGGTCTTCTTCCAGCTGGATGGTGCGTTTCCTGACCGGAACAGACTCTCCGGTTAACAGCGATTCATCAATCGTCAAGTGAGTCGACCACAGCAAAATCGCATCCGCAGGAACGCGATCGCCCTCCTCCACCACGATCAAATCGCCCTGTACCACTTCTCGCCCCGCAATCCGCTGCCGCTCCCCATCTCGAATCACCAAGGCCCGAGGACTGGATAAGTCCCGCAGTGCTTCTAGAGAACGTTCCGTTTTTTGCTCCTGGTAAAGATTGATGCCAATAATAAAAAAGACAAACCCCAACAAAATCAGAGCTTCTTGAGCATCACCCAAAAAGAGGTAGATGACACCACAGGCAATCAGGAGCAAGAAAATCGGCTCTTGGATAATGTCTAGGGCGATCCTTAAAAAAGTACGATGCTGGGTTGAGGGCAGTTCGTTGTAGCCATGCTGTTTCAAGCGATCGCCAGCTTCTTGGCTAGACAACCCGTTAAACTGCCTATTTTGTATAGGTGCAACCATAACAATTACCTAGGTTTTTCACACAGGCTATTCTCGCACACAGAGAGTGGGTAATTGGATCAGGCTTACTGCTGAGATTAGATCGAATCTTCGAGAAGGTTGTCAGGAAAGCAACGGCTATAGTCGGCATTCTGTTTTGTCAATTGTAAAAGTAAGTAGTGGCAGCGAAACTTGACCGGGTATTTTTTGCCTGTTGGCACAGTGCGATCGTGATCCGAGGTTTTATGATTACGTTCTGAAAAATCTGGATGATCAGATAAATCCCGTGCAACGGCCAAGGCAATATTTTTGAAAGCTATTTCAGGCATACCTTTGAGAAGATAACCAAGCATTGCTGCTTCCCTAGAGAAAGGGGCGTATCGACAGGTAAGATAGTTGCCTGTAACCCACATTCCGCACCCTCAAAAGCTGGCGATCGCTGACTAGAGTGTGACACTTCATAATTCTTAGTAATCGCTAAAAGTCTTACTATACAAGGGCTAGAGCAACTTTTGATTTCAACGACTAGGGTGCGGAATGTGGGTAATAATTTCAACGCGCTCGCTACTAGCATAGGATAGAAACGTCGAATTTCCAGGAGGAGTGGCGATGAAAGACAGTTCTATATTCCGACGTTTCCCGCAGGTATTCGCGGGTTTATCGGTGCTATCGATCGCTCTCGTCTTGAGTTCGTGGATAGCAGCGCGAGCGGTCTTGGCGGTGAAACGGGCGAGCGATGTTTTTGTCGTGACCGGTTCGGCAAAAAGGGCGATTACATCTGATTATCTTCTCTGGCGTTTATCGGTTTCCAGTCAACAACCTACCGCCCGCGAAGCTTACCGCGATCTGATCCGGCAAACCGAGCGGATACGAGCTTATCTCAAAGAAAAACAAGTTCCCGAAGACGCAATCACCACCAACGCGATCGAGACGATGGCGATTCCCGAAGTAACAGCTAACGGCCAGGAAACCGGGCAAATTCTCGCCTATCGCCTCACTCAACGCTTCGAGATCCGAGCCAGCGAAGTGGCCCGTTACACGGAACTTTC
Organism: Microcystis aeruginosa Ma_QC_C_20070703_M131; assembly: GCA_007095475.1. Taxonomy (GTDB): domain Bacteria; phylum Cyanobacteriota; class Cyanobacteriia; order Cyanobacteriales; family Microcystaceae; genus Microcystis; species Microcystis aeruginosa_I. The sequence goes on along the minus strand of SFCA01000015.1, from coordinate 10,489 downwards.
TAGGCAGGTAACGGAATTGATTGAGGAGGGAATTAACCTCGTCTCCGAACCCCCCCAATATCTTTACACCCAACTCGATCAGCTGCGGGTGGAAATGGTGGCCGCAGCGACCAAGGATGCGAGAGCCAGGGCTGAGGCGATCGCTAGTAGTACCGGCAGTCGGGTGGGAAGGGTGCGCGATGCGAAAACGGGAGTTTTTCAGATCACCTCGCGCAATTCCACTGATGTGAGCGATTCGGGAATTTACGATACTTCCTCGATCGACAAAGATATTACCGCGGTCGTTTCGGTGACGTTCGGGATCGAGTGAATTACAACACACTCGTTACTATTGCAATTTTGGCTCGATAGTCTTCAAATAGAGAAATCTCCATCTTTGTCGATGGTAAAGAACTTGCTGAGGTACTCAGAAATACTAAACTAGAAGTTCGTCCTTTAAAAATAGGAGTAAATTTTTACGAAGATGGAAAAAGAGAGTTTTGGTTTGCTGAAAGTGGAATAGTGATGATTTCTAAATTCATGGGTGAAACTTTGACGAATAAATCATGCCAAGAAATGTGTAAAATGATTGCAATGGAGTTTCCCCGCGCCTTAAAAGAAATTCAGGAACATCTGGAGGACAATACCAAAAAAAATCGAGATTGAAAAGGCTAAAAAACGGGCTAAAACCAGAGATAAAAACATTTGTCAGGTGACAGGGCAAAAACCGGATAGAAATAATAGATTTAATCTCGCTGTCCATCATCTTTAGTCTGTCCAAAAATATCCCCATCTAGCGACATTAGATCTGAATTTGGTGACTATTAAAGAAGAAATTCACCAAGAATTCCAGTGATTCTCCATTTTTTTAGGGAAAGAACGACCACATTTCATCACGTATCGATAATTAATTTATCTTTAGGTTTTGCCGAAACCCTGATCTGACGAGGGACAGCCGCGTGAAATCATTTGCAACTATTGTCAACTCCGCCCATAGTATATATGATAGTTGAACTCTAATTTAGGATCTAGCTGGGTCTAGAGAGGATAGTATGGATAAGATCAAGGTAGGATTGTTGTTTGGTGGTCGATCGGGAGAACACGAGGTATCTATCAACTCGGCTCGATCGATCCTGCAAGCTTTTAATTCCCCCGAAAATCTTCACAAATACGCCGTTATCCCCTTCTATATCGATAAAAATGGCTGTTGGCATTCGGCAGCAACTGCTAGACAAATTTTAACCTCTGGGCAACCCCTAGCTATTGAGAGGGAGATAAAAGTCAATATCTGGCAATTTCCCCCAGAAGTGAGCGAAATTGAGGTTTGGTTTCCAATTCTCCACGGACCGAATGGAGAAGATGGCACTTTACAAGGATTACTCACTCTCATGCGGGTTGCTTTTGTGGGTAGTGGCGTACTGGGTTCATGCTTGGGAATGGATAAAATTGCCATGAAAACCGCTTTTGCAGCTGCTGGATTACCCCAAGTTAAGTATAAGGCCGTAACCCGATCGCAAGTGTGGTCAAATCCCTGTGTTTTTCCGCAATTGTGCGATCAAATCGCCGAGGAAATAGGTTATCCCTGTTTTATTAAACCGGCTAATTTAGGTTCTTCGGTGGGTATTAGCAAAGCGCGCAACCAGCAAGAATTAGAGGCTGCCTTAGATAGTGCTGCTAGTTATGATCGACGGATTATTGTTGAAGCAGGAGTAACCGCAAGAGAGATCGAATGTGCGGTTTTAGGTAATGATAATCCCCAAGCTTCTTTGGTGGGAGAAATTACTTTTGATAGTGATTTTTATGACTACGAAACTAAATATACTGACGGGCGATCGAGGATGGTGATTCCCGCTAATATTCCTGATAAAATTGCTAATCAAGTGCGAGAAATGGCTGTAGAAGCATTTAAAGCTGTGGATGCTGCGGGATTGTCTCGGGTGGATTTTTTCTATGTGGAGAAGACTGGGGAAGTGTTGCTCAATGAAATTAATACTCTGCCGGGTTTTACTAACTTTAGTATGTATCCCCAACTCTGGAAAGCCACCGGCTTAGAGTTTGATAAATTGGTCGATAAGTTAGTAAAATTAGCCTTAGAAAGACAGGAAAAATAAGGTTAAATTACCAACATTTCTAGGATAGTAATTACCTAGCCTAGAGATATTGATCAATCAGATAGTTTCAGGATCAATGCCCAATTCTCGTAATTTTTGGGCTAATCTTTCCCTGTCCAAGATAGCTTGTTCTTTTTCGAGGATAGCCTGTTCCTTCGCTTTTCGTTCCTGTTCCCTTTCTAAAAGAATCTGTTCCCTTTCTAAAAGAATCTGTTCCTTTGCTTGTCTTTGCTGTAATTCAGCTTCTTGGGGAGTGGGAACCAATTGACCATCGGCGGTAAAATAACGCAGTTTACGGTCAAAAATGCCTAAATATAGTTCTAATTGTTCACTCCATAAATAGCCGTTTTCATTAGTGGGAATAGCCTGATATTGTCCCGCAATTAGTCTAAATCCTTGCAATTCTAAGGTATTAGGATCAAACCAAAAATAATTAGGAGTGCGAAAGGTATTTTGATAGAGAATTTTCTTTTTAGTGCGGTCAATATTGGCCGTAGAATCGGAAAGAATCTCCACGATTACATTGGGATATTTACCCCCTTCTCCCCAAACTACCCAACTTTTGCGGGGACGTTTTTCTGTATCTAAAACCACAAAAAAATCTGGACCACAAAAATCACGTTTTTTTAGTTGTTCTTCGTTATAGTAGATAGTCAGATTACCGGAAGCGTAGTAATCGTTTTTCTCTTGCCATAATAATTCTAGACAACTGAGAAGAATTATGATCTGTTGCAGGTGTAAATCACTTTCCAAGGGTGGTTCATCACTCCATAAATCGGTGGGGGGACAGGTAACTTCCGGTAAAATGTCGAGAGTTGTCATAGTTTTTCCCCGTTGCACTAGCTTTGTTTAATTATAACTGTTACGCTCTTTTCTGGTCATAGAAAACTAATTTTTGGCTGACTCACGAGTAAAACTGTAGATAATTTGGGTAGCTAATTGTGGTAATTGTGAGAAATCTTCATCGGACATTTTTTGACGATCGAGTTTCATTTGTAATCCCGTCATCGAATCGTCTCCGTCGGAAATTAAAAATTCTAAGCGTTCAATTTCCGACCAATCTTTAATGTCATTTAATATCTTGTCAATAACCAAAAGGTAAGGATGGGAAGAATTTTTATACCAATTACTGCTGACACCCTGACGAATATCTAAACCTAAATGTACGATCAAAGGGGCGCGATCAAAAAGGGCATTGGCTACCGGTCGGGTTTCTTCTTGGAGAGATAATTGATTAGCGCGACTTAACTGCCGTAATTTCTCTAATTGATGATATCTTTGGGAAATTGACGGCGGATTTTCCTCCCAACTGAGAGCGATGGTGACTAGATAGGTTTGTAAGAATAGATGTCCTAACTTTTCCGCTTTTGTAGCCAGATAATTGGAATTATAATCATTAGCCTCGATCAGCAAAGGTACTCGCTCGACTATTTCCAAACCGTAGCCTTTTAATCCGGCAATTTTACGGGGATTATTGGTAATTAAACGAATATTTCTCACCCCCAAATCGTTGAGCATTTGCGCTCCCATGCCGTAATCGCGCAAATCGGCGGGAAATCCTAACCTTTCGTTGGCTTCCACCGTATCTAGCCCTATATCCTGTAAAGAATAGGCTTTTAGCTTATTAATTAAGCCAATTCCCCGTCCTTCCTGTCGTAGGTAAACCACCACCCCTAAACCGTTGTTTTCAATCATTTTTAAGGCACTTTGTAACTGTTGCCGACAATCGCAACGCAAGGATCCCAAAGCATCCCCAGTCAGGCATTCTGAGTGCATTCGTACCATTACCGGTTGATCATCAAAGAGAGCGGGATCGCCTTTCACAATAGCGATATGTTCGGTTTGATCTAATAAATTTCGGTAGGCATAAAGCTGAAAAGTGCCGAATTGACTGGGAAAATCACAGACCGTTTCCCGATGGACAAAGCGATCATGTTTTAAGCGATAACTGATCAGATCGGCAATGCTAATTAACTTTAAATTATGTTGACGAGCGTATTCAAATAGTTGCGGTAAACGGGCCATGGAACCATCGGGATTTTGGATCTCACAGATAACTCCCGCCGGATACAACCCGGCTAATCGAGCCAGATCCACGGCTGCCTCCGTATGACCGGCGCGTTTTAAGACTCCACCGGCTTTAGCACGAATCGGGAAGACATGACCGGGACGGGTGAGATCGTCGGGACGAGTGACCGGATTAATGGCAACTTGCACGGTTTTCGCCCGATCTTCTGCCGAAATGCCAGTTTTAACCCCTAAATGGGGAGCGGCATCGATGCTAACGGTAAAAGCGGTTTGATTGCTATCGGTGTTTTTTGTCACCATCAAGGGTAATTCGAGAGCATCAAGACGCTCTCCTGTCATGGCCAGACAGATTAAACCGCGAGCTTGCACTGCCATGAAGTTAATCAGATCGGGGGTGGCAAATTGGGCCGCACAGATTAGATCTCCTTCATTTTCGCGATTCTCATCATCAACTACGACAATGGCACGTCCGGCTTTGATTTCCGCTAAGGCAGTATCGATAGAGTCAAAAGCGATCGAAGTGACAGTCACAGGCATTAAAACGAGGGAATTATTTTCATTCTACAGGTTTGCTCGATCTGCTGAGGGTCAATTTCTGCCAGTTCCCTAGAAAGAAGTCTCCCGGTGAACCTGACGGCTGCCCGGGAGACTTTTAGTTATCTTAAGCTAGAAAATTAGTTCAAACTAGCGGGGGTGATGCTGGCAACTTTGCCACCGAGACGGTTGATCTGTTGCAGGGTGTTATTTAACTGTTCAAAGGGGACGATAACCGCTTTGCTACTGCGACGGACACGGGGATAACCCGGTTTGCTAATAGCGGCAATTTCCACGCGATAGAGCTTACCCACATCACCATAGGCCACACTACCACCAAGAGCTTTGCTGGGGGTGTTGCGTTGAGCAGAGGGACGATAGGCCCAACCATCGCTGCCACCGGAGGGACCGACCACTGCCGAAGCGCCGTTTTGAGCTAATTCCACCGCTAAACGGGAGGTTTTGCCAGCAATCTGCGAGCGATCGCTGTTGGCATAACCGCGATAGAGTTGGAACATCCGGGTAAATCCCACGGTTTTTTGACCGGGTTGGCTGGCGAAACCACGATAGTAGGGAACGATGCTATCGCCGAAGTTTTCGGTATATTCGGTGGAATCGATATAGGAGTCGATATCGGCCTCGAATCCTTTGTTTTCGTAGAGATCTAGGTGATAGACCACTTCCGACTCATCGTAGGGAGCGCGACCTAAAAGATGTTTGATATTAAGTTCGATGACGCGGGTTTGGAAGTTACCGTAGAAGAATTTGTTCTTATACAGTTCCGATTTGGCCACGGCGCGGACGAATTCCCGCACGGTGATCGAACCGTTGCAGAGTAAGGATTCGGCACTGGTAAGGCGCTCGGAACGCATGATATAGTCATTGCCTAGCACCTGACGATAGACGGCGCGAATAACCGCCTGTGCGTCGTCACGGGACCAATCGGGACGTAATTCCACGGGAGCAACCTCGCTAAAAGCGGTTGTCCCTAAACGGGAAGCTGAGGTAGTAATTGCCACTAAAGTTCTCCTACAAAAAAATGATCATTTTCTGACCGCTCAAAACTAGGGGAGGATCAGTTCGATTACCTGGCCGCCTTGACGGTTGATTTCTGGCTCGGTCGGGTTCAAATCCCAGTCTTTCGGCCGCCATCAAGCTAGTTATGGATATAACAAGGTCTGGAAGAACAGGTGATTGCTAACCCTTTTGCTAACAACCTCCTGTCTTTCCAGACCAGCAGTTTTTTCGTTCGGACTAGCTGAGAGCGTTGATAGCGTAGTCGATATAGGAGTTGGCTTCTACCGCAGGGTCGCCACTTAAACCATGGTTGGCTTTGATGTATTTGAGAGCTTCGATGTACCAGCTAGGAGACAGGTCGAAGGTGCGGTTGATTTCGTCGATACCAGCGATGAGGTACTCGTCCATCGGACCGGTTCCACCAGCAACTAAGCAGTAGGTCACCATGCGGAGGTAGTAACCGATGTCACGAGCGCATTTTTCTTTACCGCGTTGGTCCGCCGCAAAGTTAGCCCCTTGCATTTGGGTGGTGTAGGGGTACTTGTTGTACACAGCTTGAGCAGCGCCAGAGATCAAAGAACTGGCTTTTTCGGTCAACACTTTAGCGGCGCTGAGGCCAGCAGAAGCTTGACGAAAACGACCGAAAGCAGTTTGGATTTCGGTGCTGCTTAAGAAACGACCTTGAGAATCAGCGGCTGCTACGGCTTCGGTAAGAGGGGTTTTCATTGTTTGGTATCTCCCAATAATCTTGCAATAAGTTTCCTACGGTTTAATTGAGACTAGCCCCAGGGACTAGGCGACAGCAGCGGCGGCGCGGTCGAAGTAGCTGGCAATTTCAGACATTAAAGCACTGCAATCGCCGGGGGTGATACCGTTGCGATCGTTAGCAATGGATAAAGCAGCTTCTTTCATTTTGCTTACGCCAGCAGCTACGGAAGCTCCTGGTACTCCCAAAGCTACATAGGTTTCGCGCAGACCATTTAAGCAACGATCATCGAGAACACTGCCGTCGCCAGAGAAGGTAGCGTAGGTAACATAGCGCAAGATGATTTCCATGTCCCGTAAGCAAGCGGCCATACGACGGCTGGTGTAGGCATTACCACCGGGGGTGATCAGTTGGGGCTGTTCAGCGAACAGGCTACGAGCGGCGTTGGCAACGATGGTGGAAGCGTTACTGGTGATCCGGTTAACAGAGTCCATCCGTTTGTTGCTGTCGGCAACCATGGCGCTGAGAGCGTCTAGTTGGGAAGAGCTTAAATATTCGCCGCGAGCATCAGCTTGGGATACTACCCGGGTGAATGCGTCAAACATTGTGACAATCTCCTAAATTTAAATGGGATTTGCTTGCAATTAAAATTTTCCCTCTTAAGGGATTTCACGGTGAGTCTGGACGAGCCTTGACCGTGATTGTTGCGATTTACTTTAAGAAACCTGAAAAAACTTCACTGCTCTCTCATAAATCACCTAAGGAGGTTAAACAAGTATCCAGCTTAACTTTTGTCTGTTATCTTGGCCCCTCAAGTTAAATTTATACACTGCTGTCGAAACTTTGTTTGTTACATATTATTAAGTTTTTTGCTGTCTTTTTGTAACAGTCACTTAACAATAACTCGATCGAGTTGGTCATCAATTCCTGACATGGCTCAAAGCCTCTCACCGTCGGGAAATCAGAGACAGCAAGGCTTTAAGGGTATAAAGGGCAGCAAGATAAAAATTTTAAGTTTTTTTTAATATTTCTCCGCTTTCCCTTCCCCTATTAGCCAAGGATTGCCCTTTCCAGCCCTCAAATACGATGAAGTTTTGTAAAGAAGGGAGAAGGGAGAAAAAAGCTGATCACTGACGACCGACGGCTTTTTCCCTTAAGATAAAGTTTAGCCCTCGGTCGAGTTCTAGTGTTTTCATGGTTTTACAACTGCGCGTCTATGTTCCCGAACATCCTCTGGTTAAGCATTGGCTGGCGATCGCACGCGATCAAAATACCCCCCCGGTACTGTTTAAAACAGCGATGACGGAACTAGGGCGCTGGTTAACCTACGAAGCGGCGCGGCAATGGTTGCCGACCCTGGAAACTAGCGTTAAAACCCCTCTAGCAGAATGTCTGGCTACTTTTATCGATCCTAGCGTACCGATCGCCGTAGTCCCGATTTTACGGGCAGGATTAGCCCTGTTGGAAGGGGCGCAAAGCCTTTTACCCCTAGCTAGTACCTATCACCTCGGTTTAGCCAGAAATGAGGAAACCCTAGAGGTGAGTTGTTATTTAAATAAATTACCAGTCAGTTTTGATCCGGCCACAAGAGTCTTAATTCTTGAACCGATGTTAGCCACGGGGGGATCAATTTCAACGGCAATGGCAGAAATTACCAGCAGGGGCGTTGATCCTGCCCTGATTCGCCTGATTTCCGTAGTGGCTGCCCCGCCGGCTTTACAGAAATTGAGTCAAAATTATCCCAGTTTGAACATCTATACGGCTATTATCGATGAAGGATTAAATAGCCGCGGTTATATCGTGCCGGGATTGGGCGATGCCGGCGATCGAGCTTTTGGAACCTATTAGGAGAAAAAAGGATTATGAGTCAGCGAGATGGGTTTACGGGCGGTTTTTTAGCCGGTGCGATTGTCGGTAGTTTAGTGGGCGGTGTTTTGGGGACAGTGTTGGCTAATCGCGGCCGTCGCGGTTTAGGAGATGGTGATAATCAAGCTTTTTTAGAGGAGAGCCGCAATGGGCGCTTGACTCCAGAGGAAGGCATGGAAAGGGCCCGCCGCAGTTTAGAAGATAAAATTGCCCAGTTAAATCTAGCGATCGATGATGTGCGTCAACAGTTAGGATCGGTACGGGAAAACGGCAGCGATCATTAAATAGGGCTGGCCGAATAAATCTAAAAACCTCTTCCCTAATTTCCTTGGCTGTAGCTTGGATTACTGTTGCTTGTGTAGGCATGATTTTTGATCATTCTAGGGCGAATCCTAGCATAATTTAGGACTGAGATGCTAACTATCGAAACCCCCCAAAAAAAGAGAGGGAAAACCCGCGTCTCCTCTCCTCTTCCAGAAAACGGGTTTCTTTGAGAAACCCGTTTTCTGGCGTTGTCAAATTGAAAGATGATCCGAATCAGCTGGGAACTGAAATTACTTTGATAGCAAGGATTGCATTGCATCTTGACAATTAGTGTTTAATGAACGAATAGTGCCGATAGTTGGGCTTAAGTGGGGAACAAGAGTCGCTCGATTTAGCAGTGGAATTAGCCCTACAATCGGCGTTGTCAAATTGAAAGATGCTCCGAATCAGCACCGGAGCATTGCATCTTTCCTCTTCTGATCTGACAACGCCGATGGGAACATCTGGTTGACTGCCATCAGTACTGGTATTGACTTTGGCAGACGTAGCGGAAGTAGAACCGATCGCCTTCCAAGTAATAGTACCCAGGTTAAATCCTGCCGTTGTTAAAGCCGTAGCAAGAGGGCTTCCTGTGACCTGGTTGGTAACAAAGGTATTGTAATCGTTGATGTCGGAGCTTGTTGCATCCCGTGTGCCGTCAGTAACAAACACCAAACGATACTGAGCGCCAGGAGCCAAGTCAGCAGGGACGATCACCAAAGCAGCTTGTGCCGCACCGGCCGTTGCCAGAGTCGCCAGGGCAACTCCAGAGACAAAGCAGAGTTGTTTTATTTTCATGAAAAGAAAAGGGTTAATGGCAGATGATTTGAGTGCTTGCGACATTTAGATTTGGGTTAAGCGATAGGGCAACCCAAAACAATGACAAGCAAGCAGAATATTCCAGAGCATACACACTTCCCTCTTCCAAATTGTATTATAAGATACAATTTATAAATCTTTACATTCCTCTCCTCCAGGGCTGGCGCTTGCTAGAATGAAATCCCGCTTGATTTGTGGTAATGAGACAGTTTATGTTAGATTTTCATCTATCTGTTCAGCCTGAAACAGAAAAACGCCTTAAAAAGATTTTAAACTCTATCAAAGATCAAGAAAAATTTGCCCAAAGCATTATTGATTATCAGATTGCCGAATTACAAAAAAGCAATTTGAATCTAAAATTAGATTTAGCAGCTCTGGAAAAACAATATCAAATGACATCCAAAGAATTTTATCAGCAATTTTCCCAAGGTATTTTAGGAGATGAATCGGACTTTATAGTTTGGTCTGGACTATATGAAATGCTTCTTCAAAACGAGGCTAATCTCCAAGAATTAAAATGATTGAGTCCTATTTTTTGCAAATCGAACAAACCATTCGAGAATTTCCCAATGTCAGATATTTATCACTGACCAAGAAAATTTATAACGCAAGTCAAGGCTATATTAATGGTTCAATTATTTTTGAAAATAATCATCGCTTAGACTTTGTTGAAGTTAAAAATACTGACACAAAACCAAAGATAAAATATCGCTATCATTACATGAACGAAGCTCAAGTTATGATCTTCCGTTATGATAATGCACCCCATCATGTTGAAATTGCCACTTTCCCCCATCATAAACACGAGGTTGATGACATCAAAGAAAGCCTTGAGCCAAGTCTTGAGCAAGTGCTTTTAGAAATCGCAGAAAAACAACGAAATCTAAAACCGTAATTTTCTGTTAGAATTGCAGTAATAAAACACCACGCTTGCAGGAGCTATGGTTAACCTCACCTATAACAAAAATCGCCCTCTTCCCAGCGCCGAAGACTTGCCCTCTTCCGACGAAACTCCAGTGGACAATCAGTTACAAAATGATCTTCCCAATCTGCTGCTAAATTTATTAGCTTTAATTTGGTCTGGTCGAGATGATTGGTATTTTGGGGTAGATATGGCTGTTTATTA
>SFCA01000149.1:0-72641 GCA_007095475.1 Microcystis aeruginosa Ma_QC_C_20070703_M131 | reverse complement strand
GTAATGTACCGCAAGTCCTTCGTCATCGCTGTGCCTATCTAAATGGTTGCCTTTTTTAACTTTTTTATTGAGTTCATTAAGCATTTCTACTTATTACAAAGGTGAGATGCTCCCAATAATAACAGCTAATTCATCGCCGATTAATTTTCCTTGAGCATCTGTTCCTTGACGAACATGAGCAAGATAAGTTAAGTCTTCTTTAGTGGGTAAAATTTTTTCTAATAACTGTTTTTGGACATCAATAATTATTACTTTATCGTCTTCATGTTGTCCACTTTCTAGGGTAAAATTGGGAAATTTAGCGGGATAACTATTAATATCTTTTAAGGTTTCTAGGGTAATAATTTTGGATTCGGGGTTTTCTGTTTCTTCAAATAATAATAAAGCTAACCAAGTAGTATTATTATTATTACTAATAGATTGACGTTCCCAAGGTAAGGTACTACGGTTTAGGATAATATGGGGTAAAACATTGGAATGTTCTCCTAAGCTACCATCAGGGGGAAATACAGCGTGGATGTCTGTAGGTTTTAAGTCAAATCTTTCTGCACCTACAGAAAATTTTCTAGTAATCTGAAAGGAGTTATTTGCTGTAATTTTTTCCTCTTTTATTTCTTGTGTAATAGTAATCTCATAATCACCATCTTTTAAAGCTGGTTGATGATACTGAATAAATTCAATTTTAGTGGGTTCAGTTGTGGTAGTTTCTGGCATTTTTGACTCCTTTAATAATAATTAATTTAATTAACTAAAACTCCAATTTTAGGTGAACCCAATAAATTGTCTGCAATTGTTGCACTGAGATCAATTTCTTCACTGTTTAAATTTAGTGCTTTTAGTAAATTATCTCTGGTGTTGTTGACTGCATTATCTACAATAGTGCTACTAATGTCTTTAGTGGTTTCCTCCTGAAAAGTGCTAATCGTCTGCCAATGATAAGCCTTATTAATTGGAGTAGGGCTAAATTGTAATTTACTGCGATTAATGGCTTGGGTTGTTCCTGTATCTGGTTGTTTTTTAGGTTTAATTTCTAATCCAGATAGGGTATTTTCAATAAATTGATTACCATTCAAACTAGGGGTTAAAGATTCGCCCCAAAGTGCGATGGGAACTTTTTTAAATAGGGGAATACAAGTAAAATCTTTGTCAAATTCTTCTGAACTTAGAGACTTGCCATCTCTAGTTATACTAATCGTTAAATCTGAGGTTAATTGCTCCGATTTGACTTCCATTGGACTGATGCCAAATTGGGTATTACTTGCCGCGATTTGGATTTGATCGTCTTGAAGAGTTATATCTTTAGTATAGACAGCTTTCTTAGCAGGAATGACTGAATTAGTTACTAAGCAGAAATCTTTAGGATTAATGATCCCTAAATCTGTTTTATCGTCTTGATTAACTTTTCTGACTAAACCCTCTTGAACAGTAATACTACAAATAGCATCAGCAGCAGGGAGAAAAGAGGTTTTAAACTCATTCCAGTCAATGGCTTTGGGTGCTTGCGAGGCACTGCTACCAAAGCTCACATCAAAAGAGATAATCCAAAGATGAATATGGGCAATACCTGTAAATTCGGGTCCCCAGATGTGTAAATCTGCCCCTAATTGAACAGTAATATGATGGGTTCCAAAAAAGTGAAAAGTATAGGACACTCCCATATCAACATAGATAGAAATATCGTAGTGATAGGGTTTCCAAGACATGAGAAAATCTGCCCCGGCGTTGAACCAAGCACTCAGAGGACCACTATTCCAAGTAGCTTGGAGGTGTCCCCCGGCCATGATAGCGGAAGGAGTCAAGGCAAAATAAGCATCTGCTTTGATATAAAGTTCACTGCTAACTTGCCAATTTAAGGTGAGGCGAGGTACTTTCGGATAATGGTCTGGGACATTAAAGAGGGGATGATAACCCCCTAAAGTGAGGACAAAATCTCCCTCATGGACGTTAGGGGCAAACCAGCCATAAAAGGCAAATCCTCCGGTGAGATGACAAGCTTGAGAAAGGATATAAGAGTTAGGAGTAAGTTGGGCAATAATGCCGATAAATCCTTCGGCGGGCAGAAAACTGGCTTTGAGGGCTAGTTGTACCTCGGCAACTGGGGGGACTCCTGCGCCTACATTTGGGGGGGCGATGAGGGTGGCTAAACCAAGTATATTAAGTTCAAAACGATTACCAAAAGCGACGGTAAGCAGGAGAAAAGAATCAATCAGTTTAAAAGAGGTGAATTTAATGCCGATGGCGAGGAATATTTGCCCAGTTTCGGGGGGGATATAGTCTCGGAGTTTGGTTAGTTCTCCTGTGAGTCGGGCGGCTTGGTCTGAGTTAGAACCCTCAGCAGGAGGAGGGTTAACGGCTTCGGCGACGAGGGGGAAGGTGGCAACTTGGTCAATGGTGGGGACTTTGAGGGCGCGGTTATAGCCAAAGCCGGCGGCTAACCCGGTGACGAAGAAGAAGGAGGGGCCACCGATGGGGTAGTCAAGAATGGCGTAGATAAAGAGGGAGGGATGTCCTTGAAAATAAGCATAGGACCCTATGGCGGAAAGGTTGAGGGTTTTGGCTTTGACGTTAAATTTGATAACGGCGGCCCCGTTGTATTCGTCTATGCCGTTTCGGGTAGTTCTGAGGAATGCGCCTCCTATTTCTAGGGTGTCGCTGCCTTTGTAGTCGATGCCGATGCCTTTAAGGTCAAATTTGGGGTCAAATTGATTGAGGGGGGAGTTAACGGCAAGTCCATCGAGGGAGAGGGAAAGTCCAGCTAGGTTAAGACTAGCATCTAATAAAACCCAGATTTTTGAGTCTTGGTATTTCAGACCAATTCTTTGAAAGTGGACGGGACCCAAGCTTTTTTGCAGTGTAAACCATTTGGTACTATCACTAATTGGGGTGGGAGTAGAGGAAGGGGTGACGACTGGGGGAGAAAGGTTATTATCCCGTGGGGGGGTTGTTCCTTCTATTTGACCCGTCTGTTTATTGATGGTGATGGGGAGTTCTAATTGTTGGATTTCGCTTCCGAATTGAAGCGAGGGGATAAGGTCGAGACGTTGGTTAATATCGGTGGTGGGTAGTTTAATGCCTCCGTCGGTATATAAAGTGTTTAAGGCTTGTAATTCTGGGGCTGTAAAATCAGCTTTAGTTGCTAAGATTTGTAGGGAAATTTTCAGGGTTTGATTGGGAGGAAATTCCCGTCCAACTAAGGGCAGGTTAGAGAGGTTAATGCCACCATCAATATTTAAACCGAAGAGAAAATTAGTTAAGGTTTGTTGTTTAGAATAGGCAAATAAAGCATCTTTTAGTCTGATTTTTAGTCCTTCTGGTATATCCTGTTTTAACTGAGAATCAATATAACCAATCAGGTCTTGAATTTTTATCGTCTGGTCATCATGGTAAGCAGCGAGGAATTTGGTAGAGGTTTGGTCAGTATCGAAAATGAGGGCAAATTTTAAGCTACCAATGGTGATATGTCCATCAAAGTGTTTTTTATAAGACCCGTCTAATTGTTGGGTAATATTAATATTGACTGTAATATCTACTTCTTGATTATTAATGGGAAATTTGGACTCGCAGGTAAAGGTAAAGTTTTTGCTGTTGGTATTAAAGGAAATGCCTAATTTTTGAATTGTTAAGCCTTCTATTGCTGAGGGGAGAGTGACATCACCAAATAAGTGAGTAATGTCTTTGATTAAATCGCCTATAAGAATTTCTTGCCCATCTTCTGTACTTCCTTAAAAATACCAACCTGAACTAGAATTATTTTTGGAGTAATTTGAATTAAGATAAACGTATGCTCCAGCTAATTGAAGATAACCCTGAATACTAGCAGAATAAGTTTTATTTGGTGACGAAACATTATTTTCTCCTGTTGTAGATGAAACACCAATCTCAAAGCGAGTATCATTCATTATGAGTGATTTCCCGTCAAGAATGTCTAAGTCAACATAGGCTTGAGCCGAAAAATAATATTCCTTTTTGGGAACATCCATATAAATTTCAAATTCATTAAAAACAATTTCAAAATCAAAAGGAATCGGTAATTTTGCATCTTTAAAAGTATTTTCTAATAAGTGATTTAAGCTCATTTTCCCTTGAGCAATTCCTGAAATAATTTGTTCAGTAGAAATTTCTACTTCAAAGGTTATTTCGTGAATAGTAAATTGAGCCAGAAAACACACCATATGGTGTTTATAGTCAGGATTAGTTGGGTTTAAACAACTCCAAGATACACTTAAATTATCAATAGTAAAGCCATCAAATAATTCCCATTTTCTAATACCTATTGTGGCGTTAATATCGGCTATATTACCTATATTACAAGGAGAAGTATTGTCTCCTAAGAAGAAAACCGTTGTAGAAAGAGATTGAAGTTCAATTTTATCTAAAATATTTTGATCAAAAGGGGGAATATAATTATTATCATTATTCCAAATTTCATTAATAATAGGAATGAAAGAAAGTAAATCATTAACTGATAACTCTTGTGGTAAAACGATTAATCTTAAAAAGGAGGAATTAGGAATAAATGTTGCATAAATATCTAAAGATGGTGAGGTATTATCTTGCTTAAGCAGATTCAATCCTAAATAAATTTGGGGATAGTAGTCGTCATAGGTTTCTGCGTCAACTTCTTCTGCACTAATTCCTAAAGTTGGTGCAGTTATTTTTAAAACAGAAAAATTTAAAGAGTCACGGGTAATTAAAGATGTTTTGAAGTCAAATATAGGAAAATATATTATAATTTCGCTTAAACTGGTACTTTCATCAACATCAACCGTACATTTACAAGCATTAGGTATAATTTTGCCGAAAAGGGTAAAATCTTTTAAGGAACTATTAGCCTTGGTAAAAGTCAGAAAATTTGTTAATAAAGAAAGACTG
Organism: Microcystis aeruginosa Ma_QC_C_20070703_M131; assembly: GCA_007095475.1. Classification (GTDB taxonomy): domain Bacteria; phylum Cyanobacteriota; class Cyanobacteriia; order Cyanobacteriales; family Microcystaceae; genus Microcystis; species Microcystis aeruginosa_I. The sequence goes on along the minus strand of SFCA01000149.1, from coordinate 67,769 downwards.
ACAACCTCAAAATGAGATACAAAGTTTAAACCTGACTGTAGAGAGATAGTATCTTGATTATTTTCTAAATTCCAAGTAAATTCAGTTTGATCATCAGTGGAAAAAATATAATTACAATTGGAAAGTTTGACTTCATTACTGGAAAATCCCTCTAACATAGGAAAATGATTTCCTAATGTCCAATTTTCTCCTAAAGCAATTTGGAGTACAAAAGAAAGTGTTGGTTGAGGATTGGTATTTTTTACGGTAAATTTTAAATATTTTACAGGGAGTTCTTTCTCAAACCAAGTAACGACTCCTTTAGTAATAATTAATTCATTTCTGTCATTGAGATCAGTAATATCTGAGGCAGAAATTGAGTTAATAATGATAGTTTTTTCAGGAAAATTGAGGGATTGAGAAATAAGATCCCCAAGATTATCTGGTGGCAGTAAATTATTGTCTATCGAAGTTAATTTAGCCTCGCTCAGTTCGAGACTATTTGCAGTATTTGCCTGTTGTCTGAGCAAATCTCGTAAACTATTCAAATCCATTTTTTTACCCTTTCCTTTATAGAATTTAGATTTCTACATAAACAGCCATGTGGTCACTGGTTAAGCGGATTTTTCCATAATTATTAAACCCTCTGAACATACTTGTAAGACCAGCTTTACGAGTGTTATCTCTTCGTAAACCACTGTGATATTGAGGTATCCATAGGTTCATATCGACTGGATAAGGATTTACTAAACCTTGTGGATGCTGAGCTACTCCTCCTCCTCCCACAGGTGGCAAATTATAAGGCGCACCCACAACTCGGTTTACAATCATACTATTCTGCGATTGGCTAGGATAGGGAATACCTGCTGGACTTTTAACGGCAGGTTGATGCGGAGGATACTTAGTAAAAATATTATCTAGGGTATCTTCTGGTGCAGATGACATATATCCATAGGGGGGATAATCTCCCCACGGATCAGCAGCTTTTCTTTGTGTCACTCCCACAGCTTTCCAATCAGGATCTTGTACTTTTTTGGTTTTGCGTGGTCTTAAATGAGTTGTGACATAATGATATTGAGTAACTTTTCCCCCAGGTGCAGGAATTATTTTGGCTGCATCAAATTCTTGAGTGAATCCAATTTTGACTAATTCACCGTAAGAAGCATTAGCTTTAGTTACACCATTCACCTTAAAACCAGGATCTTGAGTTACATTAAAATCCCCTGCAATCACGATTACTTCATCGTTGTTTAATTGACGTTGCAAATCAGTAATTAGAGCAATATTTGCTGTTCCTTCTACTGCTTCAGCAGGTGAAGTATGTATTGAATAGAGATAGATAATACGTTGATGATCCTTTAATTCTTTGAATTGAGTGAGATAAGGCGATCTATGTTGTGCTGTAGGGAAATCTATCTGAATTGCTTGTTTGTTTACGGGTCCTTGTCCCTGAACAGCCTTTTTAAATAGAATTTGAGCCGCCTTATTATCCCCTGATGTTATAGCTCCATTATTCCAAGGTGCAGGATAAGCTACTCCACCTTTCCACTGTGATGGTCCCATGAATTGAACAGTTAAGCTATTATAAAAAACCGCAACTGCTTCAGTTCTACCTCCTGCACCAGAAACCAAAGGAGGTACAATTCGCCAAGGCTTTCGATTGGCAGGCAGAGGATTATTAAGATCGCCCAATTGAGGATCATTGTTAATAGCATTTAAGAGAAAAAGACAGCCTTGTTCCCCAGTTCCTTGTACCAAATCTCCGTCATTAAGTTTTCGGCTTCCTGGTTGAACCTCCAGTACAGAAAAAATATCGGGTGGATTACTTCGCAAAGTGTCTAGAATATGATTCAGCCTTATAGTTTCCTGAACATTCTTAGCTTTCTTGGCTTTGGCAGTAGGATTTATCCTACCGTTAGTAAAATTTTGAATATTCCAAACTAAAATTTTAGTCATTTTACTAACTCCAAATTAATTTCAAATTTTGGTTCGATGGGAATTTTTTTAACCATTTCCTTCATTTCTTCAAAAGAGGGTAAGGAAAGAATCATCCCTCCTTCATCAAACGTCACTTTTTTAATCCAAACTTCAAATCGTTCTAGATTTAAGCGACAAATCTCCGAAGAAGTGTGTGATAATTTTTGCTTATGGAATCGTGAAATGCTTACTGGACAAGACTTTTAAGACTATTTTGCGGATATTCTATCAGTATAGACCTCGTTTCCACACAGAAACCAGAAGAGCCAAATTCCTTTTATACCAACCTTGATAAGGACTATGTTCCCTACATATTAGTGGTTGCTTGGGTGTGTTATGTACTGAACAGGTACAATTTTTTTCTTCAAATAAACGACAGGTTTGCCATTGTATTAATGACCATTGACCCTCAGAAGATATGGATACTTCTGAATTATGGAAAAGAAGTACAAAACGCATATGATCTACTTCTTTTAATGTTCTTGGCGGTACATGAGGTGACAGTAACATTCGACAACAAGGTGCAGGACACCCTACGCAGGGATTAACTTCAAGTAAATCCTCGAATGTTTTTTCTGTATCAGTGTTTGTCATCAAATTAAATTCTCTCCTTTAAGATTGTAAAATTTGTTCAACCGTTCTTCTGTCATAGAATTATTCCCTCTTTACGAATATTTCTCAGCAAAGAACCAGAACGATGAATGAATCGGTATTCATCCATAAATATACAACTGATTACCGCATCTTTTTCTAAAGATAAACTGGCTATAATGGGTCCAGTTTTTTCAATTTCTTCCCCTGCATTTACTTCTCCTTTGAGAACCACTAAGACATCAATATCAGAGTCTGGATGTGCGTCACCCCTCGCCTGAGAACCAAACATGATCAACTGTTTAAGGCGATCGCCGTAATGATTTTTTAATTCTCGTTTCAGTCGAGCGAGAATGGTTTTTAGGGTATCATTGACAATCGTTAATGTCATGCTTAATCATTCTTTTAGGGTAGGGGTTGAATTAGGGGGGAGCTGCCGAGGGAAGCTCCCTTCGATACGCTTTCCGCATTTTAACAGAGGACTAGAATAAAGAGCGATTATTTCAAGATATTTTAATTTCTTAACCCGTCCTGTTTATGATCATAATTTTAGCAATTTGTTTGAGAATTTGCAATATATCCTCTAACTGATTTCTCCGGGGTAAAAGCAGGGAAAAAATGTTAGAAAAGTCATATTGAGTAACGCCTTGAGTCAGCATTTTAATAAACATAAATTCATCACCGTTACCTATCAAACCGTAGACCGGTATTTGAGGGTTAGGATTTGCCATCATGTAAGTCATTATTTGCGGTAATGCAACGGGAAAAGCAATGGTAGATTTAGACTCAATGATTAACACCCACAGTTGTGGAGCAATAATTAAAGTATCAATTCTTCCCCGTAAGATTTCCTCCTCTTCTTCTATTTCTAGTTCAACACTTGCTTCCGTGGTGACATAGAAAGGTTCATCATATAAACCCGCCAAAGTTAGTAAAGGAGAAATGAGTAATTGATTGATCACTCCTTCTGCTAAAGGACTTCGTTTTCTATGACGTTCAAATCGTCTTTTAATTTGCTCTAAGGTTTCTTTTTCTTGATACGTTAGTTCAGGTAAGTCCTGTTGCCATTCCTGAAAGAATAGCTCATTATCTGTAGGAGATAATTTGAACTTTTGTTCAAGAGCTTCTAGGGTGGTGATAGTTTTAGAAATAGGGTAAGTCTGTATCATAAGAAATTCCTCAGAGAATTGGGAGTGGGATGGGAGGCGATCGCTTTTAATTTTCCCTGTTATTGTTGTTTAAGAGTTTCTACCTCTTGTTGTAATTTTGAGATAATTTCATAAAGTGCTTGGGTTGCAGAAAGATGAAGCATTGATAAGGCATCATAATCTGCTACATGAAAATCCTTTACCTCTCGTCCATAGACAAGGATGTTCCCACAATACTCCAGATCAATTTGAAAAGTATCAGGGGTAACTGCCTCTACGGGAAATACTTCGCTGTTATTTTCTTCCCAGAGCAATTTTACTCGCTCACCGGTTTTCAGTCCGTGATTGGTTAAGGTTACCCATCCATCTGATAGGGGGGCAAATTGAAAAATATCACAGACTACATCAGTATGGATTGAGACTGCTTGCGGAAAGACTTTAGCGACTTGTTGACCAATTACTTTTTTATGTTGTCTGTTCCCGTTGGCAATTTTGTCCCTGTAACTGTAGTCTGTTACTTCTATTTGCAGCAGTGTTTTTAAGTCGGTTTGACTATCACTGCGATCATATATCTCTTTAATTCGTGCATCTGAAAACTGGTGAATATCCCGTGCATATACACTTTCAGTGGCATATAATGATATAGGAGGACTTTCAAGAGCTGCCTCCGTAGGAACCCTAAGTGACATAATGGGAATCTTAAATCTGCTAGATCCTTCAATGTGAAGTTTTCCATTGGTGGGACTCGTTGTACCAATGCCAACATTCCCATTATCAAGAATGACCATTTTGTCTTGATTATCAACCCGAAAACCAATATAGCCGTCAACACCAGGTTTCTTATTAATCAAGGTAAAGGTGCCACTAATATTCTGTAAAAAAGCGTAGCTATTTTGACCTATACTATTGATATGTGAAAAACCAGCCCAATTATCTCCATGACCAACATCACCTAAAAACACATTATTGATAGCAGCATTACCCCCAGTTACCTGCAATTTTTGATTTGGACTCGTTGTACCAATGCCAACATTGTCATTTGTATCAAAGACAATCGGGGATTTTTCAATAGTACAGACAAAAGTTCCATCCCAATAACCCGGAATATTTTCATAGCGTATATAAAGATTGGTCTGACCGGAAGGAAGAGAAGAAACAATTCCTGATAATTCAACTTGAATATCTTGACTGGGTTCTATAGCGGTTTGGTCATTAAAAAGAATAACCCACTCAGGAGATTCACCTTGTTGTCCTGAATTAATAATCTCCTTTCCTTTATATTTAATGCTGATACCAGCTACCTGACTTGTGGTTCCCAAAGCCCAATCTTTATTCTGCCCTTCTTCTTGAACATCAAAAGAGATAATAAACTTAGAGGCATTATCCCCCTTACTATCTGGAATCAAAGGAATAGATTTATCTTTTAATACATTAACAATTCGCAAAGTTAACTTATTTGTCGTTGTGCCATCATTCAAAATGCGATTGGAGCCTACAAAACTGACATGAAGCGGAATATTTTTCTTCCCTCGATGATCGATAACGCTGAGTTTTTTTTCTCGGTAATAATGAGTTAAAGTCTCTCCTTGATAAGTAAACTCTGGACATAAAAACTCAACTCTGGTTGTTCTTGCCCCTCCCGCTGCTGAAGCACTGACGTTTGGCAGGGTTAAAGTAACGACCTCATTAGCTGATAAGGTAGTATTAGTTGTTAAGAAATAGAGAGAAACTATCCCATCTGCTTGAGTAACAGGAGAACTCATACTCCAATTACTTTGGGTTTTTAAAGCCAATTGCTGTAAAGATTTAGGCGATAGAGTATCAGGTCTAAATCTTAATTCAAAATGATAATTATTTTGAGTGACTGCTCCACTTTTTGCTGGTAAATTAATCTCTTGTTCTGTATCATTTTGAATTTCAAAAACCAGTTCTTCTCCCTTAGTATCATTTTCAATAAAGATAACTGACTTTTGATCCTCTCCTTCATATAAATTAAAATCAAGAGGATAGGCAAGATTAAAAGCGGCGATCGCCGTTAAATCATCATTCATATCCCGTTTAATTTCTTCCGGGGATAATGCCTTATTATAGATGCGGAGATGAGCAATTGTTCCCGCAAAATAGTTAGCATAAGCTTCATTGCTTCCTCCTCTACGTGCTAGATAAAGAGGTGAATCATTTTGTGTTTGAGATTGGGTTGTATCATCCGTACTATTTTCTTCACGTCCATCTAAATAAAGCCGCAACTTGCTCCCTTCTTTAACAAAAGCAATGTGATATAGTTGCTCACTATTAAGTTGGGTTGTGGTGGTGACAGCGGGATTATTAGAACCATCATATCTTGCTGCATGGATTCTTTGCTCATTACGCAAATATCTGATGACATAGGGATAACCTCCACTACCATTCCATTTTTCAATAATATCGTTGTCACCATTGGTTTTAAATGGTTGTTCTTTGGCTATTTTTATCCAACTGGCAACGGTAAAATCTTGATTAGTTGCAAAGTTAATGTCCTCTGAATTAGGAATTTCTATATAGTCTTGTCTTCCATCAAAAATGAAACAACTGCCAAAATGTTCATCACTTACAAATTGGGGATTACCATGACTCCTATATTGGCTCTCAGTAAAAGCTGAAACATTCTCACTTGACGCTAAGAAATTCTCAGTTAAAGCACTGCGAACTCTCTGATTACCTCCATCAGGGATAATTGTATCTAGTTTTAGATGTAAAACTAAGTCATTGCTTGCGTTACTCATAATTGATACTCCTTGGTTTAAAAAATTAGCGGGTGAATCTTGAATAAAATTAGGGATTAGGACTATTAGGGTTGGGTGGCTCTTTTTTTAGGCTTAACTTTAACCATCCCTCTCGAATTTCTTGCTTGCCAGAGAAGATAGCATTAACATTAGTTTGACCTATTTTGTCAGCAGTTGACCATTGCTCTTTTTCTTTCTCTAACCATGACCACTGATAACCGACTTCATCAGGTAAAGCTAAATTAATCTTACCATAATCTGTCAAGATAGGAGCAGAGAAGAAAGTAATTTCTATTTTCTCTAACGCTTGTTGATATTGATCCGGGGGAATATCAATCGATTTCGTCGGTAAAATTCCGGTAGTTGCGTGAACTTTTCCTCTGGGATCTATAAGCATGGTTAACAGGGTAGGAGGCTCTTTTACATTAAGATCAATGTGCCAAGGATTATTAGCATTATGAAATTTAATAGCAGGATGATTAATTCCCTCTAAATCACTTTGAGGGGCATAAAATATATCCTTGAGACTTCCATCATCCCCTTCCAACCAATAACCTAATAAACCATCATTTAACTGTTTATATTCCCCTAAACGAATTGGAAACTTGACCTTTTCAAAGCCATCCGTTTCTCGGAAATTACGTCTTAAATCTTGCCAAAATACCCCCCAATCTTGGTTAATGGCAGGAAGTCCCTCTAATTCCAAGTTTAAAGAAGCTCTGACTAGGGCAATAGGTCGTCCCATTAACAGTACTAAACCTTGATTTTGCGCTGAATTTTCGGGATCAATGTTTTCTAAACCACTATCTAAAGCCGAAATAAAATTAGACAAAAATTCTGCCCCCTGCTTAATAATATAGTTAATCACTTTTTGTAAATGATCATCAATTTTAATTTTATCAAAGGGGATAACCGTATTTTCTCCCGGCGCAGCTTCCCATTTTGCTAATTGATTAATCGAACCCAAAGCCTTACCCTGATTATCATAGATAGCGAGACTATTATCTAAATTATTAGGCAATATCCAGCCACAAATAGGAGTAGTAGCTGGATGACTATTCATTTCCTGTTCCCCTTCAATTGCAGATAACCAACGGAAATTAATACGCGCTGGTTGTACCAAACGAGGGGGTAAAGATATCAGATAGGGACTGCCTGGAGTCGTCATCTGTTCAGGAGTGATAATATTTCTAATATCTAAATCCTTCACCTGTCCAAAAGTATCCACCAACCGTAACCGCAAAATCTTCATTACCCCTGAGCGAATTGGGTTAAAATCATTTAAAGGTTCTGGCGCACTACGGATACTTTGTTGTACCATTTCTTTTATTTCATCTGTAAAAGCCTGATAATCATTAAATCCTAAAGGATCAGCAATAGGTAACTGTAAGGTCTGTTTGTGCATCAATAAAGCCTCGTTAAACCCTCCTAAAGCTTGAGATAGACAATTTAGGCTTAAAAGATTTTGATAAGCTCTAATGGCAGTATAAATGGGGTCTTTAGCTTTTTGATCCGAGAGTAGATTAGTGAAAATTAAATTAGGATTACTAGGATCATAACAGGGTTTTTGCTCATACCAAGCTTGAATGGCTTGAATCTTTTCTTGTTGGTCTAAGTTGGTCAAAGAATTTGGTTTGTCCTTATACCAATCTTGGATTCTTTTTTGGTAAGCTTCTTCTTGTTCAGACAGTTTTGGTTCGTAATATTCTTTAGCCTCATCAGGTAACTGTTTCTTTAAATAAACTTCTATTTTTTCCTTAAGCTTAATTCCGGCATGGGGTGTTAAAATACTCCGACCACTATAAACATTAGCAGCTTTAAGAACAGCCCCCTTTCCGTACTGTAAAGAAAGCTCTGGCTCGTTTTCTTTCAAGGTATAATTATCCGTAATAAACTCAGCATCATATTGATGATTATAGGTGCCATGATTACAGCCATTTTGGAGGGGAAAAACTTCTACCTCCCACTCTAGTAAAAACGGATGCCAAGGTTGTTCTTCCCAAGTGCTAAAGCCAATATATTCCCCTGTTTTATTGTTTTCTATCTGATCAATTTTACCGAGAATAGACGAAAATCCATTCAGAAAAATGTCCTCTTCCTGTTGTAAAATCTCACATTCTAACAGTCCATCATCCCTCAATCTTCCATCTTGTCCATGGCGAATGGTGGGTTTTACCCCTTCCCCCGCCATCAAGACCACTGGTTCTGTTGGTTGCCAATAACGGGAACCGGCAATAGGTTTCAGGGTATAAGGTGGTGGAGCTTTTAAAATTAGCTGAGGGAAAGAAACTTCTAAAAGCAGACGATTGCAACGGACTAATTCTTCTTCGTTTTTAGTAAAAATTAAATTTAAGGCATCTATAATTTCTCCTTGGTTTTTCCCTGCAATTTTACTGGACAAATCGGGGATTAACTGCTTAATTCTTTTAATTGGCTCTGTTGTTCCCTGTTCTAACTGATTAATCAATTTTTCCCAGTCTAAAATATCACTAACTTTTAATTTACACTGGGTAATATTTGCTTGAGTGATCGCCTGTTGTAATTGAGTTAAAGATTCATTCAATAACTTTTCATAATTCTCTAGATCATTCAGTTTTGCCTTTAAAGGTTTAATTCCCTTCTCCTGAATATAATATTTAACTTCATCAATATCAGGATACTGAGCGGTGCTACCTTGGGGGGGATAAGCACTTAACATATACTTATACCAATCAGAAAAGAGTTGCCGACGCATTGACTCAATTTCATCGAAAGTGCAGTCATATTTCTGTTGAGATAGATTAAGCTGATTCAGTTTAGGAGCTATATTATCGGGTAAAGTAACTTCGCTCTGAGCTTGAGCATCTTCAGCATTTGCTGTTGTAGCGTTTGTGCTTCCTAAAGTAATTGTCCATATTGTGCCAGATGAGACCGCATTAAACCCTTTTTCATGGCGTGCTTCCTCAAACTTAGCTGTTAGATCCAACTGCCGATGTTCTAGACTAGAAGATAGGGTTAAAGCTTCTAATTGATCTTCAATAATAGATTGAGAATTGTTGTCAATTTTTTGACCTAAATAAGCGGATAATGCCTCCGTTCCCGTATTTCCTACAGCCACTTCTACCGAAATTTCTCTCTCTGTATTGGTTGGAGACGCAAACTTTAAGCGGGCATAGCAAAGCATTCTTTGAGGTATTTGTTCATTGCTTTTAACGGGAATGTCCCACTTGAATTCTTCTTGTATCGCTTTGTTTAATTCTTGTGTAGTTAATTGAGATTTTGATTTGATGAATTGATTGAAATAATCCTTTTCTAAGTCACTATACCACCCAATCACATCATACTGTAAACTATCAGTAGGTTGAGGAGAATAATCATCATAAAATCCAAAAACGCTGTGACAATTGGGATAAAAAGCCGCAAAAGTCGGTTCACCATAACCTACGGCCGTTAATAAGGCTAAGTATTCAGCCTTGGGATCATTTTCTAACCAAGCTTCTATAGGCAGTTTGCGACCTAAATAGCGAAATGGTTGATGATTACCATTCTTTATCTCAATGGGATAAGCAATACTACCTAACTGCTCCCCTTCTCCTTCCCGATAAAGATAATCACTCTCCACTACCCATTGACGTTTTTTGCCGTTAAGAGTGCGTGTTACTAACCAGCGATTAGGAACTGATGGGAAAACTGTCTTTTTATCGCTATCTTGAATCCCTTTTGTTAAAGCATCGGGTAACGCCCAATGTAAATGGATTCCCGCTTTCAGGTAGAGATTTTGGTTTTGAAAGGGTTGGGAAACAATCTCCTCGCTGATATGAGCAATATTCGGATTTACGTCTCTTTTTTGATTAAAATAAGGAATTATGCTCAAATCTGCCATCGCCTCTACAACTAGGCGCTCTCTTTTCAGATAGAGAGCATCCAAATGAACAGGAATCATTAAAATACTATTGACCATGTTCTCATTAGGATTACAAGCATTTATTTTTGCCCCGATTATAACAGGTTTAGTTTTCTAATGTTATAGTCTTTAGTTTTTATTCACAAATCAGATTTATTTTTTCGGCTGCATCTCACCTTGGCAGAAATACCGACAATCAGCAATTATCAGTCACTTTTAAACTGGTATAAATGTATGACAACCGCGTGTAAACATCCCATCGAAAAGCTAATGTGCGGGGGAGGGTGGGTTAAACCCCCCAAGAGCCAAGATTGAGTGATAAAATCGCAAGTAACGACCAATTTTGGCGGAGAGTTTCCCTTTAAAAATCCCACATCGACATGAAAAATCAATTATCTCAGCTTTATGAAACTGATTTTAATTTGTGGCTTGAGCAAACCGTAAATCACTTAAAAAAGGGCAATTTACAGGCCCTTGATTTAGATAACTTAATCGAAGAAATATCCGATATGGGACGTAATAATAGACGGGAGGTATTCGGCCGTTTAAAAGTTCTCTTGATGCACTTACTTAAATGGCAATATCAACCAGAAAAACGGACTAATAGCTGGATAAATACCATTGATGAGCAAAGAGAACAATTAGAGCTTATTTTAAGGGATAGTCCTAGCTTAAAACCCTATTTAGCCGATATTTTCGCAGAATGTTATCAAAAAGCAGTGCGAGGGACGGTAAATGAAACTAATTTACCAAAAGAAACTTTTCCAGTTGATTGTCCTTTTAGCCAAGAACAGGTTTTAAATTGCGATTATTTTCCTGAAAATAGCTTTTGAACAATGGATATAAGTACCTAAGCAAAATTAATTACACATATCTAACTACCTTTTGCCTTTTGCCTATCCTAACCAAGAAGTTAATTTTGTCCTATTACTTAGCAGTTTTAGGAGAAAATCGCCCGGCTGTCAAGACTGATTTTTTTCTTGCCAAACAGCTAAGGCCATTTGATGAACAAATCGCCAAGGTAGATGATGCTGACGGGCAATTGCGGCACAATCTTCGTATTCTGGTTGTACGGTAATCGGTTGATTAATTGACTCTTTGTAGGCAACTTTTAGCCGAATTTGACCATAGACAGTATCGATCGATTGTATCTCTCTTTTTAAGATTGATCGCTCTTGAATTGTCCTTCTAATGCCTAAAGTTGTGGTTTCCTGAAAGATCATATTTTCACAAATAGCAATTTTATCCAAGGCACAAATTACTGTCAAAAGTATCCCCAAACGAGATTTTTTCATAGTAATTGCTTGACTAAATACATCCAAGGCACCCGCTTGTAATAAAGCCTCACTTAAATAGGCGATCGCTTGCGGATTTAAGTCATCAATTTGAGTTTCTAAAACTGCCACAGTTTCCATTTCATCTAGCTTTTCTGGTTCTTTTTTCCCTAACCAAAGCCGGACAAGATTGGGAATCGGTAAATCTTTTGTCCCTGCTCCTAAACCGACCTTTTCTAACTGCATTTTCGGGGGTTTACCGAAACTTTTAGCTAAAGTTGTCACAATAGCTGCCCCCGTGGGTGTTACTAACTCTGCTTCGATGCCATTACTATAAATTGTTACTTGTCGATTACTGAACAATTGTACTACTGCTGGCACGGGAACCGGTAAACGACCATGGGCGGCCTGAACTGTACCGCCGCCGGTGGGTAGAGAAGAACAGTATAATTCACTCACCGATAGCCAATCCAAACCCAAACAAGTCCCGACGATATCGATAATGGCATCGGTTGCTCCGACTTCGTGAAAATGCACCTTTTCCGGTGCGATCCCGTGAACGGCTCCTTCTGCGATCGCAAGTTGTTGAAAAACCGCTAAACTCCATTCTTGGACTTTCTGGGGGAAATTTGCCTGTTTAATTAAATTTTTGATCTCCGGTAAATGGCGAGCGGGGGTATGATGGTGATGGTGGTGATGATCAGCGGACTTCTCGGCAGTGACATCGACGTGAACCTTAGTAGCAATTTGACCGCGACGATGCACTTTTTCAGCCCTTAACTGATATTCCTCCTCAATTCCTAAAGTTTTTAGTTGTGCAATCAGGTATTCTAAGGGGACTCCTAAATCTACTAATGCCCCTAAACACATATCCCCGGCGATTCCCGTGGGACAATCCCAATAGGCGACGATTTTGCTATCATGGCTACTATTTACTCTCTCCATCCGGAAAATCCCCAACAACGTTCTATCCAAGAAATCTGTCATGCCCTGAAAAATGGGGCAATTATGCTTTATCCTACCGATACCGTCTACGCGATCGGTTGCGATCTCAATGTGAAATCTGCCGTCGAACGAGTTCGCCAAATCAAGCAACTATCTAATGATAAACCCTTGACGTTTCTCTGTTCTTCTTTGTCGAATATTTCCGAGTACGCAGTGGTCAGCGATTATGCCTATAAGATTATGCGACGAGTTATACCCGGTCCCTACACTTTTCTCTTACCGGCGACTAAATTAGTGCCGAAAGTGGTGATGAATCCGAAGCGGAAAACCACCGGTATCCGGGTTCCCGATCACGTTATCTGTCGCACTATTCTCGAAACCCTAGAAAATCCCATTATCTCTAGTTCTGCCCATCTTCCCGATCAGGAGGGGGATTTTCCCACCAAGGGATTAGAATCCGCTAGGTTATTCGATGCCCTCGATCATATAGTTGATTTAATTATCGAAGATGGTTCGGCTCCCGGTTCGGAAGTATCAACAATTGTTGATTTTACCAGCGATCAACCGGATATCGTGCGTCAGGGTTTGGGTTGGCCGGAATTACAACAATGGTTTTAACGAAGGCAGGAGGCAGGAGTCGGGAGTCAGTATTCAGGAGACAGGAGATTATTTTTATTTATTCTTCCCACACCCCACACCCCACACCCCACACCCCACACCCCACACCCCACAACTTCCCACTTGCCACTGATAACTGATAACTGATAACTGTATCGGTTATTGCGACTTTTTATTTCCTGAAAACCGCCTTGTGGAAGTCAAGTTAGTTGCTTAAGATAGAGGTAATCGCAGTCAGAGAAAACCTCTCAAGGAAATTATTACTATGGCTTTCACTCTTTATTCTCCCTTCCTGGAAATTAATTCTGTCCAACGTCAAATCGATCAACTTTTTCAAGAAGTATTACCGACAACTTCATTGGTGTCTCGTCCCCCAGTGGAAATCTCCGTTAACGAGGATTCCGTGGAATTAAAAATCGAATTACCCGGCATGGATATTAAAGATATCGATGTGGAGGTTAGCAAGCAAATGGTGGCGATTAACGGGCAACGTGAATGCGCTGCTGAGGTAGAAAACAGCGAATTTTATTATGGTAAATTTAGTCGTTTGATTACCCTGCCAGTAGAGGTGCAAAATAGCCAAGTTACCGCTAACTATCAAGATGGTATTCTTTATCTCACCCTCCCGAAAGCGGTGGCAGAAAAAAATAAAGTGGTTAAAGTTAATCTTGGTTAGATGAGAAAAAGACTGGAGAATTTCTCCAGTCTTTGGTTTTATTTGTAGTTCCCAAATGTTAATGGGGTTCTTTGCCATTTAGGTTGACGGGACGGGGCTGAATAACACCAAAACCGCCGTGATTGCGTTGATAGATAACGTTGATTTCGTTAGTGTCTTTGTTGCAGAACATATAGAAATCGTGATCGACTAATTGCAATTGTGTTAGTGCTTCCTCAATAGTCATCGGTGGCATGGCAAAGTATTTCATCCGCACTACTTCCGCGGGTAATTCGGGAGTGCGATCGCCAATTAGGTTATCATCTAAGGGTTTCTCTTGCACCACCTCGCTAGTTTTAACGGTGGCGTGGGTGCGATGATCCACCAATCTCTCTTTATACTTGCGGAGTTGACGAGCGATTTTATCAGAAACTAAATCAATACTTGCGTACAAATTTTCGCTTCCTTCTTGAGCGCGAATCACTGTTCCATTAGCATAAACCGTTACTTCTGCCTTGTGGCGATCGGGAATGCGTGCATTCTTTTCTACGGAGAGGTGAACATCGACTTTTGTGGTTATGCCGTTAAAATGTTTCACCGCTTTCTCCAGCTTTTGTTCCACATAATCATGAATAGCTTCGGTGACAGCGATATTATTGCCCTGAATCAATAGCTTCATACTCACTACTCCATCTAAAAATTTTGCTATAGACCGTCCACATCAACTATTTTTAAGGGATGTTGATGCTAGGAATTTAATCCTCAAAAATCTGCTCGATCGCGCTGTTGTCAGAGGTCACAGTCTAGATATTGTCGGTGTTCTCGTTCTCTTTTTTTTGTCGGATCGCGCGGAAAATTCATCGGGTCGAGCGCCTATTTGCAACTGGATTTATTTACCTCTATTCTAACAAGTTTCTGCAAAGCTTTTCTTAACAGAAGTGCGAAGTTCTGTTAACTTTTCTCTAAAGAAACCGATTTTCGCCGCCAGCAAGAGAATCCGGTGATTGTTTCTCCTGTGGGACGGTTAACCTCGGAATAGATGGGATAACCTTAGATTAGCACTTAGTATTCTCCCCAACATCTATATCTTCCCTTCTTTTAATCTTCCTTTGCGCTCCTTCACATTTCTTAAATATTTTGACACATCTCGCAATGAATGCTCAAAAAATACCTCGTCTCTGTGGGCTAAAAATTCGGGCAATTACTCCCGCTGCTCTCGTGTCCACAGCGATCGCTAGTGCTGGCGAGAATTGCTAATCCCGACTTACCCGATATCCTGCTCCTATTGGAACCGCCCCCGTTGGTACCCTCGCTACCGACTCAGATGTTAAGTTTGTTAAATTTAATCTTGACAAATTTCCAGCACGATTCAGAGCGATCGCCTTTCCTTATAGATGTCTGCACTAAAAGCTGCCACTGGTTTAATGGTATAGATAGGGATAATCGGTTCTGGGTTGAGAGCCTAAAATATTCTCTCTGGGGACTAAAATACCTTGGCAATTGCTGCCCCCATCATTTCCTCTTTTTCTTCATCACTTTTACCACTTTTTTCGGCTCATCTGAGTTCAGTATGCAAAAAGCAACATCCTAGTTGGTTAAGAAAGTATTAAATTTACTCTCAGGAGGATGGAATCAGCTATTAATTTGGCGTTTTGATGCTTTCTAATAGTAAAGAGACCTGTGAATTTTATAACAAATAAGTAGAAAACTATTATGACTTCCCTCAATCATCACTACAGATTTTTATCGTTAGCTGACTTTAGATCTTCATTGCTCGGGGTTGCTGATTTGAGATATGAATCTTCTCGTCTAGGATTTTTAAAACCTAGACCCAAACTAACTTTTGCACGGGAACCTGCACAGTTGGCATTCATCTCTTGATTCAGCAACGCCTGTACCGTCCGCTCCACTACGTTGTTAGACCGTTCCTCACCCGATTAGCTTAAACTGTTCAATGACTGAATTACGACTATTCCACCCTCGATCGCATCAAGTTGCATCCGATAGCCGTAGAGCAAGCTCATACCGACCAAAGGCTCTGTTATGGATTATACGGAAACTTTCCACATATCACGCTAGATACACATTTTTTTAAGAAATCTTTCCGCATATTACTCTTATAGCGATCGCAAGAAGTTTTCCCTATAAAATTACAAGTAACCGTGTTATGCCGAATTATTATAGGTGTTCTCAGATGTTTTGAAAATTCCACAGGGTCGCCGATACAAAATTAGGTTATACTTCATCTTTATGAGAAACGATGCCATACCGGAATCTAATTTTGGAGGGATTTACTACCATATTTAACTTCATTTGTCAAGAAATTCGCTCATTTTTAGGTGCGGCATTGCACTTAAACCCACAGCTGCAATTAATGTGCATGGTGCGTTCCCCAAAATTGATCGCTGGATCAGTAGGAGCCACATTAGGGAACACACCCTACAGCGATAGCTAACGGTGAAGTGCAGCGGCGGTAGATGAACTCAAACTCAGCACCAGCAGCTTTCGCCCGTCCGCTGCCACGCAGTGTTAGCTGACGGTTCAAGGGAATAACTCTAAGTAATCGCAGTGACTTGGACGAATGATCGAAAAATCTCGACGATCGAGCGTATAAATGCGAGTAATAGCGAGCCTTTCAGCTATGGCAACGATCGCTGCATCCGTAAAGTCAAGCTGATTGTCAGCATATTGTTCCAAGATCTCATGCACTCGTACCAAGTCTTCTGGGATTACAGGTTCAACTTGAACCGCATCAGGTGTCATACTGGAGACAAAACGGCGCATTGCTTGGTGTCCCAATCTTGATGCAATCAGATAGCAGCTCTCAGGCAAGACAACGACAGGTAGAACCAATGGCTCATTCACGCTTTGAGCAATAGCCAACACCCGTTGATGATTGCGATCTCCCTGATCAGTTAAAGCAAACAAAAAACTGGTGTCGAGGATTGCTGTCATACTGAATTGCTTGGCTTAAGATTCCAGCCATACACCGGATCAATCTCATTGCCTAGAATCTCTTCATCACGTTCTGAAATATCCTGTTGACCAGAGTTGCCTAAACCTGCAACTGCAAGCAGAAAACTAGAAGAATGAGTGGTCAGTTCTCTTTGATGGGCTGCTTTATAGCGAAGATAGTCAAGAAAATTAGACAGTTCCACTAAAGCCTCATCAGGGAGAGCCTTGACTGCTTCAAGTAGCGATTGCCGTTCTATAATGCTTCTATCCATTACTAAATCTTAGATTAAGACTTTCCCTATTTTACTCCTCAACTCAGCAAACAGGCTCACTTGCTGGGTATTACAGCAGGTAACACCTGAATACAGTCCGCACAAATTGGAATGAAGTCAAAGATCACAGTTGGATTTTTTCTGTCAACCCAACCGACAGGATCAGCGTACTGCTAGGCAGTGCCTTCGCCATCACACTTAAACCCACAGCTGCAATTAATCTGCATGGTGCGTTCCCCAAAATCTATTGGTGGAGCAGTGGGAGCCACTTTAGGGAACGCACCCTACGGAGATAGCTAGATAATTCATTTAACTTATTCCTCATTATCAGGCTTGATACTTTTCTGTGCTTCTTTTCTGTTTGTGGACTGCCCAAAGAAATATCCCAAAATTATTAAAAAAGCATTGTTTAAGATTTCTGGAAGTGTGCTTTTAGTCCAAAATATGGCTGCCACCTGTGCAATCATAATAACCATTAACATCAAACCACCTATTATCGTTGCTGCTGATTCTCGCTCTAAAAGTGAAAACCAAACTTTCGATCTCCTTTCAAATATTTCTACAGACAGTCTAGTCAATTCAGCTTGCGATCTTATACGTTCCTGATTCTGTTCCCTCTCAACTTCTTTAGATTGCTCTCTTAATTGTTGAGCCTCAACTTTGAGAGCATTAAGTTCTTTTTCAAGATACTTTTTAACTTCCTCATCACCTACACGATTAATCAAGTCGTGTATATTTTCCATCTTTTCGTTTGCAGAAAGTGTTTTAATCCTTTCTAATATGAGCTTTTTTCTATCTAGTAGTAGAGGAAGAATTCCAACCTCTAACTGAGCACTTTGCTTGGAAGTAATAATAAGGCTTGCATCTGCCTGTGCTCTAAAGCTAAATACGCCAAAAGATTGAGGATTTTTAATAGCTTCATTGATGGACTCTAAGCTCTGTCTTAATTCCTCCAAAGACTGGGTTTCTATCTGGCTTCTGCTTAGACCAAGTTCTGCTAATTGAGGTTCAAAGTAGGCTTGTGCTTGCTCGGCAACCCGCTTTCTCATTGCCTCAAAGTTATAAACTCTCTCTGCTCCTCCTGGCATTGCTCCCATAAATCAAAACCATCCTAATTTACTTTCCAGCGGTCATAAAATTAGCTTGTCAGTTTGGCAAACTATCGATAGCTCAAGCTCAATCTTACTTAACAGCAGAGAACTCCTCCATTACACCCTCTCCAAAGACTCAGCCAACTACATATTATACAGAAACTTTCCACATATCACGCCAACCAAATACACATTTTTTAAAAAATCTTTCCGTATATTACTCTCCTATAGAGCGATCGCAAGAAGTTTTCCTATCAAATTACAAGTAAGTCTGTTATGTCGAATTAAATTATTATAGGCATTCTCAGATGTTTTGAAAATCCCACAGGGTCGCCGATACAAAATTAGGTTATACTTCGTCTTTATGAGAAAAGCTTCCATACCGGAATCTAATTTTGGGGAGATTGACTACCATATTTAACTTCATTTGTCAAGAAATTCGCTCATTTTTAGGTGCAATCGCTTTTTACACGATTATTCCGGTTCCGATTACCTGGCCGGATTTTGGTAGAATTGCCCGATGGATTCCCTTAGTGGGCTTATTTTTGGGTCTAATTCTGGTTTTGCTCGATATAACTCTAGCTGGTCTGGGAATGCCACCCCTGACTCGTGCGGTTGTCCTTGTGGGGGTTTGGGTTTATCTAACGGGAGGACTACACCTTGATGGAGTTAGTGACACGGCCGATGGTTTAGCTGTCACTGACCCCCAGCGTCGTTTAGCGGTCATGGCCGATAGTGTTACCGGGGCCTTTGGAGTCATGGCCGTGACTATGGTTTTGCTGCTAAAAATCGCCGCTTTGACCGATTTAAGCGATAATCGAGCCTTAGCTCTAATTTTAGCACCAATTTGGGGACGTTGGGGGCAAGTAATGGCGATCGCTCTTTATCCCTACCTCAAACCCACCGGTAAGGGAGCCTTTCATAAAGTGGCTTTTTGTCTTCCCTGGGACTGTGGGGGAGTAATTTGGGGGTTAATCGCCCTATTTGGCGGTCTAAGCTGGGGAATAATCGCCATTAGTGCCGGAATCGTCCTCGCTCTGCTTACTGGTTACTGGTTATATCGCCGTCTTCGGGGTCACACCGGCGATACCTACGGTGCGGTGGTGGAGTGTACAGAGGCTCTATTCTTGGTTTTTTTGACAATAATTAGCTAATTTTTGCCCTCCACGGCCCGTAAACGGGTTAATTTCAGGGTAAATTTGCCCCCACCGGTTTCTCCGAAAGCTCTCACCCGAATAATATATTTACCCGACTCGGTAATCCGGGCAAAGAGGAGGGCATTAGTGCCACCATCGGGACCATCATCATTTTCCGCTACAGTGGAACCATCGTCGGCCAGAAGAATTAACACCCCATCAAAATTTTCTGATTTGAGATCGATGGCCACCTGATCGTCCTTGTCCAAATCTACGGTATAATCCCTAGCAAACCCCCCCTCCCCCGTGGGAATATCCTTGTCGGTGAGAGTATCGTTAATTTCTTTATTGAGGATGAGGGGGACGGGATTGTAGATTTTTTCTGCTCGCACCGGTAAAGATTGACCGCTTAACCAGAATAAAGTGAGCAAGACGCATAAACCAGAATAGCGACCAGTCAAAGGGAATCTTGTCATAGGGGCAGATGTTCGTTTTCTCAATCTCCCTATTCTACAAAAAACTGATAACTATCAACAGTTCGACAAAATTAAATTCAGACTCCGGAAAGGGGGAACACTGGAACTGCGGAACTGCGGAAGGTAAAAATATGTGTAATTAATTTTGCTTAGGTACTTATTTCTTGTTGGCAAAACAAGTAAAAAAATCCCCCTTTGAGCAAGGGGGTAAGAGGGGAGATAAAACCCGTTTAAGGTAATTGCTGTAATCATTAATTGACAATCTTTAAAAGAGATTAATTGAAAAATGAACTAGAAGTCAAAAACTTAAAGAGGGTCCTTCCATGGGTAGAGAAGCTAAAGATTGAGTGATATGATGTTCTTGACCGCGATAGGTAACGGCTACCTGTTTCTGAATGGTTTGAGCGACACCACGGTTTTTTAAATAGGGAACACCACGATAGCTTAAAATCATCGGACTGGAAGCAACGGTGGCACTGGGATTTTTCTCGTAAGCAATGCCGCGATAGGTTAATTTCATAGCTGTCTCTGGAGATAATTGGTGAGCCATTCCTATCTCCATCTGCAGCGAAATTAATTCCCGAAAAACTAAACTTTTTTGTGGGTAAATATCCTAAGCTGCCCGCGCATTTAAATTGCTTGTTGAGATGAGGCACTGTTGCCAGGGGCGGGGTAAATTCAGCTAATCTAAGGATAGGCGGTTAAAATCTGTCTTAGCTTAGAGATAGTGGTGGGGTTACGGGAGCTACTCTTAAAACAAGGGTAAACCATCGAAAGACTGAGAATTTAGTAGAGAAAGATAGCACAACCTCCTCTAGGAAACTAGGGGAAAACAAGAATTGGATTTGGACTACTTAGGGTTTGCGGCAAAAAGTTTTTCGTGGGGGTAGGGTGTGGGGTGTGGGGTGTAGGGTTTTACCGATTTTGAGGGGGTCAATTACCTAATTTTCAGGGAAAAAGTCCCGGAATTTTCCCCCCGATCACTCCCATATTTGGTACTTTTTGATTGACAAAAAGTCCAAAAGTCTTACCCAACAAGGTTTTTAGATTTATTCAGCCAGCCCTAATTAGGACTGGCTAAAGAGCTTCTGGGGAAAGTGCCTGATGAGCTTGGTTTTCCCCATGATAGGGACTACGATCGAGTTTTTAAATTCTCCCAAGTGGATTGATAGGTGTTGCCTAAATCTGCCTTGGGATGATTAAAAATCGAATAGAGAGCCAATTTGACTCGATCGATAATCAATAACCAGACTAGGGCATAGAGCCAGCTTTTTGCCACTCCCTCAAAACCGATCGGGGCGATCAGGATTCCGAACAGCGAGATCAGCGAAGAGATAATGACCGAGATGCCAGTAGCGATCGCTAGAGGTTTAGCGGGGGCCAGGGACCAAAACGCACCTTTTGCCCGCACCGAATAGAGAGTCATCATCCCTAAGAGAGCGATATTGAGGAAAATATAGGTTTGCACCTGGTCGGGAGTCATTTGCCATACCCGGCCCGCTAGATAGTACAGCAGGAAAGTGGCAATGACGTTGACCACTCCCAAAACCGAAGCGATGGTGAGAACTTTCGGCATATCCCAAGCTTGGGGTACTTTCGAGATCTTGGCATGATCGTAGGCGATCGTCATGATCGCTCCATCGTTAAGAATTGCTAAGAAAACGATCATAATTGCCGTAATCTGGTAGGAATTAAAGAACAGAATCGCCAAAGTGGTAAAAACGAGAATCTGAATCGTGGCGATGATCCGGTAGAGAACATAACTGGTCATCCGTTCAAAAATCTGACGACTTAACCTAATTGCATCGACGATTACCGATAAACCGGGGGTAAGGAGAACTATATCGGCCGCTGCCCGGGCCGCATCCGTCGCCCCGGAAACCGCAATCCCCGCATCGGCTTTTTTCAGCGCCGGGGCATCATTGACCCCATCCCCAGTCATACCGACAATGTGATTAGTTTTCTGCAAGACATCGACGATATGATATTTGTCCTCCGGGAACACTTGCCCGAAACCATCGGCGCCGAGAATCTGTTCATCGAGGGTTCCTAGCTGATTGGGGGGGACTTCCCGAAAAATTTTGGCATCGAGGATATTGTTACCTAAACCCAATTGTCGGGCGGTTTCCTTGGCGATTAACACCTGATCCCCCGTGATCATCTTGACGGGAACCCCTAATTTTAGGGCGCTTTGTAGGGTTAATTGGGAATCAACCCGTGGTGGATCAAATAGGGAGATAATGCCCAAGAATTGCCATTGACCTTGGGGGTTGGTTTTGGCCACTCCTAGAGCGCGATAGCCTTTTTTGGCGTAATCTTCGATGATTTGATTGACCGGTCCTTCGATTTCCTCTTTATTGTAGGCTAGATCGAGCATTACCTGCGGTGCGCCCTTACTGGTTTTAAAAGTCTCACCATCGGGGCAGCCACCGCGTCCCCGGCGGTTTTTTCCTCAAAGTAGCCGATCAAACCATTAGCCACCAGTAGAATGGCGATAATCACGAAGTCCACCCAATCACCGACGATCGCAGAAAAAATTACCGCCGCTTCGATCATCCAGGAAAAGGGATTCCAAAAGTAGGAAAGGAATTTGAGCAGGGGGCTGACTTTTTTCTCGGCAATCTCGTTATAACCGTCGCTATCGAGGCGATTTTTTGCTTCACTGGTGGTGAGACCGTCGGGAGATGTTTTCAGTTGGATCATTAAATCTCGCATGGAGATTTTTGAGAGATCGTTGGTCGGTTTATCAGTAGTAGTGGTCATCTTTGGTTAATTTTTCAGCAATGTACGGCAGTTGCTCGGTCTTTTCAACGCTTTCATTCTAGGGCAACTTTTGCAAATGATCTCTAGTTTTATAGCGTTTCTGATTCACAAGAGGTACATTCCCGATCCTGAACAGCTTAATCAGCAGAGGTTTAACTGTGCCGCACAGATCCGAGAACCGCTATATAATTTTCTCAGGTCAGTTGGGGTTAAATGTGATTTCGATGACAATAATACTAAATCCGTTGAGTACAGGCTAGTTATGAGGAGAGGCACTCATGCAAGAGGCACTCATGCATGAGGCACTCATACAAAAGGCACTCATACAAAAGGCAAGAGGCAAAAGGCAAGGGGCAAGAGGGGGAATAAATAATCAGTCTTTAATAACCAGATTTAGTATTACCTAAGCAAAAAAAAGGAAGAAATTAGCACTAATTTCTTCCTTTTATATAAAGGCTGCTAGGTTTTGTCAGACAATTGACAAAATTGCCACTTTATGGTAATGATTTGGGTCATTTTTGTCCCGTAAATTTTAAATTTCATCCCATCCACTTAAGCCAGAAGACATGACATAACTGGTAACGGTTGCTTCAAAAAAGTTCGCTTTGGTGTGGCCTTCTTTTTTGGTATCGGAGAAGCGTTCCAGATGAGTATAGGGACTTTTGTTATACTTTTCTTCCCTGTATAAAGGCTCAAGTCCGATCGCTTTCAGTCGAATATTAGCAAGGTATTTGGTGTACTGTTCGGTACTGTATTCGGTAATACCTAAAATGTCGTTGCCAACAATGTGATTTGTCCAGCGACATTCGTGTTTAACGGCAGTATCGAACATCTCATAAATCTGTTCAACGGAATGGGAAAAAGTTGCCATGGCTTCGGGAATAAGTTTCTGATACAAACGGACGTGACTTAATTCGTCCCGGTTGATCATTTTGAAAACGTCAGCACTACCAGACATTAGCTGTCGAGAAGCGAGATTATAGAAAAATATAAAGCCGTTGTAAAAGTACAAACTCTCCAGCAAATAATCGGCAAGCAGGGCGATAAAATAGCTTTCAGTAGTTTGTTTATCGATATACTGCTGGTAGAGACTAGCAATAAATTCACAGCGATCCCTGAGAACTTTATCGGTGCGCCAAAAGTCATATACTTCCCCTCTGCGATCGGAGGGAATAATCGTTTCAATTAAGTATTGATAACTTTGATTGTGCATGGCCTCTTGAGAAATTTGTTCCGCCATACAAAGACTAATTTCTGGCGCAGTCACGCTACCTTTTAGGTGAGGAATATTACAGGTTTGCACGGAATCAAGAAAAGTTAGATAGGACAAAATACCATCATAAGCATATCTTTCTTCGTCGGTAAGATGCCCGTATTCAGTCACGTCTTGAGTGATATCTAATCGTTGCGGGATCCAGAAATTTTCGCGCATCTGTTGATATAAACCTACCGCCCAAGTGTAGCGGACATCGTTTAATTGCATCAGGTTGGTGGTGTTACCAAACCAGATCGAACGGTTTTCGATCGCATCATCTCCCGCCGGATTGAAGATCGGGGAAATGGGCATTGAATGGGGAGAATTAACTAAATGTAAGGACATAATTGCCGTTGATTGAAAGATAGAAATTGATTGACTCGGATATTACTGCTTGATTTAGCCAATCACCTAAATTATCCTCAAAATAAAGATTAACTCTCTTTTTTCCATAAACCGGTCTATCTCGTCGATAGTTCCTGACGGTCTGCAAGGACAAGGCTGCATCAGCTAAGTTAGGATTGATAGATTGGTTGGTTGTGGTATTCATGGCTATTAGTAATCAGCAGCTACGTTTACTATAGCAAAAGTCTGATGGACTGTCACTATCTGTAATAATCATTCGGGCATAGGCTACTTATAAGAACAGGCAAGAGGCAATCAGAGGCAATAGGCAATGAGGCAATCTTGCAAAAGCGGGAACAAATAATCAGTCTTTAATAACCAGATTTAGGCTCACTGGTTACTGGTCACTATCCCCTATTCCCCGCTCTCGACGATTATTTTAAATGCCTAAAAGTTTAGCCTGAAAAAATATTGCTTATCTTGATTCTTCCTGACTGAGATGACGTAGTTTATCTCGAAAATAGCCAAAGCTGGGCGATCGATTAATGTCCACATTCATCTGAGGAGAAATATTTTCTGCCCAGACTGTTTTCTCTTGACCCACAGAAGCTCCACCTAACTTAGATAATTGTTTCGCTCCACCTCTGTATATAGCATCTGCCAGTTTTTCCCAAGTACCACAGATACTATCATTAATATAGGAATCCAAGATAGCACTTTTGGCATGGGGATAAGCAATTTTTATGGCATTAATATCACCTAAATACCAAGCTTCTCCTTCTTCAATAGCAATACAGAAGTAAATTTGGGATTTGATAGCAGATTTTTCCAGACAATTGCTTAATTCTTCTCGAAATTCCCGAAAACATCGATTATCCAGATCGCAAACCACAATCAGCACAGCAGCATAATTATCAGCGCAACTGGAAAAAGTTTTATCATATCCTTGAATCAGTTTAGGTAGTCGCTCAAGAAGAATCCGCTTACTAGGATCGGAAACAGACTGTAAGTCTCTGGGAATATGACCACTGCCTTTATAGGAATGAACCCTAAATGTATGACCTGCATTCATGTCAATAATCTTAGGAATTAGAATATCAAGTGCTTTTTTTCCCGACAAATCCTCGACCAAAATTTCAAAGTGCATGACCTTATCTCTCATCTAAGTAATCACTATACCAAAGACTACCAAGAGGCAATCCTTCTGAGACGAGATTCTTAATTAAAGGATTGTCACTGGCCCGTTTAATCCGAGAAAAACCATCATCACCCTTTTCCAGAATCCAAACTTCTTCCGGCTGGAGAGCATCAACAAAATAAGGTTGATGAGTGGTGATAAAAATTTGAGAACGTCCTCTCTGTCCTGTGGCGTGTTTTCTAAATTCTTGAGCCAAGGTTTCTAATAGTTTATGGTATAAGCCGTTTTCTGGCTCCTCAATACAGATAAATGGCGGTGGAGAAGGGTCTTCTAACAGTAAGAGATAGGCGAATATTTTTAAAGTACCATCGGACATTTGCTGTACATAAAATGGGTCTTGGAATCCCCGATCATTAAATTTTAATAGTAGTCGATTATCGGGACTTTTTTCGGTGCTAATTTTTTCTATACCCGGTATCTTACGAGAAATACTATTAAGTATATTCTGAAATTTCTTGGAATGCTCTCTTTCCATAAACTGCACCACATTACCGAGATTATCTCCATGGATATTCAAATGTTTCTGGGGTCCGGCTAGGGGCAAACTTCTGGCGGCATCGGGAGTAAAATAACTGAGATACCATCCCTCAATAAATCTCCGAAATAGGGAAATTCTCGGATGCTGTTTGAGAGAACCTAACGTAGCAATTCCTAGTTTGCGCTTATCATTCAGTTCCACTAACTCGGTTTCCTTGCTTTCCTCATCAGCTTCTCGTTGAATTTTTTCTATTAACTTAAGTAAATCAAAATGGTCTTGACCTTCTTCTACTTGTTTCCCTTCTTCTTCTCCTTTCCAGACGATTCCTTTCCCTTCATCGAGGATTAAAAATGAAAAAGGCCATCCGGTCTTTTGACCTTTTCTTCTCTGTCTGAGTCTTTCTTTTTTTACATAAGGTCTATTATCGGTATCTAGATCAATAGCTAATTCATAGGTAATTGGTCGGGAATTGTAATCTTCTTTATAGTAAATCTGAAATTCAATGCTTCCTTCCTGACCCTGGGAACGAAGACGCTCAAACCCGCCCCGACCTCGCACATCACAAGCTTCTTCTACTCCTCCTTTAAGACAATCAGATAAAAAACCGAAGGCATCAAAAAGTGTGCTTTTTCCCACACCATTTTTGCCGATAACGGCCGTCATCGGTGTCAGAGAATCTCGATTTTGAGTATTCCATAACTTGCCCAGGGTTATATCCTTGAGCGCTCGATAATTTTTAATCCTCAATCCCTCAATTCCGGCCATTATTTAGTCCCGTTTCTCATTACTAAAGTAATCTGAGCAATTTCTCCCCGGAGAATATATAGTATAGACTGATTCTAGAGCGGTTATTAATAGAGTTCTTGCCTGATTAATTTTTGAGAGTTCAAAAATGAGAAAAATAGGCATAAAATTGCATAAAATCCTTAGAATGAGCATTTAATTGATTAATGCTCATTCTTAATTCTCCTGACTACTGACTACTGGCTACTGACTCCTCACCTAAGGTCAGATTTTTGATTTTTGCCAGAGGTCTAATTACTGACCCGATTCGATCGCTCCTTCAGCCTCATGGACAATTGCCCTCAATCGATCTAAAGTTTTCTGGTCCACCTGGGTCCATAATCCCCGTTGTTGAGCTTCTAATAATCTTTCGGCCATATCTCGCAATGCCCAGGGGTTTTTCTCCTGAATAAATTGTTGTACCTTGTCGTCAAATAAATAAGCTTCGGCTACTCCCTGATAGATAAAATCCTCCACTAGATGAGTAGTGGCAGAGTAGGCAAAAATATAATCTACGGTTGCAGCCATCTCGAAAGCGCCTTTATAGCCGTGTCGCATCACTCCCGCTATCCATTTGGGGTTAACCACTCGCGAACGGTAAACCCGGCGAATTTCTTCCTCTAGGGTTCTGATGCGGGGATTTTCTGGACGGGAATGATCACCAAAATAGGTGACGGGATTTTTGCCGGTTAAAGCCCGGACACTGGCAGTTAAGCCGCCTTGAAATTGATAGTAGTCATCGGAGTCGAAAATATCGTGTTCTCGATTGTCCTGATTGTGCAGCACTATCTCTAATTCTTGCAGTCTATTTCTCAATACTTCCGGTAAAGAATGGGCAGTTCCTTGACTATCATAGGCATAACAACTCCAGTTAATATAAGCATTAGCTAAGTCTTGATCATTTTGCCAGTTTTGTGACTCGATTAACCCCTGTAAACCGGCCCCGTAAGCACCCGGTTTGCAGCCAAAGATTCTGGCAGTAGCTCTCAGTTTCGCCTCTTTTTCTCCTAAGCCCTGACTTAGCCAAAACTCCCTCTCTGTCTTCACTTTCGCCGCTAAAGGATTAATTTTTTCCTCTTCCTCTTGACAAGCTACCGCATTTATGCCAGAATTAAGAAGATGTAGTATGCTGGGGAAACTGTCCCTAAAAAAGCCCGATACCCGAACGGTCACATCAATGCGAGGACGGCCTAAGCTAGACGGGGTAAGGATTTCAAACCCGACCACCCGACGGAAAAAACCATCCCAAAGGGGACGAATTCCCAGTAAAGCCATGGCTTCGGCCACATCTTCGCCACTATTTCTCATCGTCGAAGTTCCCCAGATAGAAATCGCCAAAGTGCGGGGATATTCGCCATTTTCTTGGGTATAACGTTCAATTAGTGCCTCTGCGGCCTTTCTTCCCACTTCCCACGCGGTTTCTGTGGGGATTGCGCGGGTATCGACAGAATAGAAATTTCTGCCGGTGGGGAGAACATCGGGACGGCCGCGGGTAGGAGCGCCGGAAGCACCACTGGGGACGTATTGGCCAGTGAGACCTTTTAAGAGATAGGTAAGTTCATCGGGGGTTTGTTTTAAAGCAGGAATTAACTGATTTTCTAGCCAAACCAATTCTTTTGCCGTATTTTCGCCTAGAGGTTCAATTTTCCGGCTAATTAAATCCTGAGCGAGACTTTCCAGATAGGTAGTAGTATCGTTATATTCCGTCAGGGGGTCGCAGTCGAGATGGAGGTCAAGGGCGATCGAACGGGTTAAACCGGGGCGGTCGGGACTAGGAGAACGAGCGATCGATTGAATTAAATCAATTAACTGCTGACCCTGGGGACATTGACCGAAGATATGTAAACCATCGCGGATTTGTGCTTCCTTGAGTTCACAGAGATAACCATCCACGACGGTGAGAAATTGACTAAAGGAAGCGCTGATCGTGCCTAGCTCTCGATCGAGATTAGTTTTCGCCACCAGATCACTAATCCGCTCGCGAATCAGAGCTAAACGAGAAGGATCAAGAGATTCTGCCTGATAATATTCATCGATGAGAGACTCTAACTTTTCCCAATCCCCATACAATTCCGCTCGCGTCATCGGGGGAGTGAGATGGTCGATGATAACAGCTTGGGACCGTCTTTTAGCGCTGCAACCTTCTCCGGGGTCATTGACAATAAACGGATAAAAATTCGGCAGCGACGAGAAAGCAATTTCGGGATAACAATGGGGAGAAAGAGCGAGACTCTTCCCGGGTAGCCATTCTAAATTGCCGTGTTTACCGAGATTAATCACAGCAGTGACTTGGAATTCCCGTCGTAACCAATGGTAAAAAGCGAGATAGCTGTGGGTAGGTTCCAGGTCGGGGGAATGATAATTAAGAGTCGGGTCAAGGTCGTAACCGCGAGAAGGTTGAATACCGATAAAGACATTACCTAACTGGATGCCGGGGATAGGAAAATCCTTGTCTGGATGTCCCCAACGGTCAAGCAGAGCGCTTTGATTATCGGGGGGAAGGGAGGAGAAATAATCTAGATATGCTTCTAGGGAGAGGGATTGATAGATAGGTTTTAATTCCCTTGTCTCCAAGTCATTAGTGATACCGGAAATAAGCAATCGCATTAATTCATCGCTATGGTCGGGTAGGTCGGTGAGGGTATAACCTTGGGTTTGTAGTGCGCGAAGAATTTCCAAACCACTAGCGGGAGTATCTAAACCGACTCCGTTAGCGATACGACCATCCTTATTGGGATAGTTGGGGAAAATGAGAGCAATTTTTTTCTGGGAGTTGGGAAGGGAGGAGAGTTGACAATAGTTTGCGGTTAAATCAGCGACAAAATCAACCCGGTGGGGGAGGGGTTGATAGATAACTATTTCCGTTTCCAGTTTGGGATGTCGGGTGAGGACAGATTTAAAGGAAATAGCACGGGTGATAATTTTGCCATCCATTTCCGGTAAAGCGATATTCATGGCCACATCCCGGGGGGAAAGACCTTGATAACCCTGTTGATAAGCTTCTAAACTGCTGCTGCTGAGGATAACTTGGAAGATGGGTTTATTGAGGGACTGCCAGAAGTGATGATTTTGTTTGTCTTCCGGTCGCTGGATAGAGAAGCTAGTGGTGTCGAGAATTAGGTCTGGGGGATGGTGGGAAAAGAGGGTTAATAGTTCCTCTTGCACTTCGATTTCCCGCAGAGAGGAGAGAAAGATAGGGACAGTTTCAATATTTCTTTGGGTGAAAGCGCTGATTAAAGCATCGATAGCTTTGGTGTTACCTGCGAGATAATGGGAACGATAGAAAAGTATCCAAGTCCGTGCTTGGGGTTGGGATAGGGTTATCTGGGAATAGATTCCCAACCGAGGGACAACCCCAGGAGGAGAGGGAGGATAGTCGAGATGGAGACAGGTATGCGCGATAAATTTAGCAGCATTAATCCAGTTATCTATCCCTGCTTCCGTGAAATAGCACCATAACTGATTAACAGTAGTCAGGGAAGCAGTGGAATGACTCATCAACTCTAAATCCGGTTTATCCTCTCCCGGGAGGACAAATAAAGTCGCACCGGTTTCCTCGACAATTTCCTTAACTACTTCCAACCCGTAGGACCAACTCCCCCGTCCCCCCAATAAGCGAAGAATAATCACCCTTGCTTGGGATAGTACCTTGTCCCCATAGTTATCGATACTGTATTGCTGCTGTAACTGGGATAAATTCAGGGCGCGAATTACGGGAAAATTATCGGGTAGATGGTCGATAGCTGCCGCTAGAGTTTGAATATCGGTATCAGCCATGGTCAGGAGAACAATCGGGGCCGGATTTTGGTCAATAATAATCACCCCTTCGGTATCTGCTGTCCAACCACCCGCTTGGGGAGCAATTCGGTGCATAAGTTTTGAGAGTCAGGTTAAATAATAATTAGGTTTTGAGAATCAGGGTCTCGATCGAGGGATCATTCCTAGGTAGATAGAGATGATTATATCTGTCTGCGGCAATTTAAAGAATAGGGATTAGGGAACAGTAGGGGATAGGGATTAAGAAAACTTCACCAAAACCCAAACCCCAGTCCCCCATCACCTTACTGATGACTGATGACTGATGACTGATAACTGATGACTGATAACTGATAACTGATAAATGAATGCTTCTCCCGCTTATGTTTGCTGTCAAGTGTTGTCATCTACTCACCTCGAACAAATTCGTTCTTGGTGGGGACAGTTGGCAATACAGGTGACAGGGCCGAGGATTAGTTTAAG
Organism: Microcystis aeruginosa Ma_QC_C_20070703_M131; assembly: GCA_007095475.1. Classification (GTDB taxonomy): domain Bacteria; phylum Cyanobacteriota; class Cyanobacteriia; order Cyanobacteriales; family Microcystaceae; genus Microcystis; species Microcystis aeruginosa_I. The sequence goes on along the minus strand of SFCA01000149.1, from coordinate 36,946 downwards.
TGAAAGAGATATTCCCCCACAGACAGGGGAAATCTATCAACTCTTGCTTTCCACTGACCTACAAGCTTTATTGTTAGCGAGTCCCCAAGGGCATAATTTTCAGTACGAAGTCCGCATTAGTTTTGAAGCGAACACGATTAAAAATTTTCTGCAAGGACTGGCCGTCAAGTCTCTCCACCACCCGAAAATTGAGCAGGGTTATCAAATTTTAAATTTGCCTCCATCCATTAATGTCAGCAGTTTTCAAAATAAAATTTTAGTCAAAATTCTCTCGATAATTTCTTCTCCGTCTGCTGATGGGGGTTGTCCCCGCATCTTCTCCGTTTGTCAACCGATAGAAGCTGCCCTATCCCAACAAATCCAACAGGAAAGATTATTAAACCAAGTCATCACCCAAATGCGTCAGAGTCTGGAGTTACCGGTGATTCTGGAAACCGTAGTCAGGGAAGCGCGGGAGTTTCTGCAAGTGGACCGATTGTTAATTTATCAATTTTTCCCCGATACCGGTGAGGGGAAGGGGAAAATAACTTCCGAGTCGCGCATTTCTGACCAGATAAATTCGGTGTTAAATTTAACCCCCGAAGACGATTGTTTTTCCTATATTCCCCAATACAAGGAAAAGTATCGTCAAGGATTAATTCTGGCCGTGGATGATGTGGATGCTAACTATTCTTCTTCCTTCTGTTTGTCGGAATTTTTGCGACAACACCAAGTGCGATCAAAATTAATCGCCCCGATTGTGGTACAAGAAGAATTGTGGGGTTTATTAATTGCCCATCAATGTCAACAAAAACGCCAATGGTTGCCGCAGGAAAAGAAATTTTTAGGTCAGATTGGTGAACATCTCGCCATCGCTATCTATCAAGCGCAATTATATTCTCAAGTACAGGAACAAAAAGATATTTTTGAACGCCGGGTAATAGAAAGAACCCAAGAATTACAAGATACTTTAATGACCGCGGAAGCCGCTAACCTCTGCAAAAGTGAATTTTTAAATAATATGAGTCATGAGTTATTAACTCCCCTAACTTGTATTATCGGTTTGTCCAGTACCCTGCAAAAATGCTCGGCAGCCAGTAATTTTTTACCCCCCGACAAACAAAAAAACTATCTACAAGTGATTCAGGATAACGGCAATAAGCTATTAGAATTAATTAATGACTTGCTTAATTTCTCACAACTTTCGGCGGGAAAAGCTGTTTTAGATATTAAACAATTTTCGCTAAAATATCTCTGTAATCATGTTTTAGAAATTATCCAAACAGAGGCAGAAATTAAAGAAATTAGTCTAATTTTAGAGATGAAAATTGCCGAAAAAGAGCATTATTTTTACGCCGATTACGATCGAGTTCAGCAGATACTTTTGTACTTGTTAAAAAATGCCCTGAAATTTACCCCCGAACAGGGTGCTATCACGCTGAGACTGTGGAAAGAAGGCAGTCAGGTCATTTTTCAGGTAGAGGACACGGGCATCGGCATTCCTGCTCAAAAAATACCGCTTCTGTTTGAAAAATTTACCCAATTGGATGGCTCTCGTAAACGTCGTTATGGTGGTATGGGATTAGGATTGGCTTTAACTAAACAATTAGTGGAACTGCATCGCGGCACGATCGAGGTAGAATCTTGCTTAGATAAAGGTTCCATCTTTACCGTCCGTTTACCTCAACAAAAACCACCCAAATCTCAACCCCAACCCTCGGATCATAATCCCCATTTTAATCAGCACCATCCCACTGTGGTTTTAATTGAAAGTGACGAAGAAATTGCCAATCTTATTTGTGAGTTATTGATGGTGGCACATTATCAAGTTATTTGGTTAATCGATAGTGTCTCCGCTATCAAAAAAATTGAGATCGTGCAGCCAAGTATTATAATTGTCGATCGGAAAATGCCCGATATATATCATCTCTGTCATCTCTTAAAAAAATCTAGCCAAACTCAAGCCAGTAAAGTGCTAATCTTGAATGATACCCCTGAAATCAGCGTTAATTTTCTCGGTCGTCATGGCATTGATGACTATCTCCTCAAACCGATTCAACCCTCCCTATTGTTGGAAAAAATCCGCTATCTAACCGCTTTATAAGTGGGGTTTGCGGCAAAAAGTTTTTCGGTGGGTGTAGGGTGTGGGGTGTGGGGTTTTACCCATTTTCATCTGGTCAATTTTTTATTTTTTCCTCAGAAAATAGGACTTGAAAACTAACTATAAAATAGCTAATTTTCAAGTCCTGAATTGTAGGAATCCTAGGCTAAATTAGGATTCACTTTCGATATAGATAAATAACAAACCCATCACTACGGCTGGCATTAACCAACAGACGATCGGGATTAAAATCCAAGGCAGATAAGAAGCTGCGTAGGCACCAGTCATGTCAAATGCTCCTAGGAAAAAAATAAGGAAATGATAACAGGTAGAAAAAGGGTTAATTATTGATTAAAAACCCCGCGCATGATGCCATCAACGACACCAAGATTTTCTAGGAGGAAATAGGCCACAAAAGCGCCACCCATACCACCAATAAAGAAACCGGCGGCGAATTGACTCCAACCCTCGGAGGATTGCAGAGGATCACTACTAGCGGCCTTACCTTGGAAGGAGACAAGACCATAGCTAGCTAAACAACCCGTAGCCAAAAGAACCATGGCTAAAGCGGGGATTAAGCCGCCAAGATTAGCATATTCCGAGTCTCTCAGGGGACCCAGGACAACCCAGGGACCACCGAGGAAATAACCGTGGGCCATACCCACCTCTAGACCGCGCAGAATCGGAGCTAGACCGGGACGATAGGCAGGTAAGTTACCAATAAAAGCTTTGGTAAAACCAGAAGCGGAAATGGGGGTAGCTAGATGACCAATGAACGGATCATCATTGTAGGGTGTCACCACCTGTTTGTATCCAGTTTCAGCCATTGTGTTTGAGTTCTCCTTTTTCCGATCAACAGGAAAATTGATCATAAAACTTTAAGATTACACTTTAGGCCTAAGAATTACTTCAAGCAACCCCATCGATCGAGTTTTCAAGGGTTGACGGCTGAAATTCTCACAATTCGTTACATTTCTCTCAGGGGAAGGGAGTGGGGAGCTTTGTTTCAGTGATCAGTAAACAGTAAACTGAAAACTCACATCTGATACTAAATCCGTTGAGTATAGGCTACAGATCAGGATAGGCAAGAGGCAAGAGGCAAAAGGAGGAATAGATAATCAGTCTTTAATAACTGGATTTAGTATGATAACTGCTCACTGCTCACTGCTCACTGCTCACTGCTCACTGCTCACTGCTCACTGATTAAGGGATAATCAACACTGGACAGGGGGCAAGGTTAATAACTTTGGTGGTGACGCTTTCGGACACGCCTTCGCTGGTTAATCCTAAACCGCGACAACCCATAACGATCAGGTCGGCATTAACTTCATCGGCCACATCACAGATGACAAAAGAGGGTATTCCCTCCCTTTCAATCATTTCGGCCTTGATGCTAGCCTGAGCGAAAATCGCTTGCGCCGATTGTAACAATCTATCCACCGCTTCGATCGAACTCATCTTATCGTCGGGGGCAATTTCTCCGGCGGGTGTCGTTTCCACCACCGACAACAGGACTAAACGACTGTCAAAGATTTTGACTAATTCGATGACGCTACTGGTAGCGTCACGACTTTCGCGGCTGTGGTCGATGGGAAATAAAATCGTCTCAAACATAATTAGCAAGTCTCTCCAATCAAATTTTTCTGGGCAAATCGGTCTTGGAACTGCAAAACTGATCCCCAAATCTGAAATAATCTTTGTCAAAGTAATTGCCGCAAGTAGCGATACCCTGATTTAATCTTTATTGTACGGTAAGCAATCTAGGAGGTTATGGGCTGTGCCAAAAAAAACAGTAGCGAATTTAACAGAGGCTGATTTAGCGGGCAAACGGGTCTTAGTCCGGGTCGATTTTAACGTTCCCATGGACAAAGCCACCGGGGCAATCAGCGATGATACCCGCATTCGGGCGGCACTACCAACCATTGAGGATTTAATCAAAAAAGGGGCTAAGGTTATTTTATGCAGCCACATGGGTCGTCCCGACGGTCAAGTTAAAGAAAATTTGCGTCTGACCCCTGTGGCTAAACGTCTCTCGGAATTACTGGGCCAAGAAGTAATCATGTGTCCCGATTGTATTGGTGAGGGAGTGACGGCAGCGATTAGCCAAATGTCTAACGGTCAAGTGGCCCTTTTGGAAAATCTGCGTTTCCACGGTGAAGAGGAGGCAAATGATCCTGATTTTGCCAAAAAATTAGCCGCTAACGCCGATTTGTACGTTAATGATGCTTTTGGTACCGCCCACCGCGCTCACGCTTCCACGGAAGGCGTTACCCACTATCTCAGCCCCTCGGTGGCGGGTTATTTGATTGAAAAAGAATTAAACTACCTACAAGCAGCTATTGAAACTCCCCAACGTCCCCTAGCGGCGATTATCGGCGGTTCTAAGGTTTCTAGTAAAATTGGCGTGATCGAAACTCTATTAGAAAAGTGCGATAAACTGCTCATCGGTGGCGGTATGATCTTTACTTTCTACAAGGCCCGCGGTTTAAGTGTTGGTAAGTCTTTGGTGGAAGAAGACAAACTGAAATTAGCTAAATCCCTGGAAGCGAAAGCTAAAGAAAAAGGAGTGGAATTCCTCCTTCCTACCGATGTGGTGTTAGCGGATCAATTCGATAAAGATGCCGAGTCCCAAATCGTCAAGGTCGAAAATATTCCCGATGGTTGGATGGGATTGGATATCGGACCTGAATCAGTTAAAGTTTTCCAAAAAGCTTTATCTAACTGTAAATCTGTCCTCTGGAATGGCCCCATGGGGGTGTTCGAGTTCGATAAATTTGCGGCGGGTACAGATGCGATCGCTCACACTTTAGCCGATTTAACTGCTACAGGTACAACTACCATTATCGGTGGTGGTGACTCGGTAGCGGCGGTGGAAAAAGTGGGAGTGGCGGAAAAAATGAGCCATATTTCCACCGGTGGTGGCGCTAGTTTGGAATTACTCGAAGGTAAGGTTTTACCCGGTATTGCCGCCCTCGATGAAGCCTAATTATCGCTAATATCTCAGGTTTAAACAAGGTGGGTGTTGCCCCACCTTTTTTTATGAATTAGGGAGTGGGTTTTTAAAGTTGGATTGGGAGTTAATCATACAAAGACTTTTGCGGCAAAAATAGTTGAGTCATTAGGATACTTCAATCGCAGTAAAATCGACCCGCTGATATAAATCTGTCAGGGATATTTGGAAATCTAGAGAAAACAAAGTTAAAATCGCTTCTTGATCGTGATAATCCCGAAATTCCCAATGATCGCCTCTTTGATGAAATTGTTCTATATAATAACCATATTGATCAATTAAAATATATTCTTCAAAACTATCAAGAGAGCGATAAAACTTAAACTTATCACCCCGATTATAGTCTTGAGTAGATTTTGATAAAACCTCGATAATCACCTGTGGATTGGTAATCGTATCGGTGCGTCCTCTTTCGAGAATTGGTTCTCCCTTAACGATCATAAGATCGGGATAGGTGTACACATTATAGGCGGGTATTGCCAAGCGTAGATCGGTGATAAATATATCATAGGCTTGATTCTGGATAGTTAAGGGAAATCTTCTATAAAAATTTCCCGCAATGCGATTATGGTTAGGAGTTCCCCCGGTCATAATAATAATTTCTCCATCTCGATACTCGTGTCTGTCGGTGGCAGTTTCCTCTAGTTGAAAGTATTCTGCGACTGTGTAGCGTTTCTCAGTGGTTGCGACCATATTGCCCCCTTGAAAGCAAAGCTCTGTTTTTATGATAACCTGTTTTCTGAAAAGGTACAATTATCGGTTTTAATCAGGTGCTGACTGCTGTATAATGCTAAATTCGTTGAGTAACGCACAGAAAACGGGTTTCTCGGAGAAACCCGTTTTCTACTCATGCACTCATGCAAAAGGGGAAATAAATAATCAGTTTTTAATAACTGAATTTAGTATAAATATCGAGAGACCTTGTTAACAAGGTCTCTCGAAAGTGGGTGGGATTATTGTTGCTAATTTCCTAATCCGGTTGGGATAATTTGAGGATAGAGCTAGTGACTTTCATGCTTTCTTGATAAAGCACGTCCTGGCCCCAACGCTGTAACTGTTTACCTAGCAGAGTTTCTGTTTTTTGGTCTTCCAGATGGGACACTTGTTCAATGCGGCAAGATTGAGCCCCTCCCGAAGCTTCCATCCGCATACAGCCGGTAGTTCCCGAACAAATTACCGTGCAACAATCGGCCTGAAGATTAGTAGAACTGAGTTTAATACTAATCAGATCCCCTTGTACCTCACCCCAATCCGCCACGGGAATACCGGCTAATTCCGCCTCAATTAAACGCTGGTCCTGACCGAGGAAACTAATCCGATGAATAGCATAATCTCCCGACCGGTGACTATATCCCACCGGTCGCCATTGTAACCGGCTGGCCATCCAACCGAGGAACATAAAAGCTTGGCAAGGATTGCCCTTTTCGTAATCAATAGTGATGCGATCGACTTCCAGAATAGCATCCCGGCGCTCCGGTGGATCAAAAGCCTCGGCGGTTAGTTCTTGCCAGGGGGCGAGACGACTCCAGTTTAGGTCAGCTAATGGCACATCTGTGGCTAATAAATCCCCCACCTGCAGCAGTTCCGTTTCCGGTTCCCGAAAAGTGCTGGAATCGACGATAATCGTATCACATTGACTGGCCAGACGCTTAAATAGTCCATATTCCCCATCGGGACTGGCTTTCCACCAGAGAAATTTGGGCAAACTGGGAATAGTTAACTCGGAAATAATGCCACCAATTCGTTCCAAGGCTTCCGCTGTGCCGCTTAAAGTAACGTATTCACAGCAAACTAAAGTGTTCTGACTACGTTTGTTAACGGGACAATAGGCAGAAACGGAGGCTTTCACTCCTTCATCGGCCTCGGCGGTGGGACAGAGGGTAATAATGCGACAGGGATTGGAAGCGGCGATCGCGTCTGCCACCCCAATCGCATCCAAATCGGCGGCGTACTGACGACGATTAGCCCCATCCTCGGCGTTTTTTTCCGCTTCCCAGGCGGCCCTTAACCGGGCGACAAATTCATCGCTAGAAAGCCCAGTTACTTCTAGTCCTAGGTCTTTCTGGGCTACTTTGATGGCGGCGTGGGTCCGGGGACCGGCAATACCATCAATCGGGCCGGTGTAATAGCCGAGAAGGGTTAACAATTCCTGTACCGCGTCGGGTTCATAGACAATAAAGCTAAAGGTGGTGGCCCGGGTGGCGGCCATCCCATCCTGATTATCATTATAGGATTGCCAGATATCGCGCAGTTCCTGCTCGATCACATCGATGGAAACATCTTTCGGTGCTTGCAGGGAGACAATGGGGGGGCTTTGGGTAGTCATGTCAGTTATCAGTTATCAGTTATCAGTGATTCAGTTATCAGTGATTCAGTTATCAGATGTGAGTTATCAGTTATCAGATGTGAGTTTTTAGTTTACTGCTCACTGATTACTGCTCACTGATTACTGTTCACTGTTTTAAAGTCGTCGCCAACGACGGCCATCGCGGTTAAGGAGAAATTCCGCTTCTGTGGGTTCCCAGGTACCCGCTTCGTATTGGGGTACGGAGGCGGGATCGGCGGGAGCGTCCCAAGCGGCGAGAGCGGGAGTAACGATGCGCCATGCTTCTTCTACCTCATCAGAACGGGTAAATAGGGTTTGATCTCCTAGCATAGCGTCTAAAAGTAGGCGATTATAGGCATCGGCGCTGGTGACACCGAAGGAGGAACCATAGCTAAAGTCCATTTCTACCGTGCGTGTGCGTAATTCCGACCCCGGCATTTTCGCCTCAAAACGGAGGGCAATACCCTCGTTAGGCTGAATCCGCAGGCTCAGTACATTTGCATTAGTTTGTTGGGCTGCCGATTGGAAGATTAATAACGGCACATGGCGGAATTGGATGGCAATCTCGGAAACTTTTTTGGGCAGACGTTTACCAGTACGCAGATAGAAGGGGACACCTTGCCAACGCCAGTTATCGACGATTAATTTCATGGCCACATAGGTGGGGGTGGTCGATTCGGGATTAACCCCCGGTTCTTGCCGATAGCCCAGAATGGGTTTTCCTTTCATCCAACCGGCTTTATACTGGCCGCGGATGGCGGATTTTTCCAGGTTATTAATATCGGCCAGGTGAGTCGCTTGCAGGACTTTGACTTTTTCGCCACGGATGCTATCGGCGTTAATAGCGTTGGGTGCTTCCATCGCCGTTAAGCAGAATAACTGCATCAGGTGATTTTGCACCATATCCCGCAAAGCTCCTGATTTTTCGTAATATCCGGCCCGATCCTCCACTCCCACGGTTTCGGCCACGGTAATCTGGACGTGATCGATAAATTGACGATTCCAGAGGGGTTCAAAGATGGCGTTAGCAAATCGGAACACCAATAAGTTTTGGACGGTTTCCTTGCCTAAATAGTGGTCAATGCGATAAACTTGGTTCTCCTGACAAACCTCTTGTACGACTCGATTGAGAACTTGGGCAGAACTGAGATCTTTGCCAAAGGGTTTTTCGATCACTAACCGGTGTTTAATCGGGTCTTTCAGCATTCCGGCCGCACCGAGGTTTTTAAGACCGGGGGGGAAGAAATTAGGAGAAACCGCTAGATAAAAGACTCGATTGCCGCGGGTTCCCCGGATTCCGTCTATTTCTTCCAGAAAAACTTTCATTTTGGCGTAACTTTCTGGTTCGTCCATGTTGCCGGGGAAATAGTACAACCCTTGAGCGAAGTCTTGCCAATATTCCTCACTACCAATCCCGTCGGAAAATTCCTCGATGCCTTGGCGCATCTGTTGGCGAAAATAATCATGACTCCACTCTCGGCGCGCTGTACCGACGATGGTTAATTCGGCCGGTAGTCGTCTTTCCCGTTTCAGTTGATAGAGAGCAGGAACCAGTTTTCTTTGGGTTAAGTCTCCCGATGCCCCAAAAATGACTAAAATTAGCGGTTCTGGGGTTCTTTCTTGTCGCAATCCCACTCGGAGAGGATTTTCGAGCAGCTTTACCATAGGATTTTGTCTAGCCGAGGTGCATTATTTTCCAGTCTAGCGAAAATACTCGACGGGATACCTAAATTGACGCTCCCATCGCACTAAGCGCTTCGGGATTCCCTGTTCATCCAGTTACCTTATCTACTAAGCTTTCACCTAATAGACAGTGGGTAGTCTGTCCGAGGGCTTGAATTTTTGTCCGCCCGACAGTATTTGCCCGTGCGAGAATGTTTATAGCGGCGTTTTCGTCTCTATCCAAGACACACCCACAAGAACAAACATGAGTTCTTACAGATAATGTTTTCTTGACAATATTACCACAACTAGAACATTGTTGGCTAGTGTATTGTGGGTTCACCGCTACCACAAACTTTCCGTGTATTTTCCCAAAGTAGTCTAACCAATCGGTGAACATTGACCAACTCGCATCTTGAATAGATTTAGCAAGCTTAGGATTTTTCACCATATTAGATACCTTCAAGTCCTCATAGACTACCAAATCGTTAGATTGGATTAACGCTTTTGCTGTCTTGACGGCAAAATCTTTACGCTGTCTAGAAACTTTTAGATGAAGGCGAGCTACTTTAGATTTCTGTTTTAATCTTTTTTGGCTTCCCTTTTTCTTCTTTGAGAGTTTACGTTGAGCCTTTTTTAGTCTTTTTTCCGACTTACGAAGAAACCGTGGGTTATCAATTTTATCCCCATTAGAGTCGGTTAAGAAATGGTTTAAACCTAAATCAATCCCTACTTCTTTTCCTGTAGAGTCAAAGGGTTCTACTCTCTCAATTTCTAAGACAAATTGACAATAAAAGCCATCGGCTCGTTTAATAAGCCTGATTCTTTTGATAGTGGATTTATCGAGAATCTCACGTTTAAAAGTACCGATTAGCTTTAATTTTCCTATCCCTGTTTTATCCGTGATGTGGATAAACTTTTTGTCTTCTGTTAGTTTTCAACCAGAAGTTTTGTACTCGACAGACCTTGAAAACTTTTTGAATTTGGGATAGCCTTTTTTTGCCAAACCCCTTTGACAATTGTCGTAGAAACGGGATATAGAAAACCAAGCTCTTTCGGCACTTGCTTGACGAGCCATAGAGTTGAGTTTACCAACAAAAGAGAACTCAGGACTATTAGATAATTCGGTAGTTAGCCTACACAAAGTACCATAGTTAACCTGATCTTCTTTGGTAGAGTCCATCCAAAATCTTAGACATTTGTTCCGAATAAACTGTCCCACCCTGATAGCCTCTTGAATGGCTATTTTCTGGTGTGGATTGGTTTTTAACTTAAACTCTATGACTCGCATTGATTCGACCTCTCAATGTGTTATGTTATGATTATAGCAATCCACTGTACAAAATATCAAGAGTATAAAGACTAATTATTTTAAAACTCCTAGAGCTACCTTTAATCTCACCGTACATATAGTTCTCGTCACCAAATATCGTAGAAATGTGTTTCAGAAAGAGCATCTGGAGTTTTTGAGAATAGCTTTTCAAAACATAGCCGAGAAATGGAAGGCGAAGATAATAGAGATTAACGGAGAATCAGACCATGTTCACATTCTTTTAACTTACCCCCCTCATAAACTGTTAAGTAGTCTAATCGCTAACTTAAAATCAACTTCTTGCCAGCTGATGTGGGATAACTTGTCAGACCACTTGAAAGAGATATATGGTCAAGATAAGAGAATTTTGTGGACAGGGGCATATTTTGTGGCTAGTTGTGGCGGTGTCACAATAGACCAACTTAAGAAATATGTCGAGAATCAAGACTCCCCTGAATATTAGTTGTGCTTCGCTGTTTTATGCTGGTCGGTTTTTCATCTCGTCAGTGAAACCGAGGGTTCCTTCAAACCGACATTTAAGGTAAAAATTAACAACCACAATCAGTAATCAGTAATCAGTAATCAGTGATCAGTAATCAGTGATCACTGATCAGTCATCAGTAATTGGATAATATCTTTAGGCCTTTTTGAAATCAAAAAGTTCCGGGCCTGGGAGTGAGCGGGGGGAAAATGGGGGGACTTTTGCCCTGAAAATTAGGTAATTGACTTCCTAAAAATGGATAAAACCCCACACCCCACATCCTACCCCTAGGAAAAACTTTTTGCCGCAAACTCTGATGGAGGAGAGGCCGTTATTTTTTGGCGGTTTTAACACAATCGAGGGTACGGACGATCGCAGCAGCAGCATAGTTACGACGGGCGGGGTCATTTGGTACAAAAGCACTACCCTGTTCGTTTAAGGGAGAGGCCACACCGCAAAATCCCGACATCTGGGTAATTAAATCGGCGGCCCAATGACCGGAAGTATCGGAAAAATTGACGGGGGTTTTAGTTTGGGCTAAATTGGGGGCTTGTTTTTGCTGAGTTTTCAGGTAGGTGGCGGCCTGTTTGAGAATCGCCATCAATTCGGCCCTGGTGATGGGGTCGGTGGGACGGAATTCGCCGTTAGCTTTGCCGGCAACAATACCATTGGCCCGGGCCCATTGGATTTTTTTGGCACTCCAACGCGTTGCGTCCACATCGTTAAAACTGCCGCTGCCGGGGGGAATCTCTTCTAGGTTAATTTTGGTGACAGTTCCCATCCCTTCAATAATCATCGAGACGAATTGTTCTCTGGTGACGGGATTTTCGGGGCGGAAGGTGTTATCTTCTTTAAAACCGGCCACTACACCAATAGCGATCGCTTTTTCAATCTCAGTTTTATAGATATCGCCGCTAATATCCTGAAAACTAGCCCCGGAAGTGGGGGGGGGAGTGGTTTCGTTGATGGGAGGTCTGCCGGCGGCCGCGAGAACTTCCGCTTCTTTGCCGCTAAAGTAGAAGTGGCCTAAACTTTTGCCTTCGAAGGTACGACGGCTAAATCTCCAACCCGGTTCGAGGATAATTTTCATAAATCCTGTTTGCATTCCTCGGGTTCTTCCCACCACTAATTCCGGTCTGCGCGCATCCCGGGGAGTTCCCACTAAGTATAATTCGCCATTGCGTTCCACAATACGCAGGATGTAATCTAGCCCAAAATCCCGGCCATCGAGACGGATAGAATAACCATTACTATCAGTGGCGCGGCGACAAATGCCGGTAAAGTCAAAGTTGAGGAGCAGCGGGTCAATCATGACGGGATTTGAGCCGCTTTCGCTCCAACACTTCTGTTTTCCCGGAATTTGTTCCAATACTAGCAGGTCAAATTTATTACCTCCGTAGGGACGAGCGATCGCTATTACCTGGGTCTGCTCGATGTCCTGTTCGTCAAAGTTGACCGCTGCTGTGGCAGTTATGCCCAAGGTCATTAGGGCGGTTAGGGCGATCGATAATCTGGCTTTCATAATCTTTATCTATAAGACGATTTTTGCAGTAAAAATAGACGTGCTAGTCCCAATATTCTAAGACTGAATACTTCTGGTTGTTGTTCCAGACTGCGCCGGATTGTTGTCTGTCCGCACAAGTTTTCTCTCAATCTTCAATTTCCGAACCTATTGATCCGAGCAATATTCTGCTTGAACTGGTGGGGTGATCAATATTCCTTCGGTTGGCTGTTGAAACTGGCGAGATTTTGGCGGATTGTTGAAAATTTTAGCCAGCCATTCGAGTCTTAGGTTAAGATAGGGAGAGAAGCTTTTAATTGGCCGCAGCCCTTGACTTCCTCACAGGATTTAAGCCCAATAATTGCCTAAAAAATGGCAATTAATCGATTGAGGGCTGTCAGTGCTGCGGTGAATTATCATAGTTCATTAGCTCTGGTGAGCCGTTGCCCTTTCTTTGGTGTGTGTGAGGTAAACAATTATGAGTAACTCCCCTGGCGATCCTTCTTCTCGTCCTCATCTTTTTCTGAGTATCGGTCGATTTTTACGCCGGCCTTCTACTTTAATTGTCGGGGGAATTACTCTCCTAGGAATTACCTCCCTTGGCTATTTTACGACTCGTTATTTAGTTTATGAACGTCTCACCCCAATTTTAGATAATATCTTCAGTGAAATGCTACACAGACCCGTCAGGGTAGGTAAGATAGAGGGCTTTTATTTTAATCGCATTCGTATCGGTAAATCGGAAATTCCAGCTACGGCCAATTCTGCCGATAGTTTATCTATTGATGCGATCGAATTGGGATTAAATCCGCTGCCCTTACTTTTAGGCCTGCCGCTGCCGGTTGATGTGAAGTTAATTAATCCCAGTATTTTTCTCGATCAGGATAAAAATGGTCAATGGCTCGATAATTTAGAAAAAATAGCTAGTAACTTTGATCGGGAAGCTCCCATTAGGTTAAATCTGGGGTTTCAGGTGGAGAAGGGAGATATTACTATCCAACCCTATGCCCTGAAAAAACCGATAGAAATTAAGGCCGATGGTCAGGGAAGATTTATCGATAATCAAAGGCAGCCTCTTACCTACGATTTTAGCGCAGAAATCCTCAAAAGTCAAGTAAAAATACAAGGAGAAACGGCGTTAAAAACGGGGGAAAGTCTAACTAATCTTCAGATTGATCGTTTAAACTTAAGTGAACTATTAACTTTAATTCCTAATCGCAATTTCCAATTAAATCAAGGACAAGTAAATGCTAATATTGCTTTCAATATTCCCAGTTGGGCAAAGCTAAATCAAACCGAAGGCAATGGCAATTTTCAGGTGACAGATTTGGCGGGAAAATTCCAACCTTTCCAGTATCCAATGAAGCTAACAACTAAGTTAAATTTACAGGGAGATAAAGTATTAGTCGAACAAGCGATCGCAAGTATTGGCAAGATTAAAACTGAGGTGAGAGGAGAAGTAAATTGGCAAACTGGTTATCATCTCAATGTCGCTCTAGAATCGGTGGATTTACAACAACTTTTAAGAATTATTTATCTGCAATCACCTCTAGATTTACGGGGAGAAGCACGCTCTACTTTTCAAGTGACAGGAAAATTAGATCAACCTCTAATTAAAGGAACCGTTAGCAACAGCAAACCGATTATTTTTGAGCAAATTCCTATTCAATCAATAACCAGTAATTTTGAAACAAATCTCAATCGTCTTAATTTAGACAAAATTCAAGTTAAACCCCTCGCAGGTGGAGAAATTAAAGGGGAAGGAAAATTGCAGTTAAATATTTTACAATCCCTGCAAAAAAATCAACCTCTTGACGGGACAAAAATGCCGATTAATTTGAATTTACAAGCGCATTTTCCCACGAGAAAAATTTTATCTCAATTGGCAACAGTTCCTGCTCAAATTAATATAAGCGATCTGCAAGCTAAGATTAAAGCTAGAGGTAGTTTAGGACTGCCGCAATTATTAATTAATTGGCAAATACCCACGGTTAATCAGTCAGGATTAATCAATGTTGCTGGGGAGGGCAAAGTATTTTTAGGGGGCAACAAAATCAATTTAACCGATACGGTCATTAAAACAAATGCTGGCAAACTACAGGTTAATGCTAATAGTGATTTTACTAGCAAATTAGTCCAGGCAAAAATCACGGGTAATAACTTTTTATTGACTCCTTTTGTGCCTATCCTTTGTCAATATGTAGATAGTATTTGCCCCTACCTAAAAACCTTAGAATCCTTAAATTTAGAGACAGCTAATATTCAAGTTAGTGGCAAAATTGACCAAATGAATGTTAATACCTTAAACGGAATTGCTAACTTAGGGATTAGCAGTAAACAAGGCGCAATTTTAGTCAATAGTCAAGTATCGCAAGGAAATTTTCAGGCTAAAGCTGTCTTAGCGGGATTGCCGATTAATTTCCTATTGCCTAACTTACCAACTCAGGTTAAATTACTGCGATCACAGATTAATTTACAAGGCTATTTAGGGGAATTGCTGAAGAATAAAAATAATATTTTCAGCAGTTGGCAAGGTCAAGGGAATATGGAGTTATTGGTGGATAATAATCCTTTAATTGCTACAGCCAAACTGAATCAAGGTTTCCTGACAGGTACAGTCAATACCGGGGGGATTAGTCTCAATCCTCTAGTAGAAAATTTAACAGTTCCCGTCAGTTTAGGCAGGGCAAAAATTAGCTTTGCTGGTAGAATAAATTCTCTGATTAGCGGTACTTTAACGGATTTACAAACTTGGCGCGGAGAGGGAGATATACAGTTATTTGTCAATAATCAATCCCTAAGAACGACAACCCAACTGGAACAAGGTATTTTAAGCGGTATAGTTAATACTGCTGGCATTAACTTAAATCCGTTTTTACCCAATTTAAACATTCCAGTTAGTCTGGGAAAAACCCAAGTCAATTTCACGGGTGCAATCAATAATTTACTAGCGGGAAAAATACCAAATCTGTCCACCGTCAATGCTAGGGTAAATACTCGCTTATTAGTAGATAATAATCCGATCAATACTGCTATTCAATTAAACAACGGTATTTTTGATATTCTCGGTAGCTTGGAGCATTTTCAGACTAATATTCCCCTAGCGTTGAATATTTCCCAAACGAGTTTTCAAGCAACAGGAAATGCCCAAACTATTTTCGACTCCCTGCTAGAAAAAAGACTTAACTTAAGTAGTATCAAAGCAGTTTTTAACTCTCGTATTCATGTAGCCAAAGGAGAAATTAAAGCCAAGGCACAACTGAATAATAATTTCTGGCAAAGTGATATTATTGCCGCTAATCTTGATCCCGCTGCCCTGCTAGGGCAATTGCCAGGAATAAAATCAATCTCGATTCCTAACCTAGATTTCAGAGCTAATTTAGCGGGAAACATTGAAGAAATTTGGCAGGGAGTAACAGCAATTCAGGTTAATAATCTCTCGGCACAGTGGGGAGAAAATAGCTTTGATGTGCGAGGAAATATTCTTTTAGCTAATCTTACCAGTCAACCCGATATCGCTGAGGTTAACTTAAATCTACAGGCAAAAACCGACCTTGCTACTGTACCGCTAACGCAGATTATATCGCTTTTACCGATTGATTCTAACCTAAAACCCAGAGAATCGACACTGACAGGGATCGGAGAATTTCAAGGACAAATTACGGGTAAAAATCTCTTAACTGCTTGGCAAAAAGTGGGAAATATACAAATCAAAGGAGATATAAATTTAGCTAACTTTAGCATTAATGATCGACCCTTTGAACCTATCTTAAAAGGAAGTATGCAAGCAGGAATCGGTCAAAATATTAGTTTAAATTTGCGTGGAAATCAGGACATTATTGACCTAACTTTCGATCCTTGCCAACAAAATAATTGTCTGCTGCCCTATCTTCCCTTAGAAATAAATATTCGCCAAGCTTTTGGAAATCAAACTCCTTTTCTAGCAACAGCTAAACGAAGCGGAGAAAATTTAAATGTTCAGATTGCCGATTTTCCCCTAGAAATCCTGAAAATATCTCCCACGGCAGCCTACAATATTCCGGGGATTATTGCTGGACAAGTGAATGCTAATCTAGACATTAATTTATTTAACTTACAGGGTGAGGGACAACTAGAGATTAATCGACCTAGTTTAGGTAACTTAATCGGGGAAAAATTAACGGCAAATGTGGTTTATCGGGATTCCATAGTTCAACTGCAAGCGGGGAGTTTACAAGCGGGTGCAAGTCAATATAATCTGCAAGGTTTATTTAATTGGCAAACCCAAGCAATAGAAGCTAAACTCAGGGTAGATCAAGGTTATATTCAAGATTTATTATCAGTTGCTAGTATCTATGATTTAACCAGTTTAATCAACTTTTTCTCCTCAGAGAATGACCCAGCTATTCAACTTAGTCCTCTAGGAGTAGGTAATCCCGAAGCTTCCCTAGCACAACAGGTAAATTTGCGGGCAAAAATTGAAGAAATAATCCAGCAATTAGCAGGGGAAAGAGGGGTAGTCGGGATACCTTCCGAACTAGATTTTCGCGGCCGTTATCAAGCAAATATAGCCTTAACCGGGACTTTAAAAAATCCCGATCTTAGCGTACAATTTCAGGGCAGTAGATGGGAATGGCGACCCCAAAGACCGACAGTAAATATTGTTAACCCTCTGGGAATTGTCACCACCGATACCCAATTAATTCCGATTGATGAAGTAACAATTAATCTTAACTTAAATCGTCAGCTGCTCAGGATAGAACCGATTAGATTAAAATCACGAGATTCTTCCGTATTTTTAGCGGGTGATTTTTCCCTAAAAAAATTAGAGGGAACTTTTGCAGTGGAAAATCTTTCTCTCGATCTCTTGAGAAATTTCGTCCAGTTTCCCTTGGATGTATCTGGTAGTCTAAAAACTCAAGGACAAATTGCAGGAACTTTATTAAATCCTCGTATTCAGGGTAATTTTGCCTTTATTGATGGTGCAATTAATGCCCAAAATATTAATCAGGATATAATTGGTTTATTTACCTATAATCAGTATCGTTTTGATTTGCGGACAACCTCCTCCGAATCAATCCAAATCTATGCCAGCATTCCCTATCCTCCCTTACCGGGTAATGATCAATTAAAAATCCAAGCAAAATTGGGAACCGATGCAATCAAATTAATTGAAGCTATCAGTCAAAACGCCATCGAATGGGTTAACGGTGAGGGAGAGGTAGTTCTTTCAGCGACGGGAAGATTAGATATAAAAGAGGGCTTAAAAATCAAAGATTTAGAAGCAAATGGTATAGTTACTCTCGATAATGCCGCTATCCGCAGTGTTGCTTTTCCAGAGATTTTAACCGTAAATGGCCGCATTGGTTTAACCCCTGAAAACTTAACAGTAGAGGAGTTACAAGGCTCGATCGCCGACAGACAAATTTCTGTGATCGGAGTTTTACCTTTCTTTCAAGCCATCAAAAATAATCCTAATCCCTTAACAGTTAATATTCAAGAGGGAGATATAGCAATTAATGGTCTTTATCGGGGATTAATTGCTGGAAACGCCATGGTGACAGGAACAGTTCAGCAACCAATTATCGGGGGGAATGTGCGTCTTTCTAGGGGTAAAGTTTTTCTTCCTCGCACCCCAGAAATTAATCAAGAAACCGATAAACCGGTGAGTCGCTGGCTGCAGCCTCTCAACATTCCTCAGACGACCAATATTACTCCAGTTTTAAATAATTTCCAAGTGTCTTTAGCGGGATTATCCATCGAACAAGAACCTTTGTATCAATTTGATTTTAGTGGTGCTTTAACCTTGAACGGTCCGCTCACTCCACTGGAGAAATTACAAACCAATGGAGTGATTAATCTCGATCGAGGACGGGTTAGTTACATCGATACGCGTTTTCTTCTTAACCGACGCAATCAAAATGTTATTGTTTTCGATTCTAGTCGCGGGTTGGGACTTTTAAACCCCTTTGTTGACATTCAACTACGAACAATTCTCAGCGAATTTTCTCAATCTCGCGATTTTGCCATCTCCCGTCGGGGGGGGGATTTTCCTAGTAATGAAATTCCCGATGATAGCCTCAATCGCATTCAAAGGATCGATGTCACCCTCAGCGTTGAAGGAGAATTAAACCGCTTGCTACCAAATTTAGGCCGTAATATCAATGAAGTGTGCCAAATTCGTCCCGATAGTCCACCTTTTCCCCTAGAGGAAAACTATACAAATGCAGAATTACAAAAAGCTGCTAATTGTTTACAAGCAGTGGCTTTTGCTAGAGGTGAGGATGAGGGATTGCTTAATACTCCCCTAGTTAAATTAACCAGCACTCCCCCCCGCAGCCAAGGGGAAATCGTTCGACTTTTGGGGGAACAATTGCTGTCGGTTTTTAATGGTTTACAGGGGAAAAATACGGAACAATTAATTCAATTTGGAGTGGTTCAGTTGGCGATTCCCCTCTTAGCCCAAGGAGTCGTGTATGATGTGGAGAATGCGGTTAGTAATGCGATCGGAGCAACGGATTTTAATATCCTTCCCAATTTGGAAACCGTCTATCGAGTCAATTCCCAGTCTTTTATCCGCTTCTCCTACGATTACAATTTGAATGAGTTTACCGTCCGCTATCAAACCCAATTTTAAAGTAAGATTGAGAGATATAGCATAATTCAGAAGTCAGGAGACAAGGGAAAATTAGGTTATACTTCATCTTACTTGATATTCTATGATTATTCGCGAGGCTAAAGAAACAGATTTACCAACAATTATCGAGATTTATAATGCTGCTGTTCCCACTCGCAAGGCAACCGCAGATTTAAAGCCTATTTCCCTCGAAAGTCGGCGAGAATGGTTTGAAAAGCACGATCCTGAACAGTATCCCATCTGGGTAATAGCGATCAAAGGTCGGGTGGTGGGTTGGCTGAGTTTACAGATGTTTTATGGTCGTGTCGCTTACCAAAAAACGGCAGAGGTTAGTTTATATATTGCCCCCGATTATCAAGGTCGTGGAATCGGTAAATTATTAGTAGAATATGCCTTGGAGCGCTGTCCCCAATTGGGTATATCTAATCTTATCTGTATTATTTTTGCCCACAATCAAGCCAGTATTTGTCTCTTTGAAAAATTCGGCTTTCAACGATGGGGTTATTTACCCCAAATTGCCGCTCTAGACGATTTTCTGGCTGATGTGGTCATTTTAGGGAAACAAGTCGCTTAAATAGGCAGTTTTCCCCATAGCTAGACTAAATTCTAGACTTAATTGCATATAAGCATTTTCTGGTTCGCCTAGAGATGGTTTCTGGGGGAGAGAAAAGAGATAGTCTTCATACCAAATCTCAGAACTTCCCGCACATTTTTCATCTTTAAATAACCATTGTTGAAACACTTGTTCTCTACCATCCTGAGGGGCAACAATCTGATAAACTTTAAGAGATTTTTTAGCAATTCTCTGGCTGCCCTTGCTGGTTAATTCATAACCTAACAAGTTCAAACAATTACGAATAATCGTCAGAGGACGGGAAGTATGAGAGAGATTAATCTTGGTGATAGTTTTAATCTCGTTGCGGTTTTTAATGGCGATTTCGGCCATTTTTTGTAAGTCGGCATCATGATTAGTTAATTCTCTTTCAGGGTTAGCTAATAATACGGTAATTCCTAACACTTCTAACGTCCCGATAATCACTCCTAATTGACTACCATTAAAATCGGGAATAAATAAACTTCCCTGACCTGATTCTATCAGTTTACGGGCAATTAAAGCATCTCGATCGCACAAAAATTGTCGCCCAATTGTCAAAAAGTAATGTAGGCGTAGTTCCTGATACCATCCCTGATCATCTTTAATCACTAATTGCGGTGTGACGGGGATTCCATAGCGTTTGTATAGGTCATATTTCCTGATAATTCTCCTTTCTTTTACTGACTTAATTAACTGTTTTTTAAGCAGACGATACTCTGATTCTGTGCTCTCGGCTGCGCTGGCAATTGCCTCGCATTCAGAACGATAATTATGTTCTCTAATTTCTTCAATTGCTTCCATTAAATGATTGGTTATTTCTAGTTCTTCTTCCTGATTCCGTTCTTTAATTCTATGACCTTCTGCTTGTAAAATCCCTAAAATTGACTGACGATAATTAAGCATATAAGCATTTACTCGCACAGCCATTTTAGCCCAACAGAGGAGAGATTCCGCTTGAAAACTTGTATCTAAATCCTCCAGAGATTCTAAATCTGATTGGTGTAGTAAGCGAATATTAACCTCCGTTAATCGGTGTCCAGAGGTGAGAAGTTTGGGGATAGAAGTGGAACCATTCCCCACCTGATTAAATCCGTACACTGCTGACCAAATATAACGAGGAATATTCTCTCTAATTCTCCCTAAAAATTGAGCGATAGAGGTGGGAGTTTGAATCCCCTGTGCTAAACACCAAACCGAGGTAAAGTGTTGCTGAATATCAATACTAATTCCCGTTTCGATCGCAGGACTAGCTAGAACTATATCATAGTTAAGCAACAACTGATTTAAATTGCCAATCGCTTCATAGGCATCGTGACTATAATCTTGCAATGACTCTGAGTCTATCCGCAGAATTTTCTTCTGGGGAAATTGCTTTCTTAGATAAGATTCTAGGGTAATTGTTCCCCATTTACTGGTTAACTTTTGTGCTGACAGACAAACAAAAGGTTTTCCTCCCTCTTTAATGTGTTTAACTAAATCCTTAACTAGCTGTTGGGGAGTATTATCAGAGTAGTTATAAACTGGCCAAGCTTCTTGATAATTAGGTTTCCACTCGTTACTAATCAAGAAAGTTTCTAGTTCAATCGCCGCTAGAGAAGTTAAATAATCTAGGGAAATATCACTTAAATCAGCATCAGCAACTAGGACTTTGCCCCCACTGCTGACCACAGTTTGCAGCAGGGACTTTAGGGATTTTAAAATTGCCACACGATTAGTTTTACAAGTACCCCCATTTAACCCATGCCATAGAACCTGTTCGATCTCATCGATAATAATCAGAGCTTCTTGCCAATCTTCCGCTTGAAATTTAGCTTGTGATTGGGGATGGAGAGAGTCAATACATAAACCATAACCGTAAATTTGTGCCGCAGGATTATCCCTAATTTTGCTGATATAGTTTAAACCAAAGCGTTGACATAATTCCTCTACCAGTTTCACCCGATGACCGATAACTAAAACTTTTTGTTGATTGGCAATAGCCTGTTTAACTATCTTGGCTAAAAACTCAGTTTTCCCCGTACCTTTAGCCGATTTAATTGCCATTAACTGCGCTGATGTCGGGATGGCAATATCTGGCAAGTAACGGCTATTTAACTCTAGATGAGGTGGGAGAGTTAAACTATTTAAACTCGCTGCCTTCCAAATTTCCCAAGAGGTAGCTTTTTGATAGACTTGTTGGAAGTAATCTTCCCCTCGATTGATTAGTAAATCATCCACCCCTTTACTATCAGCAGCATCCCAAGTAACCACCTTTACCTCACAGTTAGCCTGACTGAATAGATAACCCATTCTCTGTAAAGCTAAATTAACCGCTTGTTGGTTCTTTGGTTTAGTTTCTTGATCAAAAACTAGATAAATCTTTCTTCCGGAATTAGCTAATTTTTCTAGCTGCGGAATTAGATGAGATTTGCCGATTCTCCTACCTAGTTCGTCCTTGGGAGTACGATAACCATTGTGAATCCCCGGTAAGGCAATTGTCACATAACCTGCTGTTAGTAATGCCCCCGCTTTTTTCGCTCCTTCCGTAAGACAAATAGGTATCTCTGGATGTTTCATTACCCAAGACCAAAAACCGAGATCCTCTTGCTTATTATCCACTTCTTCAGTTAAAATATTAATACTGATACGCTGGGCTATCCTTTGCCAAATTTTCAGGGGAACCCGCAAAGCAAAGACTCCTGTAGGGGTTTGGGGGGGATGTTCGTACTTAATCGGTTTAGCCTTATCGAAGCTTAAACGGGGAAAATCGGGCTTAAAACAGCCCCAAAGGTCATAATTACCCGTTAGTAAGTCAATTCCTGAACACCACCAACCGCCTTGACTGGTATGTTCATAACGCTTAAGAATACTATCCCTAACCCTGCCATCATTGCGTCGCGGTAATTCTTGGGAGTAGAGTAGGTATTCACTGGGAGATAACCCCGCTAAACTGGTGACATTGAGATGGATTAACTCTGCGTCCACCCCGCTACCACGCCATTCTTCTAAATATTTCATCCTTGTCCTCTACTGGCTAGACGCTATATATAGCGTTTTTGTCCTATTATTCTAGCGGTAAGCCACTAAATAGCGAAAAGAGAAATTTTACTCTCTCAGAGGTTCTCGGAGGAAATTTGACTTTTAATCCACTCTTGTCTTAGATTATCGAAAAGTTAAGAACAAATAAAGTCTGACCACAACCTCCTCAGCACTCAAGCAGAATCGGATCAAAAGTATTTTGTCAATCTGTTTTTCCTATCAAAGAAAAAGCTTTTTGTCAAGCATACAAAAGAACTATTTTTTGGAAAAAATCAAGAATTTTTCCAGAAAATGTCAGCCAAAACACTGTGTTTAGGGAACAAAATAATCCTGGCTATACCATATATGGAGTGATAGGATTATTTAACACGCTAGATGTTGTGTTTTCCCAGAAAATCTGATAGAATAATCTAGTACAAATAGATTAATTTGTCAAGTTTTTTAACGCCGCAATTTCCCAATTATGCAATCAAAGCCCTTGACTACTACCGTCTCCATTCACAAAAATAACGAAGTAATACCCTTTCGTTCTACCCCTTTAGCTAATATGGGCAGCCATGGAATTAGAGTGATTCGGCGCGATGGTTCCACCACAAGCTTAAATATCGGCAAAATTCGTGACGTGGTAGAGTGGGCTTGTGAAGGTAAAAAAGTCAATTCAATCGCCTTAGAAGCGGGTTTAACCACGCGCCTGCGGGATGGGATTACCACCAGGGAAATACAGGATAATTTAATTAATTGCGCCCTAGAAATGTGTAGTCCAGAGGAACCGGATTGGCGCTATGTGGCGGGAAGATTGCATATTTGGAGTCTGTGGAAAGATACCTTAGTAGCCCGGGGTTATCAGTACGGAAATTACGAGAAAACTGTCAAAACTCAAGTTAAAAAGTTGCTATACGACGAAAGGATTCTCATCTATTCTGAAGCAGAATTAAAAGAAGCTGGTTCTTGGATTAATCCCGATTGGGATATTGATTATGATTACGCCGGGGCATTGTTAATCACTAGCCGTTATTTACTCAAAAATGAGTTACCCCAAGAGGCATTATTAACCTGTTCCTTACTGCTTGCCATTGTGGAAGAACCGGCTAATAGACTCCACTGGGCGAAGAAATTTTATCAAGGGATTGCTCAAAGAAAAATCTCTCTTGCCACCCCCATTTTGGCCAATTTACGCACACCCAAAGGTTCCCTAACCAGTTGTTTTATCCTCTCCATTGACGACAGTTTAGAAAGCATTTTCAGCGAGATTACTAATGCTGCCCGCATCTCCAAAAATGGTGGCGGTGTCGGGGTGAATGTGAGTAGAATTCGCGCCACTGGTAGCTGGGTAATGGGGAAAGCTAACGCTTCCGGGGGGATTATTCCTTGGATTAAATTACTCAATGACACAGCTATTGCAGTAAATCAGGGGGGAAGACGCGCCGGGGCAGTAACTATCGGTGTTGACATCTGGCATTTAGATGTGCCAGAATTTCTGGAAATGCAGACAGAAAACGGTGATCAAAGACGCAAAGCTTATGATGTTTTTCCCCAATTAGTTATCACCGATGAATTTATGCGTCGGGTGATAACTAAAGCCGAGTGGACATTAGTAGATCCCTACGAAGTTCGCAGAAAATTAGGTATAGAATTAGCGGAACTATGGGGGGAAGAATTTGAAGAGGCTTATCGTTTAGTAGAAGCTAATTTAGATCAAGAGATTCTCCTCTATAAAAAAATCAATGCCCGGGACTTATTTAAAAGTATCATGCGTTCCCAAGTGGAAACAGGAATGCCCTACATTGCCTTCAAAGATACCATCAATCGCGCTAATCCTAATAAACATGATGGCTATATCCCCGGTGTAAATTTATGCACGGAGAGTTTCTCGAATGTCACCCCCGATAAAACTGCCCATTGCTGTAATTTAGTTAGCCTTAATTTAGCCAATATCGACAGGGAAGAAATCGAGTCTAATTGTCAAATAGCTGTCAGGATTCTCGACAATACTATCGATATTACTAATCCTCCCTTTGATAATGCTAAAAACCACAACGATAAATATCGCACTATTGGGGTAGGGGCGATGGGATTGGCTGACTGGTTAGCTAAACGGAAATTATCCTACAATAACCTGTCAGAAATTAGTAATTTATTTGAAGAAATTGGCTATTGGTGTACCTATTCTTCGATGGAATTAGCCAAAGAACGCGGCGCTTATCAAGCTTTCTTGGGTAGCGAATGGAGTCAAGGTAAATTAATCGGGGCAAAACCAGTGGAATGGTTTTTAACTAATGCGGTGCAGCCGCAAAGATGGCAACAATTAGCAACAGATATTCAACGATTTGGCATCCGTAACTCCCATATTACCGCCATTGCTCCTAATACTTCCTCTAGTTTGGTACAGGGATGTACGGCTAGTGTTTTGCCGGTTTATAGTCGCTTTTTCTACGATAAATGGGCAAAGGGAACCGTTCCCATCGCACCACCTTTTATTGAAGAAGCTTTCTGGTTTTATCCGGAGAATAAAAATCTCGAACAGCAACAAGTAGTAAAAGCGATCGCTACTATGCAAGAATGGATTGATACGGGGATTTCTATGGAATTATTATTCAACCTCAATGAAGGAGTTTATTTCCCCGCAGAACCCAACCGTTGTCTCACTGCTAAAGATATCTTTGATACTCTAATCATGGCGTGGGAATTGGGGTGTAAAGCGATTTATTATATCCGTACCGTACAAAAGGACAATTTTCGAGAGTCTGACGATAGTTGTTCTAGTTGCGCTAATTAAGGTTAAGATAAGTCTTATTCATCAATTAATCACAGCTATGGATAAGACTTTATACGAACAGGATTACTATCTCTGGTTAGAGAAAACCATATCTTTACTAGAAAATCGCCAGTTTTCTGAGTTGGATTTAGAAAATTTAATTGACGAAATAAAAGATATGTCCAGAAGAGAACGTCAGAAGTTAGAGAGTTTACTAACTAAACTCTTGGAACATTTACTTAAATTAACTTATTGGCAATCTAAGCGCGATTACAATAAAAACAAGTGGCGACGAGAGATTTTAAATTTTCGCATTCAAATAAAAAGAATTATTAGCAACAAAAAGGATGGAAATTATAATACAAACTTAGTATCTTACCTCACCGAGATTCTCGATCAATGTTATGAGGATGCTTGCCATCTATTTGTCGAAGGTTCTGGCATCGATAAAAGACTTTTAAGTGCTACACCTATTGGATCAATTGACCAAATTTTAGATGAAAATTGGTTTCCTGAGTTTCTCGGAGAGGATTAAGCAATGAAGAGTGATTTATATGAAAAAGATTACTATCTCTGGATAGAGAAAACCATATCTTTACTAGAAAATCATCAATTTTCCGATTTAGATTTGGATAATCTCATCGAGGAGATTAGCGACATGGGCAAAAGTCAACGACAAAGCTTAAAGAGTTATTTAACTCGGTTATTAGAACATTTGCTAAAACTGGTTTACTGGCAATCGGAATTAGAATATAATCAAAGAGGATGGAAAAATGAAATCAGGAATTTCCGTCGTGCCATAAAAAGAATTATTGCCGATAGTCCTAGTTTACAGCCTTATCTGATTGAAATTTTTGATAACTCTTTTCAAGAAGCTCGTATTTCTTTTATCGAATTATCGGGAATGGCTGAAAATTTGGTCAGTTTAGCTCCAATTTGCACTATAGAACAGGGTCTAAATGAGGATTGGTTTCCTGAAATATCAAAATAATGGGGATAATTATGGAAAATAACTTATACGAAAAAGATTACTATCTTTGGTTAGATAAAACCATTAATTTACTAGAAAATAATCGATTTTCTGATTTGGATTTAGAGAATTTAATTGACGAAATAAAATCTATGTCTGTCAGTCAACAGAAAGCATTAAAAAGTAATCTGACTGTGATTTTATGGCATTTACTAAAATACTTACAAGAGCCAGAAAAACAAACCAGAAGCTGGGCATTAACCCTTTTTGAGCATCGAGAAAGAATCGAAGAAGATTTAGAAAATAGCCCTAGTCTTAATAGTTTTTTAACAGAAGACAACTTAAAAAAATGCTATAATAAAGCCAGAAAAAAAGCCGCTATTGAAACAGGGATAAACCTAGAGAAATTACCGAAGGATTGCCCATTTACTTTGGCAGAAGCTCTAGATTTTGAATTTATCCCTAATCAAAACATTTGACTTTTTACCGAAAATCTGTTATGACCTATACACTTAGGCGGTAGGTTTATATCAACAGATGTGCAAAAATTTCTCGATCCCGCAACGCTTAGATAGGGTTTGCTGAAAAGGTTTTTCCTGGGGGCAGGGTGTGGGGTTTTACCAGTTTTGAGGTGGCCAATTACCTAATTTTCAGGGAAAAAGTGCCTAAATTTCCCCCCGATCACTCCTATATCCAGTACTTTTTGATTGACAAAAGGTCTAAAAGTCTTACCCAACAAGGTTTTTAGATTTATTCAGCAAACCCAAATTAGGTTATACTTCATGTTTATGAAAAAGGCTATAGTAGATTGACAAAAACTAAGACACACCCAACCAGTAGCCTTAAAACAGGCAGAAATTGTGATTATTTTCCCTAAATTTCCCGATTAATTGTCAGCATTTGTGATTGGAGTGCGATCGCTTAGGGTTGACAAATTTAAAAAATGGGGGGATTACCTTCAAGATAATCCCCCGAAAATTACCATTAATTATCTGTAATCAACCGGTATTTCTCATCCCTGCGGCAATACCATTAATCGTCATTAAAGCGCCCCTTAATAACTCCTCTTTAGAATAGCGGAAATGAATCACACCGGATTGGGCTTGACTGTTGTATTGACGTAAACGCTTGAGGAGAGACACCTGTAGGAAACCGAGGGGAACGATCGAACCGTTGCGTAACTGCACCGAGCGCTGTAAATTCGGATCATTATCTAATAAATGTTTCTCGCCGGTGATCTGGAGAACAATCTCGCTAGTGCGATTATATTCCTCTTTGATCCTTTCAAACAGACGTTGAAAACGTTCTCGATCTTCCTGTTTAGAAAGTTCACTGACGTAGTGATAAGCCATCTGTATATCCACCTTCGATAGAGTCATTTCTGCCTTAGAAATCACCATCTGGAAGAAGGGCCACTTGTGATAAAAATGGCGCAACAATTCTAAATTTCGGTTAGGAGAATCATCGAGAAACATCTGTAAAGCTGTCCCTAAACCATACCAAGCTGGTAAAAGAAAACGGGTTTGCGTCCAACTAAATACCCAGGGAATTGCCCGCAGGGTACTTAAATCCTGTTGACCACTTTTCCGGCGGGCCGGTCGGGAACTAATCTGTAAAAGACTAATTTCAGGAATGGGAGTTACGGACAGAAAGAAATCTAAAAAGTCCGGTTCTTCATAAATCAAACTGCGATAGGTTTGCCGTGAACGGGTGGCCAACTCCTCCATGATGCGATTCCAGGGTTCGAGATCATCAAAACCACTGCCCAGTAAACTTGCCTGTATGACTGCCGTTACGGCCGTTTCGAGGTTATACAAGGCCAATTCTGGTAAAGAGTATTTCGAGGCTAAAACCTCGCCTTGTTCGGTGATTTTAATGCGACCGTTGATCGTTCCCCGGGGTTGGGCGAGGATAGCGGCGTAGGCCGGTCCACCACCGCGACCGACAGAACCGCCCCGGCCATGAAAAAGACGTAGATCCACGCCGTATTGTTTAGCGGTTTTTTGTAAAGCTTTCTGGGCCTTATGAATTTCCCAATTACTGCTTAAAAAGCCGGAATCCTTGTTACTATCAGAGTAACCCACCATAATCTCCTGTAAATTACTCGGTTCGAGGATGGCAGGTTCCGGGGTCACGTCCTCCCCGTTTAAAGCCGCTAAATGGTCGTAACCGCCAGCTAGGGTTGCCCGATAGAGGGGCAATTCAAACAAAGTCTGCATGATGCCGGGGGCGTGTTTGAGGTCATCGACGGTTTCAAAGAGGGGAACAATGCGGAGGGAACTGCGGCTAGTGGCAGGGTCGTATAAACCAGCTTCTTGGGCTAATAACAGCACTTCTAGCACATCGCTGGCCTCGTTGGTCATGCTGATAATGTAGGTTTGGCAGATTTCCAGACCGAATTCCCCTTGCAGACTTCTTAAAACTCGCAGGGTTTCAATGGTTTCGCTGGTTCTTTCCGAGAAGGGCATTTCCCGGGGAATTAAGGGCCGACGGGTTTTTAATTCCGCCACTAACCAGGCGATTTTTTCTGATTCGGTTAATTGGCCGTAGGGTTTGGGTAAAACTCCGAGATATTCGGCGATTTCTTCGATACATTCGGCGTGACGGGTGGATTCTTGCCGAAAATCTAACTGAGTCAGGACAAAGCCAAAAATCTCCACTTGGGCGATCAGTCGATCGAGTTCTTGACAGGAAAGACCAGTTTGCAAGAGACTGCGCTGTAATAGCTGTAATTCGGCTAAAAACTCGGAACCAGACCGATAGATGTTGGTTTCGTTGAGTTTAGTTAATAATTGTCGTTCTTCTGGGTCATTGAGGCGATTATTGCGATCACGGGTATTTTCCAGACGTTTTTGAATAAAGGCCAATTTGAGGCGATAGGGTTCCTGACGGTAGCGGATTGCTAACTGGCTATAGATTTCGGGCATTTGCTGCTTATCTCTGTCCAGGGAGTCCAGCAACTCCGGCAAGACGTGACACCAGTGCAGGGAGGCGCTTAAAATGCTGGTCAGGTCGCGAATAGCATCGAGATATTTTTTAATAACCAGATTGCGCTGATAACAGCAGGTTTTCCAGGTGACTTCGGGGGTAACGGAGGGATTGCCATCCCGATCCCCCCCAACCCAAGAACCGAAGCGACAGAAGTTATTTTTCGGTGCTTGTAAACGGGGAAAGGAGGATTGTAGGCTTTGCTGCAGACGCAGGGTTAACTGGGGTAGGGAATCAAAGAGAACTTCATCGAAGTAGTGGAGGGCATAATCCACTTCATCGACGACGGTGGGTTTAAATTGATGTAGTTCATCTGTTCGCCACCAAAAACGTATTTCTTCTTTTAACTGTTTGGTAACTGTTTGTGCTTCTCTGGAGTTAGTTAACCCCATACTACGAAAGATTTCTTCTGCTTGGTCGAGTTTTTCGAGAATGCCCGAGATACGGCGCTGTTTAATGCGAATGGTATGACGGACAATTTCCGTGGGGTGGGCCGTGAAAACCAGACGAATATCTAACTGATCGAGAAGACGCTGGATTTCCTGGGGGGGGACGTTCACCTGTTTGAGATAGGGAAATAACCAGTGAAATAGCCCCGATTTTGGGCTGGAGTGATCGGACTCGTTTAGGGTTTTTTCCAGCCAATCGGCCCCGACAATGGTAGCTAAAATGCTTTTTTGCGGTGGGTCTGTCTTGGGACTTTCGTTTTCTTCCCCGATCACCGTCCGTCGCAGTAGTTGCTGATCCCTTTGTTCGTAGTGTTGTTCGATGATATTGATTAACTGGAAATAGAGGGCAAAAGCGCGGGTAACTTTGATCGCTTCCCCTAGTTCCAAGTCTTCGATCATTTTGGCGATCATTGCTTCTGGACTATCATCGGTCACTTGTCCTTCCTCAGAACAGAGATGGCGCAGTAATTCCAGTAAATCGACTAATTCTTGACCACATTCGGAGACTAAGACTTCTTTCCATAAATCTTCGATTAATTTCAGTCTTTGCTGCAGAAACAGGTTGGAAGTGCTGAAAATATCCGGTTCAGTTTCGGTTGAGGGGACAAGGACGCTCATAATTTCAGTAATCAGTAAACAGTAAACATTAATCAGTAATCAGTAATCAGTAATCAGTAATCAGTAATCAGTAATCAGTAATCAGTAATCAGTAATCAGTAAACAGTAAACAGTTAAAATAGGGATTAACTGCCTTGAAATGAAAAACTCTATCAAACCAATAACTGATCACTGATCACTGATATATCGGGATTAGTTTTTTAGGGTTTGTCAAAAATGAGATTGTATGCCAAAGAATCACATTTTTTCCTATTTTTAACAAAAACTTCACCATTATTGCCTCTTTTCAGGGGGCAAAAGGATTTTTTTCTTGGATTATTGGTCACTGTTGACCGGCAACTGATCGGGAATATTGAGAAGGGGCAAGCGACCGCCGCGAAACAATTCCTCACTTTCTTGGCCCAATTCAATTAACCAATGATTGAGGGAACGCAAGGCCAGATAGGAGAGAAGAAAGGGACTGACCGCTAGACTAAGCCAAAGCTCGATCGGTTGAGTTTTCATCGTAATTTTTCGGTTAAAGGACGGCGTTTGATGCGACGAATCGGAAAATTAGCAATCAGGGCGGTAGTTCGTTGGTCACTTTCTAGGAGTAACTCGGTTTCCTCGGTGTCGATATCAAGATAACGACCGACCACTTCTAAGATTTCTTGACGCATCATATTGAGAAGTTCGGGACTAAGATCGGCGCGATCATGGGCCAGAATAAGTTTTAAGCGTTTTTTAGCTTGGTCGCCACTTTTGCCCGAACCGCGCCATGCTAGAAGTTTATCGATCAGGTCATTCATAGTAGGTTAAAGGGTTGAGATGAGAGAGTTTAAGGCCCAAACAAGCGACGACGCAGACGGCTAAGAAAACCTTCCTGACCGGCCATTAAATCTAGAAACGGCACCTCGCGACCCTGTAAACGTTGGGCAATGTTTCTAAAGGCCATGGAGGGAAGGGAAGTCTTCTCCTCTAATACTAATGGTTCTCCTTTATTAGTGGAAATAATAATTCTTTGATCGTCGGGAATAATCCCCAACAGGGGAATTACCAAGAGGTCGAGAATATCCTCGACGCTGATCATCTGGTTAAGTTGGATCATTTCTGGCCGCAGCCGGTTGACAATCAGACGGATACTTTTAATATCCTCGCTTTCTAGTAATCCCACCACGCGATCAGCATCTCTCACCGCCGACATTTCTGGGGTAGTAACGATGATCGCTTCCTGGGCGGCGGCGATCGCATTGCGAAAACCCATTTCAATTCCTGCCGGGCAATCAATCAATACATAGTCGTAACTTTTTGACAATTGGGCGACTAAATCCTTCATTTGATCGGCAGTAATCGCCTCTTTGGTGCGATTTTGTGCTGCTGGTAATAAAACCAGATTTTCCTGTCTTTTATCCTTAACTAAAGCTTTATCAAGGCTACAATCTCCCGCCACCACATCGAGGGCAGTATAAACGATACGCTGTTCTAATCCTAACAATAAATCGAGATTTCTCAGTCCGAAATCGGCATCGACAAGGGCGACTCGACAGCCTAATTGAGATAAGGCTGAACCTAAGTTCGCCGTTACTGTCGTTTTACCGACTCCTCCCTTTCCTGATGTCACCACAATTACACGAGCCATAATTTATATCAGTTATCAGTTATCAGTTATTAGCTATCAGTTATCAGTTATCAGTTATCAGTTATCAGTTATCAGTTATCAGTTATCAGTTATCAGTTATCAGTTTTATAGAGTTTTTCGTTTCAACGCAGTTAATCCCTATTTTTACCAGTCACTGAATCACTGTTTACTGATCACTGTTTACTGATCACTGTTTACTGATCACTGTTTACTGGTCACCGCTCACTTTTTTTCGACCCATCCCACTTTATCTTTAAAGGTGTAGGTTCTGGAAAAATTATAAGCCCCAATGATGCGGATTCCTCCTTCGCTGACACAGGCGATTTCTGGCTCTATGCGATCGCGTTTTAAAGCCGGGGCGCGTGCCACTAATTTGGCGATCCTCAGTTGAGTTAAGTCGATTCGCAGGGCCATAATTACCGCCGCTCGATCGCCGCGGAATCCCGCATGGGCCACACCGCGTAAACTCCCCCAAACTAATATATCGCCATCAGCGACGATCGATCCGCCGGGGTTGATATCGCCCATGATTATAACTGTACCCGGGTGACGGATTTCTACACCCGATCGCAGGGTGGTTTTTAAGTACAAAGGTTCGGCGAGGGGGGATGGCAGCGGTTGCTCGTCCCCGAAAACCGGGGGATTTGATCGCATTTGCTCGACGTTGTAACCCATGGTTGCCGCTGCCACTGCGGTTTGTCTTCTTTGGGTTTGGATGGTATGCAGGGGTAATTCGGCGCTGTCTAAAATTGTGGCGATCGCTTGTAGTTGCCGCGTATCCATCAGGCGATCGCTTGCCCGTAGGTGTACAGGTGTTCTAGCTGGGCAGTTTTGACCGCTATTACGGAGATAATATTTCAATCCTGTCAAGATATCTGTCCAATCCTGACTTGTCTCCCCGGCGCCGGTTTTGGGTAAAATTAGCACCAATTTCTCGCCCTCACTTTTTAGGTGAATTTGGGCGTATCTTGACCTTACCGAGGCTGATGGCTCAATTTTTTCGGTTTCTAGGTCGATTTCTTGATTTATTCCGGTTTTAGTTTCATCCATAAAGATAATTTTTTACTTAAAAAAGACAAAGCGCAAAATAGCGATCAGCAAACCGACGGAAGCGGTAATCAGTGAACCGCCTAAAATGGTTATCAATGCCCAAATTTGATTTTTTTGACTGCCCTCCACTATTTTGAGGCGATTATCCATCCCTTCGACTCTTTCGGTTAATTTTGCCTGTCCTATCTCTAGGGATTTAACATCTTGCTTGATTTCCTTAATATCAGCTTTAATTTCGCCAATATCAGCTTTAATTTCGACGATACTATTCTCGATCGCCGTGAAACGAGTCTCGATCGCCGTGAAACGAGTCTCGATCGCTTTTTGTCCGTTGATAATTAAGTCTTCTAGCCTTTGCAAGTCCGTATCGGCAACAGTTTTCATAAAAATTAACTGGCTATCAGTAAAGATGTTTCTTTAATTATGAACCTTGAGCAGCCGGCAGCAGTGGGAATTAGGAATTATGAATTAGGAATTACGGCTGATGCGAGATAGAGAGGTTTGTAAAATCAAAGGGAGGCATCACGACAAAGGTAATCACTCCAAAGCATGAGGCCTCCCATGAATAGGATAGATGCTCCCACCCTCTTGACTATTATTTATGTCCTGGTGGATGACTGGTATCAAGAACAGGGATATCGCTTGACTCCCATGCTGCCTGGACCTGAGCCTAGTTTCAGTGATAGTGAAATGTTGACCTTTTGGTTTATTCCCTCGTCCCTGCTCATACTGACGAACGCTCCCGCAGCAGAATCCGTATTGCAGTTCATTCAAGGCAACAATATCCTAGCCGACAAGGGGTTTATTGGTACTGATTGGCAGACTGAGATATCAAGAACCACAGGTAATCGAGTCTCTACAGCTAAGAGAGTCAATCAACATCAACAAACTTCTCCCGTCTTTGAGCGACTTCTTCAACATTTTAGAGAACGGATTGAGGGGGTTTTCAATGAGGTGCAGAATACAGGACGCAACTTGGAGCGATTGCTCAGAAAGAAAGTTGAGGGACTTTGTGTCCATGTTGCCGCTAAAATGGCAAGTCATACCCTGCGGATACTGTTGCGTCAGCGTTTTGGTATTGATGTTCTCACCTTTGAGCAGACTCCTGTTCAACCCTTTGGGCAACTCACATAAGGCGTGATTTTAAAAATTAACTTAATCATAAAGAAAAATTTAACTTTCTCTTTTATAGTAAATTGCAAAACACGATCGAGCGGAAAAATTAAGGGGAAAATTTTGATACTACTTATACTAAAAGCCATCCTGATCACCCTAGCACTCTTGCTACTCGGTGATTTAATTTCTACGTTTCTCTACCATGTTCCAGAACACGTTTTCGGCAAGTTTCACGCTGCGGTACACCACGGCAAAAATCGGAACTTTTTTCATTACGCGGTGTTAAATCGAAATCCGCTAGTTTTATTCGATGGCTTTCTCGGCGCGCTCCCCTATAGTATATATGTATGGGGTAAGTTCAGTTAAAACGCGGTTGAGAAACTGGGCAACCTTGTATGTTATTAAATTATGTAATAACATGATATGTAGTAAACTTTGCCTAAAATCATGAGTAACAAACAATACAATCTAACCTGGGCTAGAATAGGCAATGCTTCAGGTTTCCGTCTGAGTTCCAGTTTTTTTAAGGATAATCCCCAATTCAAAGAAGCTAAAGGTGCTGTTGAAGTTATCAGCCCTGATACCTTATTAGTCCGCTTACAGCCTCAATCTGTAGAACAGGAGGAAGATGAACTGATGCTGAGTTTATTCTTAGATTTTCTGACCAAGCAAGCCCTATTAAATCCTGATACTGAGTTAGAAGCTTATACGGAAGCGATGGCAGCGGTCGATGAAGAGTTGATGACAGGAGTAGAACTTGATAGTTAACGGTTGGCGAATCTACTTTATTAAAAGACTTTTTGGGCAACAACGCCGCGATTTACAAGTTGAGGTTCGTAAACTAAAAAACACCTTGCCAACAGAAGCATACCGTACTCATTCTACAGTCAAACTCTACAGGGCGATTATGGTCGCCATTAAAGAAAAAATCCCTCTCGACCCTTTTGCTTCCCATTTTGCTCTGACTGGGGCGCTCAAGCATTACGGAAGAGTCAAAAAGATGGGACTACCTGACCGTTATCGCTTATTCTTTCGGGCTATACAAACCAAGGAGTGTAAAGCAATTTTTGTTTTATGGCTAGGCTATCCTCGCAAACAAGGGGATAAAAATGATTGTTATAAAGCCTTCACAAAAATGGTTGAGCGAGGTGATTTTCCCAATTCTCTTGACGCTTTAATCCTTGATAGCCAAGAAGATTAGCTAGTGATAAGGTGGTTGAAAAAGCGATCGTAACCCACAGATACACTTTCAACTGCGCCTCCACAGAAAGATTGCGATCTAACGTTAGCATGAGATCGACGATCGCACTAAGATGATATGATAGTAGTGCATTTTCCTAATTATTGATGATTAAGAGTTTTGCATCTAAGGAGACAGAGCAGGTATTCAAACGTAAATTTTCACGAAAATTACCTCAAGATATTCAACGAAATGCTCGGAGAAAGCTAGAAGTTTTAGACGCGGCCGAAACTTTACAGGATTTATACATTCCTCCATCTAATCGGTTGGAAAAACTCTCAGGAGATAGAAAAAATCAGCATAGTATCCGAATTAACGATCAGTGGCGGATCTGTTTTATTTGGAAAAATGGCAACGCCTACAATGTAGAAATAGTCGATCATCATTAATTGTTACTCAATAATCATGACTGAGAAAAAATTATTAGCCCCCATTCATCCTGGTGAGATTCTGTTAGAAGAATTTCTCAAACCGATGGAAATTAGCCAAGAACGTTTGGCAGAAGATCTTAATGTACCAATAGAGCAAATCAAGGAAATTATCGAGGAAAAGCGAGGAATTACTGCCGATATTGCCTTAAGGCTTTCTCGTTATTTTGGTATGTCTGAAAGGTTCTGGATGAATCTTCAAACAAGGTATGATATTGAAGTAGAAAAAGATAGGCTCAGAGAACGTTTAGAGAAGGAAGTAAAAGTCTATGCTGCTTCACAAGCACTGTAGCATAACCGAAGAAATAGGGGAAGAATAATAATTTTAACCCCCCGTAGGGTGGATTAGCGCAGCGTAATCCACCATTACATCAATTATTGAATAACCATAGATTAGGTGCGTTACACTTCGTTAACGCACCCTACAAGAGCGGCGATCGCACTGTTTCAGCTAAAATAGGGCAATAGATTTCGGCTTAAAGTCTTAGATTATAGAATTTCTAGCATTTTTCTAATACACCAAATTAGCTGAAACAATCCAGTAGGGTGGATTAGCGCAGCGTAATCCACCATTACATCAATTATTGAATAACCATAGATTAGGTGCGTTACACTTCGTTAACGCACCCTACAAGAGCGGCGATCGCACTCTGTTGATTGAGAATGAGCGGGGGAACCCTGAAATTTTCGGCTTAGTTGGCGGCAGCTTGCCGCCAACTAACTCCTCTAGATAAGTATTTTGACTCACGCCCCTTCCTCTTTTGAGACGTTGTGACACTTGGGGTGCGGAATGTGGGTTGTAATTTTATACCTGGACTTCCCCCATACAGAAATACTAAAAAATTAACAAAACCCTTACTGCCTGGAGCTTCTCAGAAAAAATTGAAAAGACGCTACTGGGTACATTTTCCCTTTGAAAATGGCTGTACCGTTGACTGTATCTAGAGTAGAGCGATTCCGTAGAGTTGGCTGTATAGTGATCGCTAACCTTATTGTAACAGATGGTGTCATTAATCTCTAGAGTCAGCGATTCCCTCTGTAGCCATGTTTTTGATGGTTTTCTGCCCGGAAACAAGCTATAATGGTCGAAGGGTCAAATTTGAAAAATTTTGC
>SFCA01000148.1:0-27653 GCA_007095475.1 Microcystis aeruginosa Ma_QC_C_20070703_M131 | reverse complement strand
TTATTGTAAACCAATCTTACACAGCCCAAAGTGCGCCGCAATAGCGACTCTTGTTCGGGTGTGGGGTAAAATCGAAACGAATAGGCTTTTTCCATACCTCACATTTTAGCATATATTTCGTAAACGATGCTCATATTTAACAGTAAAGCCGTCGTAGAACCACGGGGTTTCAGACCCAAAATTTTCGATGACGATTTTCTCTTGGCTACCGTCCTTTAAGAAAACTGTAATACGCTTTTCGTTCACGCTCATCACCGTCCGGCCCCGGCGGCGAGGATGTCAATTGGGTCGATTTCTCCACCAGAAAACCTTTTAGTCTTGAGATAATATTGGGTAGGGGTCTGATGGTCTCCGTATCCAATCGGTAGGTCGATGGTCAGGTGGGGACGTGAAGACCTTGTTTTGAGTCAGAGGATAGAGAAGAGTGAAGAAATTGAGTATCTTGAGTGAAGAAATGAGTCGGTTTGATGGGGTAAGTCGATGAGACAATGGGATTGGAACCTAGTTTTTATCCACGGTACTGGGGTACGAGAACCTGCCTATAGCAAAACTTTTAGTATCATTATCCGAAAATTGAAAGAACGCAATGAAAATTTGCGTTTTCATAAGTGTTACTGGGGTGGTTCCCTCGGCACAACGTTAAATGCTGGGGGACTATCTATTCCAGTGTCGGATCAAAAAAAAGCCTCAGAAACCGATTTAACTGATGAAGACTACGTTCTGGGTTTATGGCAGTTACTATATCAAGACCCACTCATCGAACTGCAAATCCTAACCATAAGTTCCGAGGATAAAGGGTCCGTTTTTGGGGAAAAGCTAGGCGAGGATTTGGATAATCGGGTTCGAGCCTTAAATCCATCCTCTAATCTGCAAGAAATGCTCGATCAAGCTGGCATTGGAGAGTTTTTTAGTCAATCCCAATCCATTATCGTCAACGAAAGCGATTATCAAAAAGCGATCGAATCCGCCACGGAACCATTAGGAGAATACCGCATAGCGATCGCCCGTGCGCTGGTAGCCCAGAGTGCTACTTTGGTGAGAGATAAATACGGGGAATTTGCCTTATCGGTTAATGGGGGATTACGAGATCAAATTGTCGAGCAAATAGCGGCGGAATTAGGGGGTACGGAAAAAGGAGTTTTGTCCGGCATAAAAGAGATGATTTCTGGTACGATCAGGCGTATTATTCAGAATAATCTCCAAAGAAAGCGAAATGGATTCACGGAAGAATATAGTGGCACTTTGGGAGATATTTTGATGTATCAAGCAAGGGGACAAAAGCTTAGAGACTTTGTTCGCACAACCGTTGAACGTCTGGAATATCCCACCGTATTAATCGCCCATAGTTTGGGTGGTATTATTGCCGTCGATTTGCTATTAGAACAACAATTACCACAAGTGGCTTTGTTGGTGACGATCGGTTCTCAATCTCCTATTCTTTATGAACTGAATGCTTTGGTGGGGATGGAATATAATCCCAATGCCAAGTTACCGGATACTTTCCCCGATTGGTTAAATATTTATGATCGCAACGATTTCCTCAGTTATGTGGGTGAGAAAATATTCCCTGGAAAGATAGAAGATGTGGAAATCGACAGTAAACAACCGTTCCCCGAGTCTCACGGTGCATATTGGAATAATGACAAGGTTTGGGATGCCGTTTGGCAGAAGATGGAGAAGATAGTTAATGGCTGAACCATCGACAACGCAAGCTATTCTAGTTGGCATTGAAAGGTATGCCGATTCTAATGCTATCCCGGATTTGAATGGCCCAGTCAATGATGTTTATCAGTTCTGTCAATGGTTACGATATCGCAATGTGCCTCCTGAAAATATTTCGGTTTTCGCATCTCCACTCGATCGCAATACTGGAATCGTTGACGAGATTACCAGTCTGATCAACAGTAAACCCTTAGAAGCGACCAAAGATATAATCAATAAAGCTCTGCGTGAAGAAGCGAGAAAAAAAAAGGCGAGCTTGTTTTTCTTGTTTTGGTCGGGACACGGTTGGATCGTCCCTCAAGGCGATCGTCGATTGATTTATGCCGATGCGACAATGGAGGACTTGAAGAACCTTAATTTAACTGCCCAGCTTAATGCTATGCAGACCGATTTATATAAAAATTTACCTCAGCAGTTACTAATCTTCGATGCTTGCGCTAATTCCCAATTATTAAAGATAACTCCACCTGACGATCTTCCCCCTATCGGTAAACATTTGGCAAGTCAACAACAAATGGTCATGCTGGCGGCTAATCCGGGAGAATATGCGATTAATAAAGGCGACGAACAAACGGGTATATTTTCACGAGAACTATTAAATGAATTCAAGTCATTAAAAGATACAGAGATTTGGCCTCCAGATCTGGAGTCAGTTATGCAGTCCGTGCAGAAAAAGTTCATCAAACTGCGAGAAGATAAACAAACCAGGCAAACTCCTTCATATCTTTTATATCAGGACTGGTCGGGTAATAGAAAAGAACGATTTAGCGAAATTGAGCCAGCCACTAAAACAGGGAAACGGGATAGTTTTCCGCTACCTCGCAATTTAACTATCCAAGAATTAGGCCTATTGCGCGATCTTTTTTTACAATGCCAGTCAATGCAAGATCCCCAAAGTCGAAAAGATATTATTTTGAATCTCAGGAAGGAAATAGCCAATAACATCATCATGGAAGGTAATGCAAACAGTGTAGTATTAAGTGCAATTAAAACTTCTCGTGGTTATTCAGGAGGATTGGCGGAGCTATTAGACGTTATTGATATGCTCTACGAAAATAATTCTGTTGCCATGCAAAATTTAAGAAAAGCCACGATACAAATGTTGCCGGAGGAGTTTCCTTTAGAATGTTGTTGAGTGTTCCCACTAAACCAAGTGATCAAGGATTCAATCGGCTGATTGATGCCTTGGAGAATTGCCCTTCTATTCAAGATCCCCAAAAGAGAAAAGATATAATTGGTTTTTTGAGTGTTAAAGGTGTGGAAGAACGAAGCGATATGCGCTCTTCATTATTGGGTATTTTAAAAGCATTAAGCGGATTTATAGATAAATTTTGTGATTTAATAGATGGTATTAATTTTTACGAAAAATATAGTGTTTATTACGATAGTTTAATTGCAGTTATTAGTGATATTGCTAAACAACAACAACAAAAAGAAATGAGTCAATCTCCTAAGACAATTACTCTTTTTGATAATGAGAATATTGAATTACCAAATAATAATTGCGACGAATTATTTGAACGTTTATGGTCGGGAATATGCCCGATTCTCGATGAAATCGATTGGAAAGATATTTGGCAAGCCTGTTCTAAGATTGAAGAAATAAATAAACATGAAGATGACAAAGTTTATATCAAGAGTTTGTGTTTTACCAAGAATTATGAATTATTAAAACAAGTATTTCTTGATCAGTATAAATCCACAGCATTGATAAAGAAATTAGCTCAATCATTAGGTAATAACGAACGTATAAAATCATGGTTAGATGAGGCTAATTGCGATTTGAAAAAAACTGAAATCTTACCTAGCACTAATGTTAATAAAAATAGCTCTTGCTTGCCACCGATATTATTAATTATGATTGAGAGACTTGCCAATGGAGAAAATCAAGATAAATGGAACGTGAGGGGACAGTTTAAATTTCGGGATGAACTATCTGAAATTTCATTATCTAGAGATAAAAAAGGCTTTGATTGTCCTAAATTTGAAGATATTCCGAGAGCTATAAAAGCATACATCGATTATCTTGAGAGTGAGCCTCAATTTCGAGATAAAGCAATTGATGAATTAAGAATAGAAGTATTTATTCCAATTTTTGATTTACATTCTAATTTAGATAATTGGGTAATAATTTATGAAGAAGAAACACCTAGATCATTGGTATTAAACTACCGACTATTTTTACGAAGTAGAGAACGCATACGGAAAAATAGTCGCATCGGATCACTCAAAAAAGGATGGGAAAGAATCGATACTTTTTTGAGAGATAATTGTCGGGAAATATCTAAGAATATTCTAGCTAATGAAATAAAAAATACTCAAAAATCTAATATAATTGAGATTGGAAATAATCAAATCTCTAATTGGAAAGAACTAGAGATTTTTATGAAAAATTGCTCGAATCTGTGGGGGATTATATTAAAAGGTTCTCTCTTTGTCGATAAATCTGAGCGTATGAGGTTCTTTGAGTCTATTTTTGATAGTGGTATTCCCATCGCCGTTTGGAATTGGGATATTATTCCCTCAGAAGTACAATTTGAACAGGAATTTACACAATGTCTGAGTTGCGATAATTTATCCGATCGATGTCGTGGTTTACTGGAAAAAACTTGGGAACTAAGAACTGTTTCATGGGGAACCAGAACTGAAACAGAGCGTAAACAGTATCCTGGTTATTATCTCGGTATGTTGTTAGAAGACCCAGAAATCTTGCCAGAAGAAAATCCCTTACAAACAATAGGAGCTAAGTAATAAAATGGTAGAAGAAACTAAATCAGTTCACTGGCAACCGTTTAATGGTCGGGGGGAACAGCTATCTGAAACTCTTAATCTTCCTTCTCCACCTCCTTGGAGAAATTTCGACAGACCTATTCTCGATCGAGATAGCGATCGCTGGTCAGAATTATTGAAACTTGTCGAGAAAGAAAAAAAAGATCGCGAGCGCGGTGAAAAATTCCGTTTGTCAGAAATCGCTGACAATGAAACCAATTCTCAAAATGCTCAACTTCAGGAAGCTATCGATTTGGTGATCGCCGGAGTAAATGCGGCTTTATGCTTGCGTCGTCCCCTGTTAGTGACCGGTCGTCCCGGTTCGGGGAAAACTTCCCTGGCCTATGCTTTAGCATACCAACTGAAATTGGGTCCGGTTTTAAAATGGTCGATTACGGCTCGAACAACTCTTCAGGACGGTTTGTATCGTTATGATGCGATCGCCCGTTTACAAGAATCAGAACCCGATGGAAAACAAGATATCGGCTCTTATATTACTTTAGGAGCTTTGGGTACGGCATTTCTTCCTTCAGCTTTGCCCAGAGTGTTGCTAATAGACGAGATAGACAAAAGTGACATCAATTTGCCCAATGACCTCCTCAATCTGTTTGAAGAAGGCGAATATGAAATCCCCGAAATAAAACGCTGGACAGAGAGAAACCCCGATAAAACAGTTTCGGTTTTTACCTGGGATAAAAATCTTCATCCCGTCGAGCTAAAGAGCGGAATAGTGGGATGTAATGCTTTTCCTATCGTCGTTATGACCAGTAACGGGGAAAGAGATTTTCCTCCAGCCTTCAAAAGACGTTGTATTAGAATCAATATGCCCAATCCGGGCATTAATAATCTTAAATCCATAGTCAAATCTCACATGGGTGATGAATATTTTAATAAGTCTAGCGATCGTATTAGTCAATTAATTACAGATTTTCTGGGTAAAGATAGAAAAGATTTGGCAACGGATCAACTCCTCAACGTTGTTTATATGTTGACTGGTGCTGCAGAATCCACTCTCGATCGCAAATCTTTGACAGAGTTATTGCTTAAGAGTTTGAACGATACGGAGGGATTATAATGAGCGATGCTTCCGCATCAGTGAAACCGGATCGATTCAAAAGGTTACTTAAGACTCTCAATCAGTCAGAGCTAGAAATGACCGGTTACGAGTTGGCCGATTTGTGTTGGCTATTGCTCCATTGGCCTCAAATTGTAGAAACTACTGAAAGCAAAAGTGAAGAAGAAATTGAAGATGGTTCTTCTAATGGTAATAGTTCTTCATCCTCATCTGAATCCAAACAAAAGGTTCTAGGGAAAGAAGAAGAGAAAAAAACGGAACCTGTGGGACACTTATTCCCGCGACAACAAAGCAAAGATTCATTCGTTGGTGGCGGTGGCTCTTTAACTTTTCCGGTCGATAATCCGTCGGATTTGGGCAGTTCTCTATCTTTGGCAAGAGCTTTAAAAACATTATTGCGGCGCGTACCTACACAGGATCGTCCAAGTATTTTGGATGAAGTCCGAACAGTGGAAAGTTTTGCCGCAACTGACCAAAAAATCTTGAACCCTGTTTTTAAACTAACTTTAGAACCTTGGTTAGAACTAGCATTGGTATTTGATCGCAGTCCGTCGATGGATATTTGGCATCAAACCTTAACGGATCTTAAAACTGTACTACAACATTACGGTATCTTTCGTGATGTACAGGTCTGGCAATTAGCTTTCAAGGAAAATAATCTATTTCTTTATAAAGGATTAAGCAAGACTAATTCTAGAGTTTATCATCCTAAAGAATTACTCAATCCGAATGGCCGTCGTCTCATTGTAGTAGTTAGTGATTGTGTGGCATCCTATTGGCGAGATGGTAGGATGTTTCCGCTTTTAAAATTGTGGAGTCAATCGAGTCCATTAGCTATATTGCAAATGCTTCCAGAATGGCTTTGGCTGAAAACTGGCTTGGGATTGGGAGCGAAAGTAACTTTGTTTAGTGATGAACCGGGCCTAACTAATAGTCGATTAAAATTTAGAGATGTGCTGATTTGGGAAAACGTCTTTCGTGAACAGAATCGCTTACAGATTCCTGTTTTTACTTTGGAACCTCTCAGTGTCGAACGATGGAGTAGTGTAGTCGTGGGGCGCAGTGATACTAAAGTGGCAGGATTTATACTGACACCCGATACCAAAGAAGAATTAGAATCCGAGGCCGAGCTAAATTTAACTCCAGAAGAAATAGTTAGACGATTTCGCAATAATGCTTCACTTTTAGCTCAAGAATTAGCTGAATTGTTAGCGGCAACACCGACAATTTTTCTGCCCGTAGTTCGATTGAT
The DNA here is from genome assembly GCA_007095475.1 of Microcystis aeruginosa Ma_QC_C_20070703_M131. GTDB lineage: Bacteria > Cyanobacteriota > Cyanobacteriia > Cyanobacteriales > Microcystaceae > Microcystis > Microcystis aeruginosa_I. Next base: position 20,835 of record SFCA01000148.1, on the reverse strand, counting down.
CCGTAAGGAAATGTTACCAGAAGCAGGTCAAGTCCAAATCGCAGAAGTATTTTTAGGCGGTATTCTTCGCGTTCGTTCGTTAGGTATTAAGGAATCTGACCCAGATGCGGTACTCTACGATTTTATCAATCCAGAAGTAAGAGACATTTTACAACTTAGTTCTACTCGCTCTACCACGGTAAATGTATTTGATCGCGTCTCTAAATATATTGCCAAACAACTGAACCTAGAATTACGGGACTTCCTCGCTGAATTGAAAAAACCCTCAACAGAAATAGGTGGAGATATACAGGGCATTATTCGTCCTTTTGCCGAAGTGTCAGCCAGAATCTTAAGAAATTTGGGCGGAAATTATCTGGCCATTGCAGAGCAACTGGAGCAAACGGCAGCCCGTACCCCTGGTTCTCAAACGTCACAAAATACGCAATCAAAGAAAGTTCCAGTTTCAGTTAATCCAGTTTCAGTTAAAACGTTGCAAAAGTTAGAATTGTTATCATTTAACTTTGAGGTGGTGCGAGTAAATGCTAAGGGTGAGCAAATCAAAAAAGAGTCGAAACAGTCCCAATATTTCAGGGAAGATTTGGGCAACGGCATCACCTTAGAGATGGTTGCCATCCCGGGGGGAACTTTCCTGATGGGTTCAGCGCAAGACGAGAAAGATAGTTTTGGTGATGAACGTCCTCAACATGAGGTTAACGTCCCCCCCTTTTTTATAGGTAAATATCCTATCACCCAGACCCAGTGGAGAGCGATCGCCTCTCGCACGGATTTAAAAGTTAAACAAGACCTTGGTTTCAACCCAGCCTATTTTAAAGACCGTTCCGATAGTCATCGCCGTCCCGTGGAACAAGTCAACTGGTACGATGCGATCGAGTTCTGTGCGAGATTATCAAAACTAACGGTTCGGGAATACCGACTACCGAGTGAAGCGGAATGGGAATACGCTTGTCGTGCTGGAACCACCACCCCGTTTTACTTTGGGGAAACCATTACGGGGGAATTGGCTAACTACAATGCCAGTAATACCTATGCCGATGAACCGAACGGAGAAGATCGACAACAAACGACTCCCGTGGGACAATTTCCCCCCAATGCCTTCGGGCTATACGATATGCACGGCAATGTCTGGGAATGGTGCGCCGATACCTGGCACAATAATTATGACGGTGCGCCGAGGGATGGCAGTGTCTGGACAGAAAATGGGGATGATAATCGTTCTCTTCCGCGGGGCGGTTCTTGGTCCTTCAATCCAGGTTACTGCCGTTCCGCTTACCGCTACTACTACGACCGCGGCGACTTCGACCTCAACGGCGGTTTTCGGGTAGTCTGCGTATTCGGGAGAACTCTGTAACCCTTTTTCCTTTTTTTTCCCTTTTTACCCTCATTCCCTATTTTTTCTCTTTTCTTTTCTTTCCCGCCCTTAGGCGGGTCGATTTTTTTGAGAAAATGGCGTTAATGTTAAATTTTATTAAGGCAATGAAAGAATTATCGGTTATCATACTAAATCCGTTGAGTATGGGCTACATATCAGGAGAGGCACTCATGCAAAAGGGGGAATAAATAGGGTTTGCTGAAAAAGCTTTTCGGTGGTGGCAGGGTGTGGGGTGTGGGGTGTGGGGTGTGGGGTTTTACCAGTTTTGAGGTGGCCAATTACCTAATTTTCAGGGAAAAAGTCCCGGAATTTTCCCCCCAATCACTCCAAAGGTCGGCACTTTTTGAGGGAAAACAAGTCTAAAAACCCTATCCAACAAGGTTTTTAGATTTATTCAGCAAACCCTAAATAATCAGTTTTTAATAACCAGATTTATAAAGAGGATAGGAAAGTGGGGATTGAGAAGTGGCAAGTGGCAAGTGGGTTTTTAAAGTTCGATCGGGAGTCAATCATACCATTAAAAACGGATTTAGTAAGTAGCTAGACACAATTAAATGCACATATTTAACTACCTCTTGCCTCTTGCCTATCCTAACCAAGAAGTTAATTTTGCCCTATTACTTATCAGTTCCCATCTGTTGCCCCTAAGCTTTCTGTTCCTGTTTAGATTTATGTAGGGGATCCATATAAATCTCTAAGCGCTTAAATACCACGGAGGAAAGGGTAGTTAAAACCAAATAAACTAAAGCAACAGCGATATAAATCTCGAAAGCTTTATAGGTAGTGGCTACCATTAACTGACCTTGCCGGAATAACTCTTCAAAACCGATTACTGCCGCTAAACTGGTATCTTTAATTAGGGTGATAAATTCATTCCCCAAGGGTGGCAACATCCGGCGAAAAGCTTGGGGAAAAATCACCTCGCGCATGGTTTGCACTGGGGACATTCCTAGACTAGAACAAGCTTCCCATTGACCATTATCGATCGATTGAATACCGCCGCGCATAATTTCAGCTAAATAGGCCGCTACATTTAAACTTAGGGCAAATAGGGCCGCCGGTAAACGATCTAAGTCGATATTTAAGCCAATTTCTCGGAACAACCCTGGCAAACCAAAATAGATCAAGAATAATTGCACCAGCATCGGTGTTCCCCGAAAGAAATCCACATAGATGCGGCAAATTATTTTTAACCATTTGTAGGGAGAAATCAGGGCAATGGCCACTAAAGTTCCGCCGATTAACCCGAACAGAAAAGACAGAACTGTTAACAGAATTGTCCAGGGAACCCCTTTCACAATCAGGTTATAGAATAATTCTCCCCAGTTAAAACTTGATTCCTGTAAATTCTTTAAAGCTGGGGCAACTAAGGGTAATTCTGGCGGTTTTTCTCCAAACCATTGCCGAAAAATAGCATCGTACCGACCACTTTCTATGACTCGACCGAGAGCATCATTAATTAACTGGAGATAGGGGGAATTTTTGGGTAAAGCAATGCCATAGAATTCTTCCGTTAATAATTCTCCGACAACTTTTACTCCCCTTAAACCCGCTTGTTTAATTGCATACAAAGTCACGGGTTTATCGTTAACTACCGCCTCAACTCGACCATTAATTAATTCTTGCAAAGCTAAAGCCGCCGAGTCAAATTGACTAACTGTTGTCCCCGGTATTTTTGTCGCTTCTAAGGCTCCCGTAGTGCCAATTTGGACGGCAATTCTTTTGCCTTTTAAGTCTTCAAAATTTTTAATTGTCTTATTATCTTCCCGAACAGCGATCGCTAAACCAGCCCTAAAATAAGGTCGAGAAAAAGAAATCGCTTGGGCGCGTTCGGCGGTGATAGTCATGCCACTAATAGCGGCTTCCACTGTTCTCGCTTGTAGAGCCGGAATAATGCCATCAAAGGGTAAATTTCTAAAGTCAATGTTGAGATCGGCTTCCTTGCCAATCGCCCGCATTAAATCGATATCAAACCCAGTTAATTGTCCCGCTTGTTGAAATTCAAAGGGCGGAAAAGTCGCTTCCGTTGCTACTCGAAAAGGATTAGGAGGGGTCTGAGAAAAAGCCGGAATAACAGTTAATCCGAGCGCCAAGACTAATCCTAACAAGGCAAAGATAACTCTCTGTACCGCCCGCCCTCGCCAAAATTTAATCATTTTTTAATTGTTTCTCCTTGATTTTTTCGCTCAACTAAGTTAGTAATTTCGTCCTACTTCCCACCCAAGACAGATGTAGAGAGACTATTTGAGTATTATGATTATTCCTCTTGATAAAATGTCGTCAAGGATACAATCTGGCAGAAACTAATCTGGATACTTTTATACAGAATGTAAAATTTTTTACGAGAGGACATCATGACCACTACCACCCCTGTGATTGTTAGTGAAGGTTTACGCAAAAGTTACGGCTCTTTAGAGGTACTTAAAGGAGTTACAGGCACTCTTTATCAAGGGGACGTGGTATCGGTAATCGGTCCCTCTGGCTGCGGCAAAAGTACCTTTTTACGCTGTCTCAATCGTTTGGAAACAATTAACGGCGGCCGCTTGGAGGTGATGGGAATCGACATCTCTTCCCCGAAGTTAAATCAATCGGTTCTCCGCAATTTACGCAGCCGGGTAAGTATGGTGTTTCAACACTTTAATCTTTTTCCCCATCTCACCGTTTTACAAAACTTGATGTTAGCCCCCAAGCAAGTGTTACACCACTCGGAAAATGAGGCTAAGGATACGGCAATTCAGTATCTGGAAAAGGTGGGATTAGCCCCAAAAGCCGATGTTTATCCCGACCAATTATCGGGAGGCCAAAAACAACGGGTGGCGATCGCTCGCAGTCTCTGCATGAAACCAGAGGTGATTTTATTTGATGAACCCACTTCGGCCCTGGATCCGGAATTAGTCGGGGAAGTGTTAAACGTTATGCGTCAATTGGCCGATGAGGGGATGACTATGGTAGTCGTCACCCACGAAATGCAGTTCGCTAAGGAAGTCTCTAACAAGGTTTTGTTCTTTAATCAAGGTGTGATCGAAGAAGCAGGTGATCCCGACACCTTCTTTAATCATCCCCACAGCGAGCGCCTACAAGCTTTTTTAAGTCGCATCAATAGTAATTAGGGTTGGCTGAATTCAGGAGTCAGAAGACAGGAGTCAGAAGACAGGAGTCAGGAGTCAGGGGTCAGGAGTCAGGAGATTATTTTTATTTATTCTCCCATCACCCCACACCCCACACCCCACTTCCCCAACAATTGTAAAGAAATATTACAATTATGCCGTTATAACAGCTTACCATCTTGACAGGAGGGAAAGACAGTGGTTATAGTAGAGACACATACCCGGGTAAACCAATTTAGTGATATGCAAGACAAGCAAAAAGTCACACTGTACCTTCCCCCTGGAGTCCATCGTCAACTAAAAATCAGAGCCGCGATCGATGAAGAATCGATGTCAGGGCTGGTGGAAAAAGCGATCGCTTTCTACCTAAAATACCCCGAAAAGGTAGAAGAAATCGAAGCCACCGCCTATGGCAAAACCTATCAGGTTCATGTCTGTCCCGAGTGTGATGCCGCGTTAGTGATGAAAGAAGATCGGCTAAGGTCGATCAAACGTCAGCCCGCAATAGTCGGCGACGAGTTCCCGATCGAAGTTCCCGAACCCGTTGGCGCTCAAGGAACCACAGAGGGAGAAGCAGCCTTAGTCCCCTGCTAAACTCTCAGTAGCCGAACAAGGCATCCACAGCCATCAGCCGCCCAAGGTCTAAACCGTTACCACAAATAGGGTCGATGTTATGAAAGAAGAGCTAGAAATTCTCGTCAAGGCTCAGTATCCCCTGATTTACCTCGTCACCTCCGAGGAGGAAAGGGCAGAAGAAGCCATCAGCAAAATAGCCCAACTAAATACACAACATCGACGGGTGTTTGTCTGGACTGTCACCCACGGCATGATCGAACTGGGTCAACCGCGCCAAACCAGTCAACATAATACCGTGTCGCCAGAAGCGGCGATCGAATGGGTAGTGCGTCAACGGGAAGCGGGCATCTACATCTTCAAAGACCTGCATCCGTTCATCACTTCCGCTCCGGTCACTCGCTGGTTAAGAGATGCGATCGCCAGCTTTAAAGGAACCGAAAAAATCATTATTTTAATGTCTCCCCTGCAAGAAGTCCCCATAGAACTAGAGAAAGACGTGGTAGTTCTAGATTTTCCCCTGCCGGACATGGGAGAGTTAGATACGGTTCTCTCGCAACACCTAGCCAAAAATAAAAATCGTCGTACCACCACAGAGATCCGGGAAAAACTCCTGAAAGCGGCCTTGGGCTTAACCAAAGATGAAGCCGAAAAGGTGTACCGCAAGGCCTATGTAAAAGCGAACAAATTGACGGAAGACGAGGTAGAAATCGTCCTCTCCGAGAAAAAACAACTGATTCGCCGCAACGGAATCTTAGAATACATTGAAGAGGACGAGACCATCAATGCCGTTGGCGGTCTGGAAGAACTAAAAAGATGGTTAAAACAGCGCTCAAATGCCTTTACAGAAAGAGCCAGAGGTTACGGACTCCCCCAACCGAAAGGAATGCTAATTTTAGGAGTACCAGGCTGTGGTAAGTCCTTAATCGCTAAAACCACCTCGCGCCTCTGGAGTTTACCGCTCCTGCGCTTAGATATGGGACGGGTTTACGATGGTTCCATGGTGGGACGGTCTGAGGCTAACCTGCGTAATGCCCTAAAAACTGCCGAATCCATCTCTCCGGCCATTCTTTTCATCGATGAATTAGATAAAGCTTTTGCCGGTGGTACAGGATCCGCCGATTCCGATGGGGGAACCTCTAGCCGCATCTTCGGCTCCTTCCTGACTTGGATGCAGGAAAAAACCTCGCCCGTCTTCGTTATGGCCACAGCTAACCGGATTGAACGGCTACCGGGGGAATTTCTCCGTAAGGGGCGCTTCGATGAAATCTTCTTTGTCGATTTGCCCAATTCCGAAGAAAGACAAGATATCTTTAATATTCACCTGACTAAACGACGCTCCGACATTTCTCGCTTCGATTTGGAGCAGTTAGCCAAGGTGTCCGATGGGTTTTCCGGTGCGGAAATAGAACAGGCGCTGATTGCCGCCATGTATGAGGCCTTCGCCCAAGATCGCGAATTCACGCAATTAGACATTATTGCGGCGATTAAGGCGACTCTGCCCCTATCTCGCACCATGACCGAACAGGTAACTGCCCTGCGTGATTGGGCCAGACAACGCGCCCGACCTGCTTCGGCCTCCGTCGCTGAGTACCAGCGATTGGAGTTCTAACAGACTTTCGCCCGCTCCCAACGGGATGAAAGGCTAGTTCTCAGGGACTAGCAATGCCTCGCAAAGCCGCTTGGCGGCACTCTTTAACTCTCAATCTGTTGTTGTTGATTCTTATCTACAAAGAGGAAATTCCAATGTCTCATTTCAGCACTCTCCGGACCAAAATCACCGATGCCGAAATCCTCAAAGCTTCTCTCCGCGACCTCGGTATTAGCGTAAAAACCGAAGCCGATGTTCGTGGTTACAACGGTCAACGGGTTCGCTCCGACATCGTTGCTGTTCTCGATGGCGAATATGATCTCGGTTGGTCCCGCAATACCGACGGCAGTTTCGATTTAATCGCTGACCTCTGGGGTGTGGCCAAAAAACACAATCAAACCGAATTGATCAACTCGATCAACCAAAAATACGCTGTGAACAAAACCCTATCCGAAGTGAAACAGCGCGGTCTGCAAAACGCCAACGTTAAGCTAGTCGTTCAAAGCTAAGATTTACAGCGCGTTCCCAAGCCTAGGGGTTGACCAGTTCGGTTAACCCTTTTTTCTGTCTGTGGGGTATGTTAAGAATAGTAAAATTAACTTGACAAAAATGCTCCGACCCGAAGAAAGAACTAAACTCGATCCGACGAAAGACAGCGATTTTTATGCTTTTCCCCGCTTTGTCACCCACGTGGATGAGGGTTTTATCGCTCGATTAACCGCTCTCTACCGAGAGATCTTATCGCCGAATACACGCATTTTAGACTTGATGAGCAGCTGGGTGTCCCATTTACCGGAAGAGATGGAATTTGAGCATATCGAAGGTCACGGGATGAATGGGGAGGAGTTAGCCAAAAATCCCCGCTTGCATAGTTATTTTGTCCAAGACCTCAATGCACAGCCAAAATTGCCCCTAGGGGATAGTTCTTTTGATGCGGTGTTAATCACGGTGTCGGTGCAGTATTTGCAGTATCCAGAGGCGATTTTTGCGGAACTGTATCGCATTTTAAAGCCTAAGGGTCTGGTGGTGGTCAGTTTTTCCAATCGAATGTTTTACCAAAAAGCGATCGCTGCTTGGCGCGATAATAGCGATTTAGGCCGGGTAGCGTTAGTGAAATCCTATTTTAAATCGGTGGCGGGATTTAGGGAAGTACAGGCGATCGTTCGTCCTGCTACTACCCCCAGTTTCCTACAAATGTTAGGAATTATGGTCGCTGATCCCTTCTATGCAGTGATAGGAAAAAAAGAATCTTCTCTAGGATTATAATCACCGTTAACAATCAGATGGCTATTCCGATAATACCTGTGTTGACCAACCACCATCTAGACCATTCTAAGCAATCCCCGATTAACGGGGAACTCGTAGCTTGGGGGCATTCATCCGACATTTTAGGTAATTCCTCCGCAAACTGTAAACTAAGAGATTTGTGTAAGTATTGCCAGAGGATTTCACGAATATTTGCAAGAATATCTCGATCTACAATATCAACTGATAATGCAAACTGGTGTAAGTGATCTCTAAAGCTGTTGAACATCAATAATTACCTCGAAATCTCTGGCATTTTTTCAAGAAAACCTACCACATTTTTTATTCTATCAATCACAAAATCACGCTCTAAATATGACAGCAAAGCTCCAGCTTTTGGCCCACGCTCTTTACCTAAGAACGATAAATAAACAGCTTTAAATGCAAGGGGTTGCTGCATTTCTAACTCTTTTGCTGTTGCAAATAAAGTTGTTTGCAATTCGTCAGCTTCCCAAACCTTAACATCTGTCAAGCTATGAGTTAGCTGTCTGAGATAAGCAACCTGCTCCTGAGTCAAGTCCCTAACCTTCTCAGGAACCCTGTCAAGATAAAGAACCAATTTCTCTTCTTCGTCAGCATAGTCCGCCAACCATTTTTGAGCAACTGAAATCCTTTGATTGGCAATTTGCCAATCATATTCGCTTAGAGGCTGAGTACTACGTTTTTCAATCTCTTGACGAATATCGAGATGAGGCACTTGCAGTAAAGAAATCAGCGTGCTGAGATCAACAGGATGGTAAGGCTTAATTGCTCCATCAAGTTGAGAGTAAAACAATGGCATTAACTCTTCAGGCAAAGCAGATTCTTGCTGGGCATCTGCTGATAAAGCTTGATACTTATCAGCTAGAGAATCGTAGTCTCTAAATAGCCGAGTTATCGTTTCATAATTGGGCGCAAAGTTAATAACCGTCTTAGGCTGAGTTCGTAGCATTAAAAATCGAAGTAGCTCAGGAGGAAGCAACTCAGCGATTTCTTTGGCGCTTGAACCAACCCCCTTTGATGAACTCATCTTCGTGCCATTGACCAAAATGAATTCGTAGGGTGAATGGAAAGGTGGCTCTTTTCGTAGCACTTTTCGACAAATTGCATTCGCAACATCTCTAGATCCTCCTTTCTGGGAGTGATCTTTACCCGCAAGCTCAATGGTGATTCCCAATAGATCCCACTTTGCCACCCACTCAACTTTCCAAGGTAATTTACCATTGCCATCAAAAGGAGAAACCCAGCCTGAATGACCACAACCTTGAACCCAATCCGTTGCATCAGGCTTGCAAGTGTAGAAAACTTCTGACCCGTTATAATCTGACACCACCGTTGTTGCAATCTTGCCGCAATTTTCACAAGCGATCTGAAAGGGATACCAGTTATCTGGGCGACGCGCTTTGCTTACCTCTAGATAGGCTTCTCTGACCAAATGAGCGTTTTTGAGGAAGGTATCAATGTAGGAATTCAAGCGACCTGAGCGGTATAGATCACGCAAATAGTAAACCTCTGGTCTAACACCCAAATGCTCGAAAACCTCTAGAAACTCCCCCATGAAGTACTTTGCATAATCGCTGGCACTATTGTCCGGTGAAGGGACATTGCAAAGGGGAAACCCTAAGTAAGGTGCAAACTTCTCTCGATCGAGATAATGCGGAACAGTATCAAGTGCATCATAATCATCAACACCATAGAGGAATTTCGATGATTTACCACCATGTTTCAAGGCTCGATCAATCACATCATGGATCACAACCCCTCTCAACGATCCAACATGAACTCTTCCAGACGGGGTCTTTGAATCGTTGACGACTTGTTTTTTTTGTGCATCCGCAGCAATTTTGTCAGCCCAAAACATGAATTAACCTTATGTATCTACAGTCTTTACATTTTACATTCTAAAGGAATATCTAACACTTGACATACTGAGTTATCTGGAGTGCGTCGAGATGAGGTGTAAATCTTTGGCGTGGGTTCAGGGGATCGTCTTCTTTGTGCCATCTATCGCTCTTCTGGGACTTTCGGAAATCCCTGACCGAATCTAGATTCTGAAGCCCTTGGTTGACAAGTGATCGCTAACTTTTTTTCCAATAAAAACTCAAATTTCGGGTTTCTGTTAGTTAGCGATAGCTTGAAGGCTTACCCCATAAGAGAGCTAGAGTTTAGAGACTGTAAGACTTTTGCCAGAGTCCCAGAAGAGCGATATAATCTGTTTGATTAATCTAAACTTTTCGTTTTCCTTAGATTTTCCTCTAATTTATCTAAACGTGGGATAATCCATTGATTTTTCCAGTATTTAATCAGTTGATTATGATCTAAAATCTTCCATTGTAGTTGATTAGATTCTCCTAATAAATACTCTTGCCAATTCTCAGCTAGTGGACAACTATAATATCCTCTTTGCCAACCAATACTTAGCATATCTTCTGAAAATCCTAGTTCTCTTAGTCCTTTTTTTAAAACTCTTAGTTTCCAATTGGGACCTTGACCAAATTTATAAGTATCAAAAATGGTTTCTGGAACGACTTGTTTAATTAATTCCCAACTTCCGTTAGCCGTTATATGTAAATGGCTTTGACCTTTTGTATAACCTATAAATTTCCAGTTCATTAAACGGTTATATATTGCTGATTTTCCAAATGCTCCTAAAGTATCTATATAAACTAAATCAGCTTGTTTATTTTGTCCAGAAATAATGGATACTCTATTGTTATACTTTTCATAGAAGTGCTTTCTAACTTCAGGGAACATCAAACATAAAGCAATTAATTTACTGCTGAGAACTAGATTATAAGGAGGTACAGCACCTAAAATATAAGCAGTCATACAATTATATAATCTCTCTAGCTTTTGATCTTTTGTCCAAGTGATATACTGATCTCTAACTCCTAAACCAATAATTGGATCACTGAGTCCAAAAATACCAATTAATTTATTATTTTGTTCATCAAAAACTAAAAAACGTATTCTTCTACCATAACCAGTTGTAACAGGGATTGACCAAAAAGAAGTAGCATAAGTCCAAAGTTCTCTTTGTTTCTGGGTGTTCACAACTTCTAAGTAAGGATTGATTTTAAGAATATTTATTTCTTCAGGTTTAGCTAAACAATTTTTAAATTCCTCCTCATATTTTAAACCTTTTGAGTTCGTATGTTGAGCTAATCGATTTTGCATAAATCGTAAATCATCAACTATTAACTTTTGAGAGTCAAAATCCCATTCAACTCCATATTCAGATAACTTTGATAACAATTGATCTCGAACGTGATCTTTTTGGTGTTTTTTCATGTTTAAAAATGGAACTCATCCGAGGATTGAAGATTATTAGCATTTTGAAATTGACTGAATTCTGTAAACATCTGAACAAATAAAGGAGAACCCGTAAAAGACAAAGGGGAAACCGGACCGAGAAACATAAACGGATATTGTTTATTACTTTGAGGGTCAACAAATGATTTGTATAAGCTTAAAGCCTGTTTATCACTTACTAATTCTTCAATTTGTCTGTATTCACTACCAGAAGTTAAACCATATCCAAAAGCGTAAAGTCTTAATTGACCGACAATTTCTTTATGTAAAGATGCAATTGTTTGAGTAATAAACATATAACCCAAGCCGTATTTTCTTGTGGTTCTTACACCATCTACAAATGTTCTTGTTAGGTTGGACATTTCACTATTATCATCATTACTAAAAGAGGATTTAACAAAGCGATGAGCTTCATCAAGACAAATTAAGCAGTTTAGGTTAGTATCTTCCTCAAAAGCTTTTTCTCCTTCTCTTCTTAATATCATGCTAATTTCTTTTAAAATAAGTGCTTTAATTTCTGGATTATCACCAAATGTTGTGCTATCTCCTTGGATATTTAAAAAGACAATAGGTTTTTGAGAGTCATTAACAGATTTTGTGACAATATGCCATAAAGAAGTTCTTTGATTGTTTTGACTATCTTTTTCAAGGAATAAATCTAAGACAGGTTGCCATACTTCTTCTTTAATTCGTTTAAGTTCTACAGAATTTTCTTGTAGAAGATCATCAAGTGTATTGACTAACTGTTTCCTTGGTTTATCCGTTGAATAAATTCTTTGGAGAGAAAGATCATCCTCTTTCAATGCTCTAATCAGACTATCTAACAAATTATCAGGAGCTTTTTTGAGTTCTGTCTTTGAAGTCGATAAAATATTGGTTACAATTATTCTGACTCTTTGTTCAGCATCTTCTTGATTTTCTTTGGCTTTAATACCAAGGCTTTTATAAAAATCTGTTTTTAATAGAAGGGATGTAAATAACTTGATAGCATTCTTTTGAGTTCCTAATCGAATTTGATTGGTTAAGCTATAAACTTCAACTTTTCTACCTAAGTTTCTTAGTGAATCATGTAGTTTAAAGGGTAATTGAGTATCACTAGAGAATTGATTTTGAGGATCGATAAAAATAATTCCCATATTTTTGTGTCTAGCATAACCCAGAAGCATATAAGCGGCTAAACCAGACTTACCAGAGCCACTTTTTCCAAAAACTCCGATATGATAAGCTTCTCCTGCTCCTCCTTCTCCTCTATCAAAATGTTTTAACCAAAGAGGCATTTTAACATCAGTAGCATAAGCATTACCTAAGTAAATAATTTGATTTTTGTATTGCTCTAAAAGCTTATCTAAAATTTCATCTCGAACTGAAATAATAGGCGTACCCGTTGCTGGGGAAGTTCCTAACGTTCCTGCGGTGATTTTTCCATCTGGCGCAATACTAAAACAAGCCTGAACGTTTAATTTAGCTGTTCTCACATCTGCTTTTTCACTAAGATGAGGAAGTGAACCTCTACGCTTAATAATACCTCTAAAGGTTAAATCTTCATGCCAGCGATTTTGAGTTTCTATCTCACTAATTTGTCCGATAACCACTAAATTTTCTTGATCTTGCGGTTGAACCAGACAGACTAACTGCCCTAAATTTCTCTTTTTCTCACTTTTTTGATTAATATCTATAATAATTTCTGTCGTGTTACTCGGTGAACCAACGCTACCGATGTTAAATTGATCTGAGTGATTGTTGAGTTTGTCAAGTAAATCCATTGTCTTTTTCCTGTAATTTGATGAAGATTGATTAAGTTCTGTAAGATTGGGTCAACAATTGGAGAAAGTCAGGGTTATCACTAAATTGATATTGTACCACGGCTCTTAACGCTTCTAAACCATCACTAATACTTTTAGCCATCAGATCCGCTAAATATTGAGGATAAGGTTCTTTGATCTCTGTTGAAACAACTTGTTCTTTGATAGCTTTTAATACTTTGGCTAATTCAATTTCTGTATTAGCACAGCTTTCTTTCATTTCTATCCTATAAGCTGGCGACCATTGATAAGGTTTATAATAAGTAAAATATACTTTTCGGCTTTTAGGCAAAATAATAGCTTGGTTTAAGTCCTCTTTTATCTTGTCTCGCTTACCTGGAACATCAAATTTATCTGAAACTGAAATATATAAATCGTTCCAAACTCGCTCTGTTTTTGTGGTTTGACCCACAGGTAACGGTTTAGTAAATTCACCTGCATTTAAAATTAATGTCATGCTGGTTTTATCGTCAAGCTTGAGGTCAAAGTTTTTTAAAACACTTAAGCCAATTTCTTGAGAAGAATCATATTTAACCATATATACTATATTGGGATTGGTCATCGCTTTTTTAAGAGAATCTATCAAGCTAAACCTATTAATGATATCCCATGTAGCTTGTTGAAAATGCGGTTCATCCAACGTTGACATACTGGTTAAGCTGTTAATTCCGATAACTGGTGTTTGATGAGAACCATCGGCAATAATCACATCATGTGGTGTTTGACTAATCACTAATAATTCTAAAGCTGTCATCGCTCCTCTAGTCACTTTAGGATTACTCTCAGAACTGTGCGGGAGAACATCTTGCCAATTTTTGTATTGAACTGAACCCCATTTTCGCTGATCTTCTCTAACTAATCCTTCAACACCAACACCAACTGCAATTAAAGTATCAGCACCAATAGATTTTTCAATAGCTTGTCCACCGTCAACCGCTGCAACAGAAGGAATAGGTGGGTTTTCTAAATCGTCAACTCTACAAATTAAATCATTATCATCTAAGATTTGATGCAGGGTTTTTCTTTGTTGTTGTAATTCATTGAAAAGTGGCTTGATTTTTTCTGCTATTTTAGGAGCATCTTCCAGAATGTCTTCTAGTAATTCATCTGGCAAGTTAGCATAGTTATCATTTTTATTGTTAGTCATGTTTAGAAAATCATAAAAAAACAATCTAAAGGCCAGAAAATCACGGGCTTGACATTTTTAGCTCACGACAGAGCGTTTTGTCTGACATACCGTAAATTTACCGAACATCAAGCCAGCTTGTCAGGTTTAGCTTTTGCCCGTTGCTGAAAGCTATCAAAATTAACTATGGACGTAACTGGATTCGAACCAGTGACCCCATCGATGTCAACGATGTACTCTAACCAACTGAGCTATACGTCCGCACGGATCGCTATTATAACACGATTGCTCCTAATTAGGCAAGCCCCTAGGCAATAAATTGATAGCCAATTAACTTATAAATTAACTTGGCAGTGGTAAATTCCGAGACCACCGAATCACGAATCGGGGCCAATTCCATCACATCGCAGCCAATCACCTGATGGGTTTGGAAAAGACGACGGAGAAAACCTAGGGTTTGATGCCAACTTAACCCCCCCGGTTCCGGGGTTCCCACCCCCGGAATTAAAGCCGGATCTATGCCATCCACGTCTATGGTTAAAAATACCTTCTCGGTGGTGATTTTGGCGATCGCTTTTTCGATCCAATTCGGATCACCGGCGATATCTCGATCCCAAACCACGGGAATCTGCTGTTTAGCGATTAATTCGGCTTCTTCTCGACAAATAGCCCGAATTCCCACGGGTAAGGTCGGTAAACCCATTTCTAACACCCGACGCATCACACAGGCGTGGTTATGGTGGGAGCCTTCGTACTCAAAACGCATATCGCCATGGGCATCAATTTGAACCACCGTAAAAGGTTCCGATAAAGCTTGTCGGTAAGCTTGTACTACTCCCGTAGTGATAGCGTGTTCACCCCCGACGGCGACGACAAATTTATCATCGGCAATTAAACGAGAAACTGTAGCTGTGGTGACGGCTAACATCTCCTCGGCGGACAATTGCGGTTGTTGACGGGTATCGGCGATCGCATCATGGGTATAGATGCCCACTTCTAAACAAGTTTCCCTCTTAAGTTCCTCGTCATAGGCTTCCAATTGTTGGGAAGCGGTAATCACCGCCGCCGGTCCAGTTTCACAACCCTTGCGATAGGTGGTGGTGGCCTCGTAGGGAATCGGCAGGATCACGGCCTTAGCTGTGGCGTAAGTGGCGATCGCTTCACTCCCTAAAAATTGTTCGCTACCGGTGGCGCCAGACAATAACATGGGCAAGTCACAGAAAATTTTAGTCCAATCTTCGATTATAAATATTTTGATTATTTTTGTCTATCTCAACTGACCCCAAACATATCTACTGTAATAGCCAAAACCCCTTATCTATCAATAGATACATCCCTTAACTTTTTTTGCTGTACCCATGTTTATTCAAGAATGTTTGTCAGAGTATCCTAATTTTGAACAATTTGTCTGGGATTTGGAAACCCGAGGAGTTTCTGATATTGATATTCCCGTTCTGATATTTGTTGCCAGATGAAAAAGAAAGCCGGATGTTGAGAATCAAAATGGGTGATAGCGAGAATCAATTATTAAAAAATGTTCAGAAATCAATGTAAGGAAGAAAAAACAAGGTACAATTACTTAAATTTTTTCAAACTTGCTCAGAATGGTTAATACCCCTCCTCCCACTCCTTGTCTGCCCCAAAATGAACCAGATGCGAATCGGCGGGCTGATTCCCTCAATCTTCAACGCCAAGCCTATAGATACGACTATCAGTATCTCCCACCCTTAGTCCTCATGGAATCCGTGCCTGCAGCGGAAAACTTTTCCCTTCAGTACATTACTGAACGGTTGGCGGCAACTGCGGAACTACCGGCCAATATGCTGGCTGTCAAAGTCAAATCTTTTTTAGATCCCCTCGATGAGCTACAAGATTATGAGGACTTCTTTGCCATTATCCCCTTACCCAAAATCGCCAAAGTCTATCAAACCAATGATGCCTTTGCCGAACAACGTCTATCGGGAGCTAATCCCCTAGTATTACGTTTACTGAAGCCGGGGGATGCTCGCGCCCAAGTTCTCAATCAAATCCCTAGTTCTAAGACAGATTTCGAGCCATTGTTTCAGGTCAATCAAGAATTAGCAGCGGGAAACATTTATATTGCCGATTATACGGGTACGGACATTAATTATCTCGGTCCCTCTTTGGTTCAAGGGGGAACCCATGCCAAAGGGCGAAAATATTTACCGAAACCCAGGGCCTTCTTTTGGTGGCGGAAAAGTGGCATCAGAGATCGGGGCAAATTAGTTCCAATCGCTATCCAATTTGGGGAAAATGCGGAAAAGCTTTATACTCCTTTTGAGAAAAACCCCCTTGCTTGGCTATTTGCTAAAATTTGTGTTCAGGTGGCCGATAGCAATCACCACGAGATGAATTCCCATCTCTGTCGAACTCATTTTGTCATGGAACCGATCGCGATCGGCACGGCCCGGCAACTGGCAGAAAATCATCCCCTCAGCCTTCTGCTTAAGCCACACCTAAGATTTATGTTAACGAACAACCATCTGGGACAAGAGAGACTGATCAACCCCGGTGGACCGGTGGATGAATTATTGGCCGGCACCTTGGGCGAGTCGATGGCACTGGTTAAGGATGCCTACGCAAACTGGAATCTTCGAGACTTTGCCTTTCCTAAAGAAATAAGTAACCGGGGTATGGACGATACGGAACGACTACCCCACTACCCTTACCGGGATGATGGGATGCTGGTTTGGCAGTCTATTAATCAGTTTGTTTCTGATTATCTCCATTATTTTTACCCAAACCCCCAAGACATCACTAACGATCAAGAATTGCAAGCATGGGCCGGAGAATTATCTAATTCTGCGGCAGATCAAGGGGGCAATGTGAAGGGAATGCCGGCCAATTTTACGGATGTAGAGGACTTAATTGAAGTCGTTACCACAATTATTTTTATCTGCGGGCCACTGCATTCGGCTGTTAACTATGGTCAGTATGATTACATGACTTTTGCCGCTAATATGCCCTTGGCCGCTTACTGTGATCTTCCAGAAGCGATTAAGGATACTACAGGATCAATAATTGGAAATGCCAGAGGATCAATTACCGAAAAAGACATTCTTCAGCTATTGCCTCCTTATAAAAAGGCTGCCGATCAGTTACAAAGTCTGTTCACTTTATCCGACTATCGATACGATCGATTGGGCTATTACGATAAAGCTTTTCAAGAACTCTATGGCAGGAAGTTTGAGGAGGTTTTTGCCGAGGGTGATCAGGCAACAATTACGGGCTTCCTTCGACAATTTCAGCAAAATCTCAATATGAACGAACAAGAGATTGATGCCAATAATCAAAAACGGATCGTACCCTATACCTATCTAAAACCTTCTCTAATACTCAATAGCATCAGCATTTAAGTCTAAGATAATATCTCTAAGCTTGGCTTTCAAGTTCTGCTATTTTACCCTGAAAAAAATCCCCCGGTCTTAGGGGGGATTTTTATTAGTTAAGCTTCGCCGATTGGCTGGATTAGGAAAGCTTAATCCACTGGAAAACATGATCCACTCAATCGGGACAAAAAGAAGCCGCTAACGTCGGTTAAATTGCCTTTTTTATATAACTCATTCCCCCTTAATTGAATAAGTTGAGGGGGATTTTTATAGATTAATTTTCGGCTTCATTTTCTAAAATTTCCTGTAATTGTGAACGCAATGGAGTTAGATTATTTTCAATCGTCCGCCAAGCAATTGCCAATTCTACCCGAAAATATTTATGAAAAATGACATTTCGCATATCTCCCATTAAACGCCAAGGAATTTGAGAATAACGCAATTGTATCTCACTAGGAATATTTCTAGATGCCTCACCAATAATTCCTAAATTATAAAGAACTGCTTTAAGAGTCACTCGATTTGACCTAAAATCTTCAAAGGTCATATTAGCCGTCCATTCCAAGATTTCATCAATGGATTCAATAATATCTTGAAGACGAAGTTGCCAATCTCTAAAAGGCATTAATCACATCCTTTAATACAGGTTGTCGTAAATGTTCTTTTAAAGAATCTTGAGTACCTAAATCAACAGAACATCCTAATATATCTTCTAAGTAAAGTCGTACCTCGATAAACTCAAATAACCCTACCGCTTTACTAAATTCTACCAATAAATCTACATCACTGTCAAAACGTGCTTCATCCCTTGCTACTGAACCAAATAGAGACAGAGATTTTACCCCTAGTTTTTCTAATTGTTCTCGGTGTTTTGCGAGAATTGTTAGTACCTCATCTCGTTTCATGGCTATTTCCTGAAATCTGATTCCTTCATTGTAACCTTAATGGTTGTCTCGTTGATATTGGCTCTCATGATGAAGTTTATTAAAATAGAAATTATTATTGAACTTAGAAATACTCTGCCAGTGCCAACTACCACTATTAATTAGGTTGCTTAGGTTTTTTAAGTTGCTCTTTAACTAATTCTAGGGGAAGTTTTAACACTCTAGCAATTTGTTCGACGGTTAAGCCTTCTTTCATCAACTCTGTAGCGATTTCGAGTTTAGATTCTTCAGCAAGATTAGGTTTTTGTAATTGATTTTCTGGTAGTTGATTACAGATATGACCTTTATTAATTTGGACACCGTTAACGACATTATTTTTAGCGACATTATAATAATACCTTCGCAGACTAGACCTAAGATTAGCTTTATTAACTTCTTCTCCTAAAATTTCCGATAAGGTTTTCCATAGCTTACCAGCTACATCCTTGACATATTTCTCGGAACGATGATGATTTTTAGCGATTTCTGTATATTTTTGGTGATTAATCACCCCTTCTAAGATTTCAGACTGAACATCATCTAAATTCTCTCCTGTATAGGAAAAGATGAGATTATCAACAGTTGTAATTAAAGAGTGAATATCAAAATTGTTCATTTTTAAACACAGAATCAAGATTAATAAGCTTTTACCTGACATTATATGACATTATAAGGTGTACGGTCAATTTAATATTATTTTTAGATTTAAGTTATTTGTCTTAATACTGCTTTATATAGCTTTATATAACTTTAAAAGCCTTGACAGTTAATATGAAGCTCACTTATTATCTGCGAGTGTTTTCATTAAGTCGCTAGTGGTGAAGAAAAAATGAACGTTCTCAACTTTGTTAAACGATTTAATCATTGGAAAAAATTTCTGGTTTCTGCAACGGCAACAATTGTATTGATTCCCCAATCAGTTGATGCTATTGTCGTCAAGACTGGAGATCCAGTATTTCCTAAAGATGGTAGTACAACTACGGTAAAATATCGAATATTTTGTCATCCAAGAGCCGACATTCCTCCTACATTCGGAGATGTCTCAATTCAAGTAAACTCTAATGATACAGCTATAGGTAAAGCTATCAAGTTAAAAAGTGCTCTTGATGCTCTTGAGATACATCAACTTTGTAAAGATCAAACTGTAATTGAAATTCCACCTGGAGATATTATTTTAGACCCACAGATTGTTAGTATAGTTAAGCTAGCTGGTGATGATTCTGGTCAGAAAGACATATTTGAGACAGGAAAAGGAACAAAAAACAAAGATGCCCCAAAAAAAGTTATTATTGATACGGGGCTTAGATTTGAATCTATATCGTTATCGGGGGTAAATTTAGACAGTAATGAATCTCAGTTTTTTGCGTCTTTTGGTTTTAATGATGGACTAAATGATTATGTTGCTACCTCAAATTTTACCTTTGGTGAGCTTCCAGACAATACAATTGATTCTTTGCTAACTTTAACTTATAGCAATCTGTTAGCATCGCTTCCCGTCTCATTTCAATCTTACTTGATTTTAGACTTAAATACTTATGAAATTACTTACAATTTTCCCTCTAATATTGTTAGTGCTTTTGTAGAAACCCAGAGTGACGATACTGGAGGAGGATATAGCCAAACAATAGAAATTAAGACTCCCGAACCCACCTCAACCCTAAGTCTTCTTTCCCTGGGAATACTTGGTGCAGGTGCAACCATAAAACGCAAAGTAAAACGCTCTCATTTAACCGAAAAAGAACCCAGTAACGTCGGTTAAATTGCCTTTTTATATAACTCATTCCCCCTTAATTTTAGACCAGTGAAGGGGGATTTTTATGCTCTTGCTTCTCCCTCGTGTATTTTTAACTTAATATTTGCTATAATAAATGAAGGGTAAGCATCAATCATCCTGATTAGATTTCTGATGAGTCCAACTGTTTTCCGAGAAGATGGCTATCGCTTCTTTTTCTTTTCCCGAGAAGAAACAAGAATGGAAGCTAAATTTTGGCTTGAACCACAAATTGAATTAGCTCGTAATCATAAAAATTCTTTGCCGTTGTCACAAGTAAAGGTTTTTCTTTTTTCGGAGGGAATCTCTCGAAAAAGTTCTTCGGTCACAAGGGTTGATTTCCCTAGCCGTTTTGTTTTTGGTCAATCCTGCTACTAAAAATTTCGAGGCTTTGTCCATATATGTAACGAGAACTCCTAGATGATTGACTCCAATCATTGTGTCACTTTCCCAATGACCGATTTCAGTTTTCTGGTCAGCAATTGCTGGTCGCTCGCCAATATCTACACGCCCCGGAATCCCTCCACGCTTACTTTTTCCCCCACCTCGACTCTTTCTTTTTCCTCGTCCTTGACGTAGGCATTCTTGATACTTTCCACAGTCAAGGGTAGTTCTGATCGATCA
>SFCA01000147.1:0-11492 GCA_007095475.1 Microcystis aeruginosa Ma_QC_C_20070703_M131 | reverse complement strand
AGCAGTGTCATAACTGATCCCTTTTTTCTTAGCATAATCTGATAGTTTCATGTGAACTGCAATGTAAACTTACACTAACCATATTAGCAGTTGTTTGCAGTCATTTGCATATACTTTTTACAAAACTTTACAATACGATATCTGGGACAACAATGAGTTTACTGTAGACTGGCAAATTGAAACCCATGCCTACCGAGAGGCGGTGTTTTGCGCTGGCAAGAACCGCTTTCTGGATCGAGGCAATTGCACATTGGTGGAAAGCCGAGTCGAAGTGAGGATTGACCTCAGCGCAGTTCACAGTGTGCCACCCTTCTTGCTCAGTCGCTTAGTTCACCTAGTCGAAGAGCTTCTGGCCAAAAAGATTGAACCGAATCTGGTGCAGATGGGACAGATTGTGCAGAAGTATCTGGAGCAAACGCAGAAAACCCAGTAACGCCAGGAAAGGGATAGACTATGGGGTACCGATCTGGAAGTAGTGGTGAGTCGAATTGCTTATTTAGGGTTTGCTGAAAAAGTTTGTTGGTGGGGTTAGGAGTCGGTCGTCGGTCGTCAGTAGCCGGTCGTTTCAGGCTTTGTTGCCCTCTTTTTTTTTGTACTGGTTTGTGTACTACAAGAAGGATAATGCAAGGTTTTTGAATGTCCCAATCCTATTTTCGCAGCATGAACATCGGATTTTAACAGGTCAAAAGCCTTATTTTAAAAGGGTTTTACCATTATTCAGCAAGCCCTATTTAGGGTTGGCTGAATAAATCTAAAAACCTTGTTGGGTAAGACTTTTAGACTTTTTTTCCCTCAAAAAGTGCCAACCATTGGAGTGATCGGGGGAAAAATCCCTGGACTTTTTCCCTGAAAATTAGGTAACTGACCCCCTCAAAATCCCTAAAACCCCACACCCCACACCCCACACCCCACACCCTGTCCCCACGAAAAACTTTTTGCCGCAAACCCTATTTAGCGGGACTCAAACGATAACAAAAGATAACTGAGGGTATAATGCTTGGCAGATCAGCGTTTCACAATGCTAATACATAATCAGCGCCTTGCTCAATAATTGTAGAGGCAATTTCAGTTTGACATCCCATGGCATCAATACTTACTAAACAACCTCGAATTTCTCAAATCTTCAATAATTCAGGAATAGTAGTAATCTCATTGGATTTTTCAGCGACTTTTCGTTGACCAAGTACCAAATGATTAGTGGCTGACCAGACACTTACCATAGGAATTAAACTGCGGTTATTTCCTCGTTCTTTTGCCCCTCGTAAGGTTTTCCCGTCCACATTTAAGAGTTCTCCATTGGTCACCTGATGAACTGCTTGCATCCAACTAATAAAGCATGACTGGAGTTCTTCTGATTTTAAACGGGCAAATAATCGGATAAATGTATCATGAGAGGGAATCCCATTAGGCAGAGCTAGAAAAGTTTTTAGCCATTCATATTTGGCTATACCATAGGCAGCAACTGCTTCCCAGTTGTTCGCCCCACAAATGGTTGCACAGATATTAATCACAATAATATCTATCAGCAAATGCTCAATGTTGTGTAACGCTCTAGGGTCTTTTAGAGTGCCAAAGTGTTTTTCAATCAGGGCTGTTGGTGATGAACATTTGTCCGTTAACATTGTTTTGTGCGAACCTGTAAACAGATAGTTAATATTCTGTATACTAACTTGAAAAATTTAATATTTATCTCCTAATTGCTATTCCATGAGGATATCTTGTAGATTTATTGCGTATCTTCAAGAATTGTGTGCGATTGCTTGGGCTACCTAACGAGCATATATAAACGAGCATATATAATATGGAGAGAATAAAATGCTTGACGAAACTCATTAGATCGGAGAAAGGAGGTCAGTCATGGATCTGGTACAGTTTGTGGTAGTTATCATCGTGGTTGGGGTTCTATTGTGGCTCGTGAACAACTACATTCCGATGGACAGCAAGATCAAGCAAATCCTGAACATTGTGGTTGTCATCGCCCTCGTTTTGTGGATTCTTAAGGTGTTCGGATTGCTGAGTTTTCTCAAGGGAATTCGTATCGGTAGGTGAGTGATGTTCTAGACGGAAGGAAAGGTTGAATCATTATGGATCTGATGTCCATCACACTGCTGGTGCGCTGGCTAATAGGCTGGGGATTGATGTGGCGGTTGCCGCGACTTCCAGACCTTTCAGTCGTCGGTTCGCCTAAAGTCTCGGTCTTGATTCCGGCGAGGAATGAAGAGAGTACCCTCCCTAATTTGCTAACAGCCTTAAAGCAGCAAACATTCAAGCCCTACGAAATCATTGTCATCGATGACCAGTCCGCCGATGCTACCCCACAGATCGCCGAACAGGCCGGGGTGAAAGTAGTGCAGACTAGCCCTTTGCCCACAGGTTGGACAGGGAAAAACTGGGCACTCAAAACCGGATATGCAGCCTCATCTGGCGATATTCTCGTCTTTCTCGATGCCGACACTGAGCCAGGCGAGGAGCTGCTCCGCAGGCTGGTGGCAACTGTTCAACACTTAGGTGGTCTGGTCTCAGTTCAGCCCTATCACCGCACTGAACGCCCCTACGAACTGTTAGCGGTTCTGTTCAATCTCGTCGGCTTGATGGCCGTCAAACTGGGAGCAAGAGGTGGTGTGGCTTTTGGACCGGCTATGGCTACCAGCAAGGATGACTATGAGCGGGTCGGCGGCCACGACGCTGTGGCAGGATATGTTGTAGAAGACTGGTTCATGGCTCATATTTATGAGAGTGCGGGACTGCCAGTGAGTGCATACATTGGTCATGGCCAACTGGACTATCGGATGTACCCCGGCGGGCTGCGGGACCTGGTTGTTGGTTTCGACAAAAACTTTGCAACGGCAGCAGGGGAAGTCTCTTGGCTGCGGATGCTGGCGGTTGTGTTCTGGCTTTCAGGGTTGTTCTGGGCGGCTTGGTGTCTGCCCGCATCCCTATTTGGCTGGCCGATTGTCGGGAATTCATCCTTACTATATAACGTACTGCTTTATCTTGCCTTCGCCATACAGTTAGCCATAATTGTATGGCCAGTGGGTTCATTCGGAGCAATCGTCTTTTTCTTCCCCATTCCGGTTGCCTTCTTCATTGCAGTGTTCCTGCTGGCAATTCTGAATCTCGAACGTGGTCAAATCGAATGGAAAGGACGAAGGATAAGTACCCGATGGCAAGGTGAATGAATGAGATTGTCTATACTACAGTTACCGGATGGGGTAATTGTCGGGCTTTGTGTGGTCGGTTGGACAGCCTGGTCACTTTTGATCGGTTTTGTCGGTCATCGACTTCCCCTGAAATTCCTAGAAACGGACACCTGCCTGACCCGGCCACGACCCTGGGGGGAAGATAGACAATGGTACAATCGGGTACTGCGGATCAAGCGATGGAAGGATCGGTTGCCAGAAGCAGGGGATTTCTTCCCAGGAGGTTTTCGCAAAACATCCGTTGGCGGTGGGGACTGTGCCGTAATGTCCCGTTTTTTGGCTGAAACCCGTCGCGCGGAATACGTTCACATCGCCATCTGGCTGTTTTGGTTAGTGACGATGCTCTGGACTCCTGACTGGGGTGTGCTGGTAAACCTCGCCGTGGGAACAGCCTTCAACCTGCCTTGTTTGTGGGTGCAGCGTTACAATCGGCTTCGGCTCCAGCATCTGCTCGTATTGAAAGGACAGGGAAAAACGATATGCTAAAGTATGAGCTTGGCTGTGAATTAACCTACAGCATTGAGCAAGCAAGCACTCTAATTCTTAATGTTGCTATTGTCAGCAACAACCATCAGATTATTGTTCAGGAAGACCTCCATTCTAACTCTCAACGGTCGATTGAGGAATACATCACTTCTGTCAGTGGAAACCGATACTTTCGACTCAATGCCCCTCCTGGCAATTTGCAAATTTCCTATCGAGCGACCGTTGGCTTATCTCCTTATTATTCAGACCCCAGTACGATTTTTGAAGTAAAGCCGGCCGATTTACCCCTCGATATCTTGTACTATCTTTATCCGAGTCGTTACTGTCAGTCAGATCGATTATTGCGCTTTGTCGCGGCTGAATTTGGCAATTTAGTCCCTGGTTATTCGCGGGTGACAGCTATCTGCAACTGGATTTATGACAATGTTTTGTATCTCTCTGGTAGCAGTGATTCTTTAACTTCTGCTTGCGATACAGCGATAGAAAGGGTAGGCGTTTGCCGTGATTTTGCCCATTTAGGTATTGCTTTTTGTCGAGCTTTGAACATTCCGGCACGCTTTGTTTCCGGCTACGCCTATGGTTTAAATCCCCCCGATTTTCATGCCTGGTTTGAGGCTTATCTAGGGGGTCGCTGGTATCTTTTCGATCCTACCCGCCTTGTGCCTCAGAGCGGGCTAATTCGCGTTGGCACAGGACGAGATGCAGCCGATGTTTCTTTTGCCACTATTTTTGGTCCGGTACAAATGAATCAGATGAGGCTTTTTATGGACTACTTACCCGATGCCAAGCCGATTTCCGAGAATATTTTGATACCGACAACAGAGGCGATCGCCATCTCTTGAGCGTACCCCAGTCAGGTATTCTATTATCGAAAGTTTGGCTTGAAAACCCCGTCCTTTGAGGACGGCTTTAAGCTACAATGGAAAAAGCGATAACCAAGCTAAAAACTGAACCCTGACCACAGATAGTAGGGGGTTTCGTTCAGAAAAGACTTCAAATTCGGCCTTGAACGAGTAAAACTTTCTAGGAAATAAGGTTGAAGATGAGATTTTTTCGACTTGTTCAAAGTGGCCGTCCGGCATTCGGACACTCAAAACGGACGGGTCGAAAGTGTCAGACTTAAGCAATTAAGCGTTTTTCGCTATCTGCGTCAACCCCATTGACGCGACCACCCTAAAAAAGTGGCGTGGTGAGGATGTCAATAACATTGTCTTTGAAAAACCCATTTTAGGAGTTGCCCATGTCATCCTCATCCCTACCCATTAAACCGGCTGTACTGGTTGTCATCATTGGTGAAACCGTCTTGCAAGACCGCATGATCAAGCTGCTGCAAGAGTTAGGCGTAACTGGCTATACCCTCTCGCAAGCCCAGGGCGCAGGTCGCCACGGCAACCGCCAGGGAGATATGGTCGGTTATAACACCAATATTGAGATCAAAACCGTTGTCTCGCAGGAAGTCTCGGAGGCGATCTTCTCTGGTCTCGTCGAGTATCAAGCTAATCATGCCTTAATCGCTTTCCGACAAAATGTCGAAGCGTTGACTGGGTTTGAGATAATTTGATTCGTCACTAACCCCGCCCTAAAAGGGACGGGGCTTGCCTAGACCAATTTAGGCGACGCAAGTAGAGACTACCGCATCGAGACACAATCTGGCCCAGACCTCCGAATACTTCCCTAGTTCGGATTCCCTCTAAGCTCTATTGGTAAAGCGTTGTTAGACAAGACATCTTGATTGTGTTGCGGTAAGGGACATTAACTTCACTCTTAAGGATTATCTCCATGGCAAGAGTTCCTGTTATCTCAAAAGACGGAAAACCGTTGATGCCCACCAAACCCAGTCGGGCCAGACGGTGGATTAAGGAAGGAAAAGCTATCGGTAAATTCAACGACTTAGATATTTTCTATGTCCAGCTAACCACTGAACCTTCCGATAGCAAAACCCAACCGATTGCCATTGGTATTAACCCGGGTAAATTATTCTCTGGAATTGGCGTTCAATCCTCCCTTTTTACTCTTTGGAAGGCTCACTTAGAACTTCCTTTTAAGCGAGTAAGAGAGTGCCTAGACAATCGCTGCTTAATGCGAAGAGGACGTAGAAAAAGACGGATTAACCGCCAACTTTCTTTTAATCTAAGAGCGCATCGACAAAAACGATTTTCAAATAGAAGACAAGGAAAATTATCCCCCTCAATTAGAGCTAATCGTCAACTCGAACTTCGAGTCGTTTCTGAACTAACCAAAATCTATCCAATTACTGACATTTACTTTGAGTATGTCAAAACCGATATTGATCTAACTTCCAGTAGAAAAGGAGCTAAGTCGGGAAAAGGTTTCTCGTCGGTTATGGTCGGACAGAAATGGGCGATTGAGCAACTATCTCAATTGGCAAAAGTCCATACTCGCTTTGGTTGGCAAACCTCTAATCTCAGAAAATATTTGCGACTAGAAAAGTCCAAAAATAAAGCAAAACAATCACCAGAAAGTCATGCTAACGATGGCATTGCTAAGAGGGAGAGAGCATCTCACCTTTGTAACCCCTAAATCAGGTTTTTATGTCAAGCTATTTTGAAAGCCTTGCTAGAAACCAGTTTTAGGGACAAGTATAATTACTCACTTGCATAAATGAGATACTCCCAAAGAGGGATATTTATGAAGTGGAATCTGACCTGCGGAATGTTGGATATAATCTAATTATGTACTAAAAACAGGAAATTCATGACAAATATTCACTCGATCATCGGTATATTCCCCTCCAATGAAGAAGCAGACATAGTTGTAAGGTGGTAAACGACGTAAATATGGTGGCTCTACCACAAGACATGGGTTCCGTAAAGGAGATTTAATTTCTTCTCCCAAAGGAATTGGTTATGTTAGTGGAGATACCCAAAAACAGCTATCTGTAAGCGATGCCAATGGTCAACGATTGGGACAGATAACTGTTAGTAAGATTCAGTTAATTCGTCGTTCTAACGGTTTAATTGTTTCTCACTAACTTATGTAAAGCCGCCCTCCGCTATCGCTAAAGGGCGGGGTTTCAGACCCAGTTTTTCGATGAAAGCCCTGTTACTCTACCCTGAGTTTCCCCAGTCTTTCTGGTCTTACGATCGCTTTATGGAAATCGCGGGACTGAAAGCCACCATTCCACCCCTCGGCATCATTACTGTCGCCGCCCTCCTCCCCCAAAACTGGGAGATTCGATTTTATGATCGCAACGTCAATCCTGAAACAGAAGCCGATTGGGAGTGGTGTGAGTTGGTTATCCTCTCTGCCATGTTGGTCCAGAAGCCAGATTTTCAAGCTCTGATTCAAAAAGCCGTGCAGTTAGGCAAAAAAGTCGCCGTTGGCGGTCCCTACCCCACCTCTGTCCCCCAGGATGCCCTGGATTCTGGAGCGAACTATCTCATTTTGGATGAGGGAGAGTTAACCGTTCCCCTGTTTTTGGAGGCGATCGCTCAAGGTCAAAGCCAGGGAATTTTCCGCTCTGGGGACAAGCCAGACGTGACCCTCAGCCCCATCCCCCGCTTCGACCTGCTTCAGCGAGACGATTACTTAATGATGGCAGTGCAATTCTCTCGCGGCTGTCCTTTTAACTGCGAATTTTGCGACATTATTTCCCTCTACGGGCGCAAACCTCGTACTAAAGAGCCGAGTCAGACTTTAGCAGAGTTGCAGACTCTCTACGACCTAGGCTGGCGCGGTTCGTTGTTCATCGTCGATGACAACTTTATTGGCAATCAGCGCAACGTCAAACGCTTTCTCAGAGACTTGATTCCCTGGATGAAGCAGCACGACTATCCCTTCACCTTTATTACTGAAGCCTCGGTCAATTTGGCAGAGGATGATGAATTGTTAAGCCTGATGGCTGAGGCGGGGTTTTATTCTGTCTTTCTGGGGATTGAAACTCCTGACCAAGATAGTCTGCAAGTGACGCGCAAACTGCAAAATACTCGCAATCCACTGGTGGAAGCCTGTCGCAAGATTAATGCAGCCGGTTTGCTAATCTATGCTGGATTTATCTTGGGGTTTGATGGAGAGCGCTCTGGTGCGGGGGAAAGGATTCAAGCCTTTGTGGAAGAAACCAGTATTCCTCAACCCATGTTAGGCATCCTCCAGGCTCCGCCCAACACGGCACTCTGGAATCGTCTCCAGCAAGAACAGCGTTTAGTTGAGGGTGACAGCATCCATCCGACGGGAGATCAGAATAGCTTGATGAATTTTATCCCCACCCGCCCGATTGCCGAAATTGCCAGAGAGTATGTCGAAGGCTTCTGGACGCTGTACGAACCCAGCCACTATCTCCGACGCTGTTTCCAACAATGTCTCGGTCTGGGTTTGCAGTCAAAACACAAGCAAACCATGCAATTTCCCGTGGGTAAGGGGTTACGGCTAATTACCCAGTTAATCTGGCATCAGGGTATCCGCCGAGCGGACATTCGGGGACAGTTTTGGCGGCAATTATGGACGATTTGGCAAAAAAAGCCCCAAGTTCTCAATCTCTATTTAGGTCTGTGCGCGGCGGGAGAACATTTTTGGGAGTACCGGGCCTTAGCCAGAGAACGGATTACTCAACAACTAGGCTACGATCCCTTAGAAGTTTCTGGTCGTCCCAACCAGAACTGATTCTGACTCGATAAGGAGGATTGGATTGTATGGTCAAGAGATCGCTCCAGGCCTCCCCTTCGGGAATTAAACAGGCTAAACGAGCCTTTGCGCTCAAGGGGTGGACTCAGGAAAATCTAGCAGGGGAAGTGAACTTAAAGACCCGCCAGCCGATTTGGCGGTTTTTCACAGGGAAACCCGTTGATCGCCAGGTTTTCCTGGAAATTTGTTCGATTCTGGATTTGGATTGGCGGGAGATTGCCCTCGCTCCGCCCGCAGAATTTCCTGAACCAGGAGAACTGGCGAAAACTAATATTGATGCTCTGGTGCAAGAGGTGCGAGCGCGACGCCGGGACACCATCCAAAACCAGTGCGGCATCTTGCAGTTACTAGACATCAGCCATCCAGTCAACATTGATGACATCTATGTGGATGTCAATATTTTGGCGGAAATTGCCAGTCAACAGTGGGTGGAGATTGCCGATTGGCAAAACTTGGGTCCTGCTGAATTCGAGCGCGTCGGTTTGGGAGAGGTTGAGCAGAAGCAAATACCCGGAATGCAGGCTGTTGAAACTTACTCAAAGCTTAGAGTTTTGGGCAGGCCGGGGGTTGGCAAAACTACCTTTTTGCAACATCTGGCGATTCAGTGCAACCAAGGCGAGTTTGCGGCGAATCAAGTGCCGATTTTTATCTTATTGAGAGAATTTGCCGAGGAGTCCAGGCCCAGTGGTGAATTTAGCCTGTTCAACTACATCCGTCAGGCATTGCTCACCTCGGGAATTTCCAACCCGTCTGTGCTGGAAACCTTACTGCAAGCGGGCAGAGTCCTGCTGTTGCTCGATGGCATGGATGAAGTTCTCAACCAGGACATTACAGCGGTTCTGAGAGAAATTCGCCAATTCTCAGAAAAGTATCATCGCAATCGATTTGTAGTAACCTGTCGCACCGCTGCCCAAAAACTCCAGATTCGAGGTTTCACTGATGTAGAAATTGCCCCCTTTACCCAGGCACAAATCAGCACCTTCGCGCAAAAGTGGTTTGTGGCACTGAGCAAAACGACTGCTCAAGCGGGGCAGGAGCAGTCGGCTCAGTTTATGGAGAAGTTGGACTTGCCGGAAAACTGGCAATTTCGGCAACTGGTGGTGACACCTCTGTTTCTGCATCTCGCCTGCTGGGTGTTTCAGGGTCAAGGGAAATTTCCGAGCAAGCGGGCTGAGTTTTATAAACAAGGGCTGGATTTGCTGCTGGGTAAATGGGATGAAGCTCGAGGAGTCGAACGCGATCAGGTTTACCGGGGGTTTTTATTGCCCCAAAAATTGAGGCTGTTGAGCCAGCTTGCAGCAGTGACTTTTGAACAGGGGCAGTATTTTTTTGAGCAACGCACGATTGAGCAATACATTGGCGACTATTTGCGGAATTTGCCAGGTGCAACCCTGGAAGCAGAGGAACTCCAACTCGAAAGCGAAGCCATGCTGAAAGCGATCGAGGCACAGCATGGACTCCTCACAGAAAGGGCGCGAGGAATTTTTTCATTTTCTTATCTGGCATTTCAAGAATACTTCACGGCTCGAAAAATAGTTGCCAGCCATAATTTGCAGGCATTAGAACAAGCACTGGGAGGGTTGGTGAGTCACATCACCGATTCCCACTGGCGCGAAGTCTTCTTGTTAACGGCTGCCATGTTGCGAAGTGCAGATGCGCTGGTGCAGTTGATGAAGCAACAAATTGATGCCTTAGTCGCGCAAGACTCCTATCTGCAAGAGTTTTTGAGTTGGGCCAGCCAAAAATCCCAGCAGCTCCCAGACGAACCCAAAGTGGCGACCGCACGCGCATTTTACCTTGCCCTTGCCCAAAGCCCGCATACGGCAGATCGCTTTGCCTTAGCCAGCACGCTCGCTCAGGGGATGTTTTTAGATGCGGCGTTGGAGAACTTGCTGGTAGAGTTTGCCATCGACCACAGTCAGGATTTTGCATACGTCAATGCTTGTGGCGAGGCACTCAACAACATTCTGGTGATGGTTCTGGATGCTGGA
This sequence comes from Microcystis aeruginosa Ma_QC_C_20070703_M131, assembly GCA_007095475.1. Classification (GTDB taxonomy): domain Bacteria; phylum Cyanobacteriota; class Cyanobacteriia; order Cyanobacteriales; family Microcystaceae; genus Microcystis; species Microcystis aeruginosa_I. The sequence continues at coordinate 1,174 of SFCA01000147.1, read as the reverse complement.
TTTTATAAGTCTTTGCAACAATTGAGAGACCAACTGCCACCTCCGAGTCAAAACCTGGAACGGCTTCAGCACTGGTGGCAGAAAAACTATTCTGCCTGGGTGGAACAGTTGCGGTGTGCGATCGCCAATTATCGCAATATTCATCATCCCTGGCAGTTTACGACTGAGCAACAGCAGCTGATCCAACGCTACTATGAGGCCAATCAACTCCTGATCGATTGTTTGAATAGTAACTGCGAAATAACAGCCGCAATCCGGCAAGAAATTGAAGCCACGTTGCTGTTACCTCAAAAGGACTTGGAAGATCGGGAATGGCAAGGAGATTAAATTGATAGACCACTCATTTGGATTTTACGGGTTCGCTTTCTTTGGGATCATCCTGGCGCGATACTTTCTCGTGGCTGGGGGAACCTATTTGTTCTTCTATTCGCCCTTGAGTCAGTCCTTTGTCAATCACAACCTGCGGCATTGGTCTCCCTCTTGGCGATCGATTCAACAAGATATCACGCTCTCGGTTCTTTCGGCGGGGGTGTTTGCGCTGGCGGCGGCTTTGATCATGACAGGATACAGTTGGGGTATTACCCGCTTATACAGCCACCCTCAACAGTATGGGCTGTGTTATTTAGGGGTTAGTTATGGCGCTGTGTTGGTTCTCCAGGATGCCTATTTCTATTTCACCCATCGCTTGTTTCACCACCCGTCACTCTTTCGGTGGTTACACCAGGGGCATCATCGCTCGCGCTATCCTACCCCGTGGACTTCGTTTGCCTTTGACCCACTAGAGGCGATCGTTCAGTCTCTCTTCCTGGTCGGCATTGTCTTTGTCCTTCCCCTGCATTTCATCACGTTAATTGCGGCACTCACCACGATGACGATCTGGGCAGTGTTAAATCATCTTGGGATCGATCGCTTGCCCTCCTCATTTCCCCATCATTGGTTGGGTCGGTGGTTTATTGGTCCTGCCCATCATTCCATTCATCATCGCAAGTACACCGTACATTACGGTCTATATTTCACGTTCTGGGACAAACTCCTCGGAACTCAAGACCCCGATTTTGACATCCTCGCCGCCGTAAAACGGACGGCGATTCCCAAACCTCACGATTTAGGTTTCTGCTTCTTTCCCTTGCGGGGTTCCGCACCTGCCTTAACAGATTTACTCTGTTCTGGTCTT
>SFCA01000146.1:0-46781 GCA_007095475.1 Microcystis aeruginosa Ma_QC_C_20070703_M131 | reverse complement strand
CGTCTGCCGTTAATTGCGCCGTTGGTGTTCGCCAAAGGTGCATGATGGAACTATTAGGGTCGTTGTCAGTTGGAAAAATCGATCGCTCCGATAGCGATCAATTTTTTCTTTGGGGTATCAATGATAAGAAATTATTCAATCAATCGATCGGGTGACATTCTAGGCTATGATTTCCCTGACTATAGTTATTTCTCTACATTAAGGAAAATCGACGATGACAACCTTTCCCATCGATTTGAGCACCTATATACCCATCAGTCTCGACCCCAGTAACCCCACCCTCACCGACGAGCACAGAAGCGCCCTAAAAGCCAATATCCAACTCTGTCGCGATGCTATCATCTTTTTTACTGCCACGGGTGCGGCCCGGGGTGTGGGTGGACACACCGGCGGCCCCTACGATACCGTCCCGGAAGTGGTGATTCTCGATGCTCTTTTCCGCAGTCAACCTAGTCAATTTGTACCAATCTTCTTCGATGAAGCGGGACACCGCGTCGGTACTCAATATCTCATGTCTGCGTTAGAAGGTTCTTTACCCCCAGAACAATTAATGCACTACCGCGAGGCCAATTCTAAACTTCCCGGACACCCGGAATTAGGACTAACCCCCGGCGTCAAATTTAGTTCTGGCCGTTTAGGACATATGTGGCCCTACGTTAACGGTGTCGCTTTAGCTAACCCCGGAAAAACCGTTTTTTGTTTAGGTTCCGATGGTTCTCAACAGGAAGGCAATGACGCAGAAGCTGCCCGTTTAGCCGTAGCTCAACACATCAATGTTAAGCTAATTATTGATGATAATGATGTGACGATTGCCGGTAATCCTTCCAAATATTTACCCGGTTATGATGTGGCTAAAACTCTCACCGGCCATGGACTAAAAGTGTTAGTGGGAGATGGGGAAGATATCGATAGTTTGTATCGCAATATCTGTGAAGCAATTAATACTCCTGGCCCGATTGCGATTATTAATAAACGTCCCATGTGTCCTGGAATTGAAGGTTTAGAAGGTTCTAACCACGGTCATGATGTGATTTCTGTCCCCTTGGCTTTGAAATATTTAGGGGCAAAAGGACACAGCGCCGCCGTGGAATATCTCAACAGTATTAAGAAGCCTTCTAATGACTATAAATTCCTCGGTTCTGGGGATAAATGGGGTTCTAACCGCAACGTTTTCGGCGAAGCAGTAGTCAGTCTTTTAGGCAAAATGAGCGAGGAAGAACGCAAGGCTAAGGTATTAGTAGTAGATAGCGATTTAGAGGGTTCCTGCGGTCTGAAAATTATCCACGATAAACATCCCGAAGTGTTTATTCCTTCTGGTATTATGGAACGGGGCAATCTTTCGGCAGCCGCCGGTTTTGGGATGGAAAAAGGTAAACAGGGAATTTTCGCCACCTTTGCCGCTTTTCTAGAAATGTGTATTTCTGAAATCACCATGGCCCGCTTGAATTATTCTAATCTTTTATGTCATTTTTCCCATTCCGGTATCGATGACATGGCGGATAATACCTGTCACTTTGGTTTGAATAATTTCTTTGCCGATAATGGACTAGATGACGGTTACGAAACCCGTCTTTATTTCCCGGCCGATGCGGCACAAATGACCGCTTGTGTCGAGGCAACTTTCCATCAACCAGGTTTACGTTTTATCTTCTCGACTCGTTCTAAAACTCCCAATATTCTTGATACTAACGGTAATAATTTCTTTGGCGATAGTTATACCTTTGTCCCCGGAAAAGATGAAGTAATTCGGGAAGGCACTGCCGGTTATATCATCAGCTTTGGCGATGGTTTATACCGCGCTTTAGATGCAGTAGAACGTCTAAAACAAGAAGGGATCGACGTGGGTTTAATTAATAAACCGACTCTCAATGTAGTGGATGAAGAAATTATCGCTAAAGTTGGTAGTTCTCCCTTTGTTTTAGTGGTAGAAGCATTTAACCGTCGCACGGGTTTAGGTAGCCGTTATGGTTCTTGGTTACTCGAACGCGGTTTAACTCCTAAATACGCCTACATCGGTACTCACCATGAAGGTTGTGGCGGTTTATGGGAACAATTCCCCCACCAAGGTATTGACCCAGTTGGTATCATTAGTAAAGTTAAATCTTTAATCGCTTAGATGGTATTTTAGGGTGGGCTTTAATCAGTGAACAGTAATCAGTCATCAGTCATCAGTCATCAGTGAACATCTTTAATAATTAAGATTTTAGCTTGGTTGAGAATCCGAGCATTTGTACTAAAATTTCCAAGACGCAGTTTAAATCCCTGACAGCTTATAAACTTGAAACTTTAGCCGCTTAAATCGCACCATTGAGGGGAAATCCCCCTGAACTAGGTACGGTAAGCCCCTAGGAGCCAACAAACCGGTCAATCTAGAATAGTCTCTAGGGTATAAAAGTAATCTCTTATAGAAAATGCAGCCAACCAATCCACAACAATTTACAGAAAAAGCTTGGGAGGCAATCGTCAAAACGCCGGACATTGCCAAACAGAACAGCCAGCAACAAATCGAAAGCGAACATCTAATGAAAGTCCTTCTTGAACAGGAGGGATTAGCGGGCAGTGTCTTTAGTAAAGCTAATATTAGTCTAGCCCGTTTGCGGGATCGAACCGATGACTTTATCCGTCGTCAACCGAAAATATCTAACCCCGGCGACTCGATTTATTTAGGTCGTAGTTTAGATAGTTTACTCGATCGAGCGGAAAATTATCGCCGAGAATTTGGAGATGACTTTATCTCGATCGAGCATTTGATTTTAGGTTACGCTAAAGATGATCGCTTCGGTAAAAATATTCTTCAAGAATTCGGACTTACCGAAAGCAAACTCAAGGAAATTATTCAACAAGTCAGAGGTAGTCAAAAAGTGACCGATCAGAATCCAGAAGGCAAATATGAGGCCCTAGCAAAATACGGACGGGATCTCACCCAATTGGCACGGGAAGGTAAATTAGACCCCGTAATTGGACGGGATGACGAAATCCGTCGCACCATTCAGATCCTCTCGCGTCGGACTAAAAATAACCCAGTTTTAATCGGGGAACCAGGAGTAGGAAAAACAGCCATTGTCGAAGGATTAGCCCAGCGGATTATTAACCGTGATGTGCCAGAATCTCTGTTAGATCGGACTCTCATTTCTCTCGATTTAGGTGGCTTAATTGCGGGAGCAAAATATCGCGGAGAATTTGAGGAAAGATTAAAAGCTGTCCTCAAAGAAGTCACCGATTCCCAAGGCAATATCATCATGTTTATTGATGAAATTCATACCGTTGTCGGTGCGGGAGCCACTCAAGGGGCAATGGATGCGGGCAATTTATTAAAACCAATGTTAGCCCGGGGTGAATTGCGTTGTATCGGAGCCACTACCCTCGATGAATACCGCAAATATATCGAAAAAGATGCGGCGTTAGAAAGACGCTTCCAAGAGGTTTTAGTAGATGAACCAAATGTGGTCGATACTATTTCGATTCTTCGCGGTCTTAAAGAACGTTATGAGGTGCATCATGGGGTAAAAATTGCCGATAATGCTTTAGTGGCAGCGGCACTGCTTTCTAATCGTTATATTAGCGATCGCTTTTTGCCGGACAAGGCCATTGATTTAGTTGATGAAGCGGCGGCCAAATTGAAGATGGAAATCACCTCTAAACCGGAAGAACTCGATGAAATTGATCGCAAAATTCTCCAGCTAGAAATGGAAAGACTTTCCCTACAACGGGAATACGATCCAGCTTCGCGAGAACGGTTAGAAAAGTTAGAAAAAGAACTGGCTAACCTCAAGGAAGAACAATCGGGATTAAATGCCCAATGGCAAGGAGAAAAGGAAATTATCGATAAAGTTCGTGGGGTTAAAGAAGCGATCGAACAAGTTAATCTGGAAATTCAACAGGCCGAACGAGATTATGATTATAATCGCGCCGCCGAATTAAAGTTCGGAAAATTAACCGATCTGCAGCGGCAAATGTCCGCCCTAGAAACTCAATTGGCCGACAAACAAACCACCGGTAAAAGTTTATTAAGGGAAGAAGTTCTCGAATCGGATATCGCCGAAATTATCTCGAAATGGACGGGAATTCCTCTCAATAAATTAATCGAATCGGAAAAAGAAAAACTCCTCAATCTGGAAGAGGAATTACACGAAAGTGTCATCGGTCAAGAGGAAGCAGTCACAGCCGTGGCCGAAGCGATTCAACGTTCCCGCGCCGGTTTATCGGATCCCCACCGTCCCACGGCCAGCTTTATTTTCCTCGGTCCGACGGGTGTTGGCAAGACAGAATTGGCGAAAGCTTTAGCGCGCAATCTCTTTGACACCGAAGAGGCTCTAGTTCGCATCGATATGTCGGAATACATGGAAAAACACAGCGTTTCCCGTCTCATGGGTGCGCCTCCGGGATACGTCGGCTACGATGAAGGGGGACAACTAACCGAGGCAATCCGGCGTCGTCCCTACTCTGTCATCCTCTTTGATGAGATTGAAAAAGCCCATCCCGACGTTTTTAACGTTATGTTACAAATCCTTGACGATGGGCGCTTAACCGACTCTCAAGGTCATCTGGTTGATTTCAAAAATACCATCATTATTATGACCAGTAATATCGGTTCTCAATACATTTTAGACGTGGCTGGTGATGAGTCTCGTTACGAGGAAATGCAGGCGCGAGTGATGGAAGCAATGCGGAATAGTTTCCGTCCCGAATTCCTCAATCGTATCGATGAAACGATCATTTTCCATAGTTTACAAAAAGCACAACTGCGATCGATTGTCAAACTACAGTTAGCCAATCTCAGCGACCGCTTGATCGAACAAAAATTAGCCCTGAAATTTGCCGATATTGCCCTCGATTATCTAGCAGAAATTGGTTATGATCCAGTGTACGGTGCGCGACCCTTAAAACGGGCAGTACAAAGATATGTGGAAACTCCGATCGCTAAGGCAATTCTGCGCGGCGAATTCAAAGGGGGAGACACGATTTTTGTCGATGTGGCCGATGAAAGATTGACCTTTAAACGGTTAGCTTCCCAAGTAGTAACTGCTTAATTAGCAAGGGTGGGCAATGCTCACCCTTTGATTATTTCGGGTTTACCGAAAAAGTTTTTCGTGCAGTCAGGAGTCGGTCGCCGGTCGTCAATACCACATTCGGTTATACTTCATCTTGATCAGAAAGGCCGTATCAGTTATCAGTTCACTGATCACTGTTTACTGATCACTGCTCACTGAAAAAAAGCTTCCCACTCCCCTATACCCTAGCCAATTAAATAGTTGCTAATTCCTGAACATCGAAATCTGATTGCAACAGTTGAATGAGAGCGGCACAACGGTAGACCATAGCAGCACGACTATCTACCCCTAATTTGGCAAAAATTCGCCGTAAATAGGTAGCAACAGTCCATTCACTAATATGTAAGCGATGGGCTATCTGTTTATTAGCCTGTCCCAGGGCCACTAGGGTGGCAATTTGTAGTTCTCTTTCCGAGAGAAGTTGGGCGATTTCTTGGGCAGAAGATTTAATTTGACCAGATACATCGAGAATAACAAAATATTGACCGTTGACTTCAAATTGATCCACCTCAACAAAAGATTTTTTTAATTCTTTTAAATAATTTTTTTCCTGATCTTCCTTTAGATGGATGATATAGTAGTGATGATCGTGCTTATAAATTTCTGAAACTACTTGATAGGACACATCGGTGAACAAAGAGCCAAGATTTTGCTGATGCTGGTTATTCATTGTCTTTTCTCTCCTAACTTGTTTTCTGGCTAAATAAAAGCTGCGTCTATCTGAAAAATAGGAAACAATCAATAAAAGTAGGTGCAAGACGGTCTTGTCAAGATTACAGTAATATATTTCTGCCAATAATTGGGCCAATCTTAACATTTAATTTGGGAATATAGATTAGGGTAAAAATCGAGGTTTTAACCAAGACGAAGCTCGATCATTGTAAAATTTTCCAGAAAAAATTGCCAATAAATTAGAAAAACTTAACAATAATTGAGTTTCTAGCTCAACCATAAAAAACTAAGAGTGACTAACAGAAACTTCCCTAGACCGAGGGGTAATTCTAGAAGAATTGACCAGAGGAGAATAGACTTGGGCGGGAGGTAGCGATCGCAAATTAAACAGAGCGGCAAAATTAGCCCTGCTATCGTAGAGAGGTCGTAAACGTTGGCAGGAACCCGTTAATAAAGGCATAACCCCGGGACCATGACCACTGACCGTACTATCGCCATGGACGATAATCCCGAAAGTAATCCGACCTTGACGGTAACTAGGGCCGTGACGGGTATCCGCCGAGCCAATGGCAACCAAATCGCCAAATCGAAGAGTATCAAGACGATAGCGGCGGCGAAGTTGCGGATCGAATAGCTGGATATCATAATCACCGCGCCAGACCGTATTTTTGCCTAATCCCGAACCCATAGCAGCAGCAGGGACAAAATGAGTCACGGGGACTTGTAAACCGCGATCACCCGGAATTAAACCCCAACGCCGCAGGAAGTCGGGAGAACAGTTAAATAAACGCAAATCTGGATAGTCTAATAACTTTAACCCCAAACCATAACTATAGATTTGCACTCGATCGCCGATCCGTAGGCGACGCAAAACCGCAGGGGGAAAATCTACCAAAACATGGTCCACTCCGCCATGTTTTCCCGTCACCAGACCCGATTGACCCGTGGCAGGTCCAGTAATCACCCTAGCGCAATTGCCCAAACAAGCATAGGTAATCAGGGCGAGATTGGGGCCGCGACGACTGCCGATAATTTCCCGACTATTATTATGGAGAGCCACCCCCGGCTCAATATGATCCCCCATTAAACCGACACAGCGATCGCCAACCCGTTGATTGAGGACAATTCCCCCGGTGGCCGGAAGGATTCGGGGTATGCCATCATGACCGATGCGATAGGGATTAGCCTGACCGACTGGATGGGCAATTTGACCGGCAACGGCCACCATTACTAAGTCTGGTTGGTTAATACGGAGGGAATTGGCGCTATCTGGTCGTGAATTATTCATATATCAGTTATCAGTATTCTAAAATGGAAGCATGGGATTTTTGCTTGAATCTATGACTGCAACACTGCTCGCACCACCGGCTGAAATAATTCACCTGTCCGGGATTAGCTGGGAAACCTACGAAACGCTGCTAGAAGAAATGAGCGATCGCCGTCTGCGGCTGACCTACAATCGTGGCAATTTAGAAATCATGGCTCCTTCCCCAGAACACGAATTTAGTAAAACCCTCATCGGTCGCTTTGTCGAAACCCTAGCGGAAGAATCAGCAGTCCCGATTTATCCCCTTGGTTCTACCACCTTTAAACGCCCTAAATTGAGTGGTGCAGAACCGGATGAATGTTTTTACATTGATAATATTGAGGCGGTTCGGGGGAAAAAGCGACTGGAATTCAATGAAGACCCAGCACCAGATTTAGTCATAGAAATTGATGTCACCAGCAGTTCTCAAAATCGCCTTCAGGTTTATGCAGATCTAGGCGTGGCAGAGGTTTGGGTTTATAATGGGGAGTCTCTGGTCATCCAACAATTACAAAATGGCACTTATATCACCTCCCCAACCAGTCAGTTTTTTCCTAATTTACCCATCTTAGAAATTGCTATATTTTTACAACAAGCTGGCCAGACAGATTACCTAGAGTTAGTAAAAGCATTTCGGAATTGGGTCAGAAGTCAGCTGGAAAAATAAAAGGAAGGTTTTTCAACGTTAAATCTCATACCAAAATCCCCTTGCTCCCTGCCAAAAATCAAATTTTTCCCCCCTAGTTTCTGACCAGTCTTCTAATTCCAATTCGCTCGCAGAAATATCTTCACACCAACTGGGAGGAGGAGCGATCCTGATTGCTTCCGGAACCACTAAATGCAGAACCACTGGGTGGAACCCCATCCAGAGCAATTTGGAGACTCCAGACTGGATGAATAACTGGCGTAATTGTTCCCGTTCCAAAGCAGCGATCGCATCTTGTTGGTCAATTTCCTGGCAGTTGATGCCCCAACTCTCTAGGGTGGAACAGATTACTGGGGGTAAGTTGCGGGCCCGATCTTCCGGGGAGCGATGGGTTAGGATAAAGGCCGACCCCAAGGCGGCACTCAAAGCGATCGCATCTCGGAAAGCATAGCCGAGCAGATCGGTGTGAATTTGTCTATCCAAACTGCGGGCTAACCATTCCCAACGACTGACTAAACTGCTGTCGGTTTCTTTGGGCAAAAGGGATTCACCAAGCCCATCGCCGATCCAAAATAGATAATGATTACCTAAATCCGTCTCTAGTCGCAGTCTTTCCCATTCCCGCAAAGTGCGACGGGTTTGGGCAGAAAGTTCCGGGGTGAGAAGGGATGGGCAATTGCCCTTCTCTGGGGACGCTTCTAGCCAAGGCCGCCAGCGATCGAAAACATCGCTATTATCAATTAGATGCCAAAATTCTCGCGCTATCCATAATTCGAGAAATCGTCCTAATTGTTTGACCAGGAGCAGACCATAATCCGATAAGGCCAAGTTGGGATCGAGGACACAAGACCAACGGCGTTGATTTAGGTTAATGGAGAAATCGGGCAAAAGAGTGGCACTCATCGGGACACCTCTAAAAAAATAGCGTTACACCCCAGCAGACCCCGAACCGATAACACTGCGCAGCGCCGGAGTTACCCCCGGAAAGGCCCGGCCTTCGGGAGTCATGCGATAGGCAGCCAACCAAGCTTCCGAATGGGGACCCATGGGTCTGAGTTCCGATTGGAATAAAATCGGGTCAAGGGCGGTTTTAAAGTCGTTATCAGCCACAAATTGCAGAATCCGACGACCGCTTTCCGCCATTTTTGCCCGTTGGGAAGGTTCGGCAATACCCCCCAGATAGCGATTGGAGACGATTTCGATCACATCCCATTTGGTATTGGCATCGAAGGCTTTTTTGATATCGGCTGCATCCAAAAGGTTGAGAACCGTATTGAGATAATGTCCGGTTTCCATCGTCAGGGCCAAAATGTTACCGTAGGTGGAGCGATCGAGAGCATAGCGCAGATCCAAGCCGATGCGTTGAACTGTGCCAATACTGCCAAAGGGTCGCTGTTCAATGAGAGTGCCACCGCGAATTACTTCCCCGATCAATAAATCCCGGAAATATTGGGCAACGGCCACCATAAACCCGACTAATTGCCGATGAAAATTGCGGTTAACGATCGCCCCCGACGCTGGTTGGGCATTGCCGTAGTTAAAGGCGCGACGGTAGGCCATCATCCGATCGCGGATCGTATAGCGCAAAGGTTTCCATTTGTCAAGTAAATATAGACCTCGCGCCCCCGGTCCCCGTTGAATCCGCATCCGTCCCTCTCTAAACAGACGCTGCAGCACTTGGATGACTTGAAAAACTTTCATCCGTTCGTGTTGGTAAATATAGTACAGTTCGGCGGCGGCGTGCAGTTGACTAGGAACGACGGAATCATCGAAATCGGGCTGGATATAGGGATAGGAAACGTTCTCGAAGGGAATCGGTCCTTTGGGTCCAAATCCGATTAAATCGAGGAAACTATCGGGACTACTGGAACCGTCGGCAGCCCCCTTGAGTAGTTCACCGAAACGGTCTTCGAGTTGCTGTTCGTACTGTTGGCGCTCTTCCGGTGGCATCGCTCCTAATTGATCTCTCAAAAAGGTTGCCCACAAGCGTTGAATGGTTTCTGTGGTGTTGTAGGTCATGGTTGGATTCCTTTAGGTTACTTGATCAGGGGTGAAATCAGGGGTATGGGTTTCATCCTGAGCTTCTCAGTATTTTTCTCCAAACAGTTAGAATTGATTGCCAGAACTTTGAGATTTTGTTTTTTGAATCGGTCTCGATTTGAGATACCTGTTCAGCCGAACTTTCCTGAATTTCTGAAAAAGAGAAATCTAAATTGCTTAGTCAGCCAGCAGGAGGACTTTGGTGCTTCTGGAACTCATTAAATTTTTGAAGAAACTCTTGAAACCGTTGGGTTTTGGGTTTTAGCTGCCCATCTTTTTCACCGAACATCTCTTCAATCATCTCCCAATTCTCTTTATACAGTGAGTCTCCCTGATCTAAAAGCTTCAAGAGATCCCAGGCATTAACATTCTGATACACTCCTTGCAAGAAAAGCTGTTGTCGATTTTGGCGGTAAGGGTGATTGAGAAGAAGATAAACTATTAGGTCAAGGCTTGGTTTAAGCTGGTTAAACTTCTCCATATTTATTTCGAGAGCGTCAAGCCTTCCTAAAATCTTTGTGAGATATTCACCTCCTCCTGTATCTCCTGTATCTCCTTTCGGTCCTGCATCTCCTTTCGGTCCTGCATCTCCTGTATCTCCTGTATCTCCTTTCGGTCCTGCATCTCCTTTCGGTCCTGCATCTCCTTTCGGTCCTGCATCTCCTTTCGGTCCTGCATCTCCTTTCGGTCCTTGAGCGATTGCACCACCAAGGCTTTTGAAAATTTTATCCTCTACATCTTTCAGCAACTTTAGGCGAGCTTTAAGTAAGTCGGAATTTGTACAATCAAAACCGGAACAGGCTATGTTAAAATCATCTAAAAGCCCGTCTTTCAGCACGTCCCCCCGCTTTGCATAGAAGTGCAAGTCATTTCCAGAAACAGCCAGAAATTGCGCTATTTGTCGGAACAGGTTGCAGTCTCCCTTCCTTAAAACTGCATAGAGAGTTTCGAGGTAAGTTAGCAAAAACATCTGAATGACGAAACTGCCTGATTCTCCTCGGATACTAATCGCATCCCGAATCTCTGCCAGACGGGTATCAATATCTCCTAATCCTGCCACTTTTGGTTGGTTTTCCTGATCTGTTCCGCGCAAAAGTTCTTGTAATCCGACTGCATCAGTAGGTGGAGTCGCTGTCTTTTGAGTTATTTTCGAGAGATATTTAACGAAATCTATCAATCTCTTCTCAGAAGTCGTATTCATAGAAATCATCCCCTAAATGATTGTTGTTTTCTACATCAATACAAGTAATTTAAGTATCAAGTTCCTCATGGCTTGATGATGGCTTTTCCCCTGTTATTTAAGGTATGCTAGGGTGCTGCTGGGCGTCGAGGCTCGCCGAGATTGTAAGCAATAGTGTCCACAGCCTCAGAAATATCCTCTAGTTGCGGAGGCATCTTATCAGCAATGTCACGCAGGCTTTCTTCGTAGTTACCGGGTAACTCAAATTTCACTTCAAGATCGATTTGGCTATCATCTTCGGGTTTCCCTAAAGCTCTCTGTAAAGCTCGATTAATTAGGCTATTCATGACATTAAATACTCCTGATACTGAGTGGTTATTGTTTGAATTATTCCATCGAACATTCCTAAATGGTATGCACGACGGAGCCATCGTTTGCACCAGATTTTCCCAACGACCTTCCATGTCTTTTTGAACTTGTAATTCTTGGCAAACTAAGTCTCTGATTGTTTTGTCATTGTCAGGAAGTGCTGCTAGTACCTGGTTGTCATTGCGTTCAAGGTTTCCAGAAGAAACATAAAGATCCTTGCGAATCTGCAAACAACTTTGATAAATGAGATGATTGAGGTACTGTTGGGAATTACCCTGTTCGCCAGGTAATAAACCGCCGTCATCCTCGGTCTCATTTTCTAGGAGACAGCGACCTCGCTGAAGCGTTCCTTGCGCGTTAGGCTGATTAGGAAATAGGAAAACATCAACGATATAGCTATAGGCAACTGCCCGTTTTTCTGGCGATTTCTTCAAAGGATCGTTAGTATCTTGCGTCCCCACAGCATAGAGGTCGATCGCGCGATCGAGATCGTAAAGAATTTTATCGAGAACAATTTGGCAGAGAACTGTTTTAGAAGTACAGCCACATTGCAAATAGCAGTCCAGTTTATCCGCAAGCTGATTGCGCTCAATGATCAGCCGTAGCAGCCTTTCTTCAGCTTCATCAAAGGCGGACATCCCATACAGGCCATAGAACAAAATCGGCGGTCGGGCAATCCGCAGCAACCGGAACCCACCGGATGGCTCGAAACCATCCACAAAAAGCTGCAAAGCTTCCAGAAAAGCAGTCAGAGGTGGGGCAGCAGGATAGATCAAGTTCTTACCAACGATGACTAGGCGCCGCAGGCGTTCGACATCCAACTGTGCTGTTGCCCCTAATTGGCGCAAACCCGCGACACTACCCTGACCAGACCTTTGAATGAGCGCATCCATGACGCGACTTAACTCGCCTTCAACCAGGAGAGCGCGAAGATCGCCTTGTCCCTGTTCTTCCAACCGTTGGAAAAGCTGGCGGTAGGCATCGATCCCTCTGGGCCATTCGTTGGGAGCATAAGCCTCTTGAGTTGCCCCGACTAAATTCCGCAGGGCATAGATAACAGCATCCCGGCGCACTTGTAACTCGCTATAGGGAGCCTGTAAGAGATAACGACCGCCGAAGCCGACATTAGAGAGTGCTTCACCCATCATCACAAATAAGACGGAAGCCACTTCATCCAAACTTTGAGCGAACTTGCGATAGATGAGGCTCATGGTAGGAGTCAGCGCCCCAACTAGCCGCGCCAGGCGAGCATAATCCCCCAAGGTGCGACGGATGCCGAAGGTTTTATCCCGCTGTCTGGGATCGAGGGCAAAACGAGCCGAATTCACCCCTTCCTGAATGGCAGAACGAACTGCCATCGCCCAGCCTTCCAATTCTGGGGTCACGTCCTTGAGGATGGAGTTGGTGGTCAGTTCCCGCAAATCCCGCTCCACATCATTGATCGCTTGCTGCATCTCCGCATCGGAGGATGTGGGGGCTTGCTGCAGGGGCATCGGTGTACCAGAAGCCAAAAGAAAGGGAACTCCCTCCGCCTCCTTGTTGATGGCTAATGCTCTGGGATTGTTTTTATAGCGGTTTAGTAATGCCTCTGCTATCTGTTTGGCATCATTGGGATCGCTGACTTTTAATTCTCGCCGCAGAAGATTATCCAACGCCATACGAGAACTACTGTTCGGCATCAGGCCATTATTTTTGGCCATGGCACTACTATAATTAAACGGATTGCCAGATGAAGTGTTCATAATTTATCAGGGCAAGGAAAAAAGGTGTTGGGTTTTTTTCAGTGATCAGTTATATTCCTAAGTTTTCAGAGCAAAGCGGCTTGTATTTCTTTAAAACTGGGTAAAGATGGGGGAATAGGGTGGGTAAGATGATTAATAACCCGATTGGCTAACTGACGGGCGGGAATTTGACCAGTAGCGAGGGCATAACTAGCGGCACTAACCAAAAATCGCGGCGGTAAATCGGGGGGAACCCCTCCTTGGACTAATTGTCTAGCACCGGCTTGAATCGCTCTTTCATCATCTTCAGAAAAAGGAATAATATCGGCCAGGGCCTGTTGGGCGAGATTGCGACGGGTTTGATAGGCAATTTCATCCACCAGATGGGGAATCAATAATTCCGAGGTGGTTAACAGACGTGCCGGCAGACGGTGAAAACGATTAGGGTTATAGATTTGCTGCCAGACGCGCCGTAAGCGATCGCCTTCTTGACCAAATCCCATCCGTCGCAACATTTCCGCTAAGATCAAAATTCTCAGATATGCCGTCGGGTGCGCTCCTCCAGGACGATAGGTAAGGGTACGGGGAGCGGGATGAGCCAGAAAAAGTGCCATTCCCCAGGCTGCGGCCGGACCGGCTAATAAAATCGCCGCTAAATCGGCAAAAACTTCCTTATGCCAGCGTCCGTAGATGCGAGTAATACTGGGGTCGCCACTGGTGCCGAGAATGCGACGGATCACTGCTTGACGATTTTCCTGCCAGATACCCAGATCCGCTTGCAGATTGTGGGCTACTTCGTGGATAAAGACCGGTTGCCAGGGATTATCTCGATCCCAAGGAATCCGGATAATCGGGAAGGGATTAGGTTCTCCCAAAAGACGAGTCAGCAAAACGCCACGACGCATGGTAGCAGGCGAGAAACCGTGTTCCATATAACACAAGGGTTTGAGCATCGGTGCGCGAAATAATCCCGGGGAGGACTCGCGAACAGCCCGATAACAATCGATCGCGATCAGATCATGGGCGGCGAGAGCGGCGGCAAAAGAGGAACCCCTTTGACTAAAAATTTCAAAAAATAGGCCAAAACTACGGCGAGCGCGGTCAATTTCCCGTTCTACCAGTGCTATATCGATTAAAACTCGCTCTATCGGTGACTCGTTCCACGTCCCTTGTAGATGCTGAAGACGACGCTGAATTTGCCGATCGATCTTAGCCAGACGTTGATTAGCTGCCCGAAAATGGTCGGGAGAGGGAGCGTAGGGTAAATCTTGGGGGCGAATCCCCACGGAAGCATAATTTACCCTGACTAGACGACGCGCTCGCGCCGTTAGATCTAAAATTTTATTGTCTAGAAAAGCTCTCGTTCCCATACTGCCCCCATTGCGGTTGGTTGCCTAACTGCCTTGAATGCGAATAGTTACCGGTCCGCGCAGACGATAGCTATGGCTGCGGCCACAGGTGGGACAAGGTCGTCCCCTGGACATCGATCGCGAACCAG
The DNA here is from genome assembly GCA_007095475.1 of Microcystis aeruginosa Ma_QC_C_20070703_M131. GTDB lineage: Bacteria > Cyanobacteriota > Cyanobacteriia > Cyanobacteriales > Microcystaceae > Microcystis > Microcystis aeruginosa_I. The sequence continues at coordinate 32,298 of SFCA01000146.1, read as the reverse complement.
GGCGGGATGTGGTCGTGAGCGGACGGGCTAAACGGCGCACGGTGCGAGGACTTTGGGCGACTCGGGCGGCGGCACGACGCACGGCAGGAGCCACAGATCGGGCGGGTAAACCTCTTTGGGCAACGGTACGACTAACCCCCCGGACAATGCGAGGCACGGCTCTAGCGGCGGCTGGACCCTGACGATGGGCGAGGGTGCGTGTAGCTTGGCTAACACTACTGACCAATTGCCGGCGAGTTTGCCGGGGTAGTCGCGAGATATTGGGCATCGCGGTCCGCAGGGCAACGGCGGAAACAAAGGGAGCGGCCGCATCGATCGCATCTTCCGTCTCGGCCAGGTCAAATAAGTCCTCCAAAGCCTCAAACTCATCGGCCTCATCAGCCAAAAGTCTTCCGGCCACGTTGGCAATACGTCCGATTAATTGCGCTTGCGGTAGGGGAATCATACTGGCGATCGGTCCGACCACGCGGGCTACGGAACCAATTCCCCGGCCCACTCTTCCAGCAACTTGTCCGACTCTGCGTCCCACATTGCGAGCGATGCGTCCGAAGCGTCGGAAAAACTCGTCCGTGTCCTCCTCGGCCAGGGCATCGGCCAGGGCATCCTCCAGGGCATCGAAACCCGAATCGTAGCCCTGTTCTCCCCAGTCTTCCATCTCGTCAAATCCCTGACCACTACCGAGCATCGATCCGATGCCGCGAATTAAACCACCAATAAAGGCATCATCATCGGCTTCGGCCAGATCGTATTCCCCGAATTCATCCCCAGCATCGTAGCGATTGTAATGGTCGCCCCGTTGGGCAGGGCCTTCCACTTGATCGTAAAACAAGTCATCCATGACATCGGTTTCAAAGGCTTGGTACATGATTTTTCTCTCCTAATTGCAAGGGCAGAAATAGCTATAGGCGCGTGATCATAATTTCCACCGGTCCTTGTAGTCTTAGGCGCTGGGGCAGACCACCGCGACTGGGGCCGGGGCGAACAGAAGTTCTTCTCATTCCCGGGGCGGGACGGGATAACTGCCGTACTAAACGGGGTTGCGCCGCCACTCTCGCCCCGGTTTGTCGGATAGCTTGCGGTAAGCGACTGGGGGATAAACGACGACGAGCGGCGGTTTGTCCGACACTCTGAGCTATTCTCGGCAAAGCTCGCAGGGCAGCTGGTCCCTGACGGCGGACTAGATTTTGAGCCACTTGGGTGGTACTGCGAACGATCTGACGACGGAGAGGGCTACTAAGGGCGGCGCGGCGCAGCGCCGGTCTAACCATAGTGCGGGCTGCCATACCAGCTAGTACGGGTAAAGCCGCATCTAGCTCCTCATCGGCAAATAAATCAGCTAAGTCTTCTAGGGCATCCAATTCATCAAAGCCCTGGGCGGCATACTGTTGCAGCAGCGGCGCTATTTGCCCCAAAATACTGGCTAAGGGATTGGCAGCCCGTCCAGCACGTCCCGCCACTCGCTGCACTTGTCCAGCTACTCGCTGCACCTGTCCAGCTACTCGTCCGGCGGTTTGGACCGCCCGTCCCACCCCCCGGGCTACCCGGCCGGCAGTGGTGGCCCCCCGACGGGCTGCCCCCGCCACCCGGCTAATTCCTCCTAATATTTGTCGGAAAAATTCATCGCTGTCTTCCGCGTCTAGGGCATCGGCAACGGCTTCTTCTAGGGCATCCCAATCATTGACTCCGCTATCGATGAGGTAATCATCGCCGAAATCTTCCCCTAATTCCGCCTCGTATTCGTCTTCCCCCAGAAAGCCCTCTCCTCCCAGATCTTCCCATCCTAATTGGTCTTCGCCAAAACTATCTTCGGCCTCAAATCCTTCAAAACCTTCGCCTTCCATCCCGTCCCAAGCATCGAAGGCTCCCTCATCGCCAAAGGAGGAATTAGCGGCTAAATCCTCCATAACATCACTTTCAAAAGGCTGATCCATATAAGTACCTTCCTGAGCGCAAGTAGTCGCTAAAATGTCGATAAAATTAAGAACAATTTCGACAGAATTAGGTCTGACCTAACCTTGTCTGTCTTCTCGTATTCCACATCGAGAGCTAGAGCGAGATATTGCTAAGGAGTATTCTGCTATCTAGCTCTCTATTACTGTTTAGGATAGATTGTTCCTCTCCCTCTTACCAGTCACACGATCTAGGTCACTTATTTGGTGTAACTCATTTAAGGGACGTTGTACCAATTTCAATAGTCGTGACTGACATCTGCAAGTGCAATTCTTTTCTCAGAGCGAAATTGCGCCTGAGAATAATCAACTAAGTCTCTCATTACTTTGGCAAAATGATATTAGACTTCCTGTAAAAAATTTAAAAACCTCTGGTTGAGTCAGCATTGTCCGAGTCAGCCGTCAAAAGGAAAAAATACAGATCAAAGAGTTTTTGAACTGACAGAAACCTTATTTATCGGACAAAATGCCTGAATTTACTAAACCGAGAAGTCTCCTCTCTCCTGAATCGGTAAGAAGTCTTTGTTTTGGGTCGTCGGTCGTCAACACCAAATCAGGTTACACTTCATCGACCCGAAGGTTAATGCGGATGGAGGGACTCGAACCCACACATCAAAGACACTAGAACCTAAATCTAGCGCGTCTACCAATTCCGCCACATCCGCAAATATGTCATCCTATTTCATCATAGCATAAGATACTATAGGAAAGATAAAATTTTTTATTCTTAATAATTTTATGCTCTTAGGTTTTGTCTTTCAGTCTCCCGGCCCCGTCCTCTGGGAGATCGGACCGATTCCGGTGCGCTGGTATGGATTTCTCATCGCTATGGCGCTATTATTGGGTGTCAAACTCTCCCAGTACCTCGCCCAAAAAAGAGGGATCAATCCCGATTTAATCGCTGATTTGACCATTTGGTTAGTAGTGGGGGCCATACCTGCAGCCCGTCTGTACTATGTTCTCTTTCAGTGGCAAGAATACGCGCAAAATCCTGTTGATATTATCGCCATTTGGAAGGGAGGTATCGCTATTCACGGGGCAATTATCGGGGGTTTGCTGGCAGCCCTAATCTTTGCCCGCGTTAATCGGGTTTCTCTTTGGCAATTACTCGATCTGGTGGCTCCTTCAGTTATTCTCGGTCAAGCGATCGGACGTTGGGGTAACTTTTTTAATTCGGAAGCTTTTGGCAGTCCGACTAATTTACCTTGGAAGTTGTTTATTCCTCCCGCTAGTCGTCCTTTAAAATATATCACCGTCGATTATTTTCACCCCACCTTTCTCTACGAATCTCTCTGGAATCTGACAGTTTTTGCCCTACTCATCTATCTATTTTACTGGGGTTTAAAACACCCCAGTAAATTAAAAATTGGCACCCTTACCCTAGTCTATTTTATCGCCTACAGTCTAGGTAGATTCTGGATCGAGGGGCTACGCACCGATAGTTTAATGTTTGGTCCTCTGAAAATGGCACAAATAATTAGTTTAGCGGCGATCGCTGTCGGTCTTTTCGGTTTATTCTGGTTATATAAACTGCAGCGTCCTTTACCGGATGTGGTGGCGACCGTCAGTTATAATCAAAAGTTACCCTAGCTAACCCTGACAATGGATCTAGTAACGATTTTTCAACAGGTTTTAAACGGTTTATCGATCGGTAGTGTCTATGCTATTTTTGCCCTCGGTTACACTTTGATTTTTTCCATTTTAGGGATTATCAATTTTGCCCATGGCGCAATTTTTACCCTCGGTGCCTATTTTACCTACGCTCTAGCGGGGGGAGTTTTCGGTTTTAATGGTTTATTAGCTAATGCCAAATTACCCTTTTCCCTGCCCTTTTTTTTAGCCCTCTTACTAGGCTGTATCCTTTCAGGTTTCACCTCGGTTCTTCTGGAAAGATTGGCCTTTAAACCCCTCCGGGTAAGGGGTTCCGATTCGCTCTTAACTTTGGTTTCTAGCCTAGGGGCAGCCGTGGTGATTGTCAATGTCATTCAATACTTATTCGGGGCAGAAATTTATACTTTTCCCGATAATATTTATGGTAATCTTCCCCCAGCAATTAATTTTGGTACAGCCGATCGCCCCGTGGCAATTCGCACAATTCAGATTATTATTTTTCTGGTTTCAGCAGTGATGGTAGCTTTGCTAACTTACTGGGTTAATTTCACCAAAATGGGCAAAGCTCTACAAGCGGTAGCTGAAGATGTCACCACGGCCAGTTTGTTGGGGATCAATCCCGAAAAATTTATCGTGATTACCTTTTTTATTAGTGGTGCCTTGGCAGGTTTAGCAGGAACTTTAGTCGGTTCTAGTGTTAGTATCGCTGGCCCCTATTTCGGCATTGCTTTCGGATTAAAAGGTTTAGGAGTGATCGTTTTAGGGGGATTGGGAAGTATCCCCGGAGCGGTTATCGGTGGTTTATTATTGGGTATTGCCGAAGCTTTTGTTCCCGCAGAATATTCTGGTTATCGAGAAGCGATTGCTTTTGCTATTCTCTTTATTATGTTGTTAGTTCGTCCCCAGGGTTTACTAGGCAGAAAGTTAATTCAAAAAGTCTAAGTAGGTTTAATTGTCCGCGAGAAAAACTGTTTTTCCTGACAAAGAAGATTGATAGGCAGCGTAGGCCACTTCTAGGGCATAAAGACTGGCTTGGGGAGTAACATAGAGAGGAACCCGATCGAACAGATAATCTAGCACCATGGCGGTATCTTTGGCAAAAAGACCGCGACGGGTTTCCACTTCTAAAGCTTGGCTACCTTCACTATTAATTAACTGCCCTTTTTCCCCTTCAAACATTAAGCTGCCCCCCTCACCATGAATAGTGAAAGTTCGCTCATTTTGCCAAAAAACTTCGCCTTTGCCGTAGGTAACTTCGGCAATTAAGCCATTTTTAAATAATAACTGCGCCTCACACAAACAGGCCAGAAAATAATCGGATTCCGGAGCATTCCAATAACGACAATGACAGGATACGGACTCCACTTCTCCAAATAAATTAGTCAAGCGATGGATACGAGAAAGGGCCGCAATCAAAGGAAAACCGAATAAATCCCGATGAAATGTCCAGCGCCGGGGTGCTGGTCTGCCGGGGGCGATCGTGGTATAACGGGCCAGGTGGATATTGCCGAGGCTGGCTAAATACTGCTGTTGGGTTTGATGCAATCCCCCCAAAAGTTCAATATGTTCGACGTGCAGTAATTTGTTCTCGGTTTCGGCTAAGGTGATTAATTCTTCCGCCTCTTTCGGGTGAAAAGCTAGGGGATACTCGACGATAACGTGCTTACCGGATTTTAAGGCAGTACGGGCGATCGAGGCATGGGCCTGATTAACATTGGCAACGACAATCAGATCGAGATCGGGATGGCTGGCCAGGCTTACTGCCGAATCTAGGGCAGAAATTTGGTATTTTTGCGAGAAATTAGCGATCGATTCGGGACTATTACCGCTAAAGTACAGAAGCTGGGCGCGATCATCGGCTTGCAAGCTTTCAGCGCGACGTTGAGCGGCGAACCCTGTGCCAACTATACCAATTTTTAGGGGATGATGAGAAGTCATCAGGGGCATTCTGGCGACGCTTTATCTTGGCAATCAACTCATCTATTATCTCAAAAATAGCGCCCTAAAAGATGTGGAGGGGTGAATTCATGTTTTAAATGGGCAACGCCAATTTTTTGCTCCTGTTTAGGCCCCAGATCTTCTAAACCGCGATCGGTTGTCGGGGAGCATGACGACTAGGGGAAACCACCACGGGAGTTGGCGACACTGTACAGGTTAATTCTAGAGACTGTTCTAAACTAACCACCCGATTGAGTTGTTGCCATTCAGTGCTAAAAGGAGGCATCGCTAGAGCGCAGGCTTTCCAATGAGCTTCGACCGGAACATCTAGTTGTTGACAAGTGCCACCGCGCCGACCTTGGGTTTGATAGTATCGGCAGTATCGACAGGAAGAAGTAAGGAAGTTTGCGGCTTGCATGGGTTGGCTTTAAAAGGAAGATGATTATAAGGAACTCAAAGGATGACTCTCTTTTCGCTCTGTGTAATATTGTCCTACCCTGTGCCAAGGGTATTTTCCTGACTACCACAGCTAGAACTGATATGCCATATAGTTTTTAGTGATCCCCAAAAAAAATTTTATTTTTAGAATCTTTTAATAGTTACTTTGCAAAAAGCAGCATTGTCTCAAAACTGAGGAGTTAAACTCAGTTGTGGCCGAGGTTATCGGCTCTAGTATCGGCGATAACAAAGCGGGGATCAAGCCTTAGCCGAATAGAATTGATGAATACAGGTTCAATTAAGACAGAAAAGATCGGCCTATTGATTCCTGACTCAAAACCACTCTTTCCACAAGACTATAAAAAAATTGCATCTTTTACCCCGCCCGACTGGGCAAAACAAAAAGCACAACATTGCCAACGCTCAAGCTCTCCGGAGGGAGTGGGAGACTGACAACGAGGGCAAATTGGCCAGGATCGGGTTCTGTGAACTATTTTCTGGCTCCAACTCTCTAAACCGTCCAGTTGCTGGGGATTTTCTGGCGGTTTCTCCGGGATAACATAACTAGGATGATCTCTCAGGGAATTAGGTGCGATCGCCTCTGGGGGAATTAACTGACTATCCTGCTGCCAACGGGCAGCAGAAAAGCGGATATCGTCCAAGGGAGTCTCTAACTGACTATTAAGCCGTTTTAATAAGCCATAGCGTTGTAAAGACAATTCCTGGGCTAAAGCAGCACTACTGGTAGCCACCGATAAGACCCCGCGATTGAGGGAAAAAGGCCGGGTTTGCTCGAGCAGACGGGGATTAATAATTTTTGACCACAATTGCAGCACTCGCTCGTAGTGGCGATATTCTTCCCAACCCGCCTGTTGAGTAATAGCCGCTAAAATTTTGTCAAGAGAATGTAAAGACATCGGGAAAATCTAGGGAATACTACGGTACACTAGGACGAAAAAACCTGCTAACTTTTCAGCATAACCTTTAATACCCCTGCCCTAGTTATCCGCCATGAAATCCGATCGATCCCCATCCTCCCAAGATTCCTCTCTCTCGATCGTCCATCAACCCAGTTCAGCCATCGATCCCGCTCAGGAACCAGAACACCTAGAAGCTTCTATCATTAAAGTCTATCCCCCAGCTAAAGATGTCTTTTTTACCCCTTGGGGTGTCGGAGCAATGGTGATCTTTTTAATTGCTAATAGTCTCCTCAGTCTCAATCAATGGTTAACCACCACCCCTCCCACACCGAGGCAAGCTGAGAATTCCCTGCTGGGGCAGCGCAAAAATAACTCCCGTCACCTCGAGCGATTAATAGCGATCGCTCGTCCAGTACAGAAAACTCCTCAAACCAGTCCGATCGCTAATATTCCCGCTCCTCCCCTTAAAACTAGCCCGATCGCTAACATTCCCGCCCCACCAGTGGTTCAGATTCCCCCTACCGCTATCAATCCGACTAATGCCCTCTCACCCGCGAATCCGCCATCTTCCCCAATGCCCGCCCATCAATTACCCGTCAGTAAGATCAAGCAATCTTTACCCGTCGCCCCCCCGGACCCCAGCACTCCGCCAGTATCTTCCCTAGTTTCGGCACCACCGCCACCACCGCCCCAAGTCACCCCCGCCCCCTCGACCGCGATCATTAACGAACGAATGTTGGAGGAATTGCGTCAAAGAGAAGAATCACCCGCTAATTTACCCTTTTTTCAACGGGAAAAAGCCCGTCGCTTGGCCAATCAAAACCGACAGGAGGCGGTGGAGTTAATGAAACAGTTACCGCCAGAATTACAAGCATCCCCTTCTCCCAGTAGTCCGGCACCTTCAGAAACAGCCGATCCCTCCCAGTCCCCCGTCCCTAGTTCTATCATTATTGATAGGAGCGGCACTTCGGTAAACTATTAGGGTTGGGATCGGGAGGACGGTAATGGGTTTGTTTGAGCGCATGGGCCAAGCAATTCGCGCCCAAGTCAATAGTCTGATTCAGGAAAATCAAGATCCCGAAAAACTGCTGGAAAAGGCGATCTTGGCGATGGAAGGGGAATTGATCCAAATGCGACAAGCCCTGGCGGCAGCCGTCGCTACCCAGAAACGCACCGAGCGCCAACGACAACAACAGGAAAAAGCGGCCCAAACTTGGCACGAACGCGCCCAATTAGCCCTACATCACGGTAACGAGGAACTCGCCCGCCAAGCTCTCAGCCAATGGCAAACCTATCAAAGTCAGATCGCCCCCCTACAAACCTCCCTGCAACAACAGACGGCTATTATACAAAAATTAAAGAAAGAACTCTTGACAATTGAACGCAAATATGCTGAGATGAAAGCACAGAAAAGCCTTTATCTGGCCAGATTGCGATCAGCGAGCGCCAGTCAAAAAGCCCAAGAAATTATGGGCAGTTTGAACAGCAGTCAGATGGGGACTATTTTCGAGAAATTAGAAGCAAAAGTCCTAGAAGCCGAGTCCCAAGCCGATTTAATCCAGTATAAAGACCCCTTAGAGCGACAATTCCAAGATTTGGAGGGACAAAAACAAATTGAAGCGGAATTACTCAAGTTAAAACAAGAAAACTTGGATGGGTAATGTGGGGTGTGGGGTGTGGGGTGTATTGTCAGTGAACAGTGAACAGTAGTCAGTAATCAGTAAACTGAAAACTCACATCTGACTGATGAATACTGACTGCTGATTGCTTCTGTAGTTGATCAGAAATTTGGGTTGAAAACCCCGTCCTTTTAGGATGGCCTTGTGCTAAAATACCCACAGGTGGTTCCGACCGTGAGAACGTGAGCAAACAGGTTAAACGTCCTACTCCGTCATCTCAAAATTTCTAACAGTCAATGGTGTTTAATTAAGTCCAAACTGTCAGAACCCAAAACAATTAAATACTGTGGGACACCCAGAAATTTACGCTTGGGGAGTAGTCTTTAAGAGTGCTTGCCTTATAGGTGTAGTCGGACTAGATATGAAACTGTAAGTCCAAAGCTAACTTAGTTAGTAGAGGCTGGATTCAGCCCAAGAATCTCCGCACTTTTAGGGCGGAGAGTGTCAAATTGGATAATGAGCCGTTAGGCAAGATAGGAAATTTTAAGAACAGTTAACTGATTTAGTACACACCGAGAGGAACAAGAGCGTCATGGGTTTATTCGATCGCCTTAGCCGAGTTGTCCGAGCTAACCTCAATGATATGGTGAGCAAGGCTGAAGATCCAGAAAAAATGCTGGAGCAAGCTGTCAGTGATATGCAAGAGGATCTAGTACAGGTACGTCAAGCGGTCGCTAGAGCGATCGCCGAACAGCGACAAACGGAACAAAAATACAGCAAAGACCAGTCAGAAGCCAATAAATGGGAACAAAGAGCCAAATTAGCCCTTTCTAAAGGGGATGAAACTCTCGCCCGGGAAGCTCTTAAACGCAAGAAAGATTTCACGGAAACCGCCGCCATTCTCAAAAATCAACTGGATCAGCAAACGGTACAGGTAGATAGTCTGAGAAAAAACTTGATCGCGCTCGAAAGTAAGATTTCTGAGGCAAAAACCAAGAAAAATATGTTAGTAGCTCGCTCCAGAGCCGCAAAAGCTAACGAAGAACTCCAAAAAACCCTCGGCAGTATCGATACCAGTAGTTCCATGTCCGCTTTTGAGCGCATGGAAGCAAAAGTTATCGAGTCAGAAGCCCGTGGTCAAGCGATCGGTGAAATCAGTGGTGTCGGCATCGAACAGGAATTCGCTAGACTAGAATCCGGTAGCGATGTGGATGATGAATTAGCACTGCTAAAAGCACAAATGTCCGGGGGAGCATTACCGGGTACAGCTTCTAGTCAACCCACTTTACCCCAAGCAACCACCGTCAGGGATTCGGTAGTGGATGCAGAATTAGAGGAATTGCGATCGAAGTTAAAAGAACTGTAAAACTTTGAGAGCGTCGAGACGTACTATCTATGGTACGTCTCTATTTATTAATTTTGTTGTTGAGATAGGGAATAAGCTAAGACGCATTTTAACCCCCTATCCTTAGATTAGTTCTCCCCCAATCCCTTTACTTTTGCCTCTTGGCTCATCTCAACAAGCAATTTAAATACGCGGGCAGCTTATCCCTGTTGTTAGTGCCGCACAATGGCAGCTTTGTCGATATTAAACATCTGATTAGGTTTTGCCGAGCAGAATTATCCACCCTATTCCGTTAATCCTTCAGCGTGTTTAACCGAGCGTAGTTGGTTAAGAAATTGCTCTATTTCTTGAGTTTTATCAATCCTGGGCGGTAAATTAAAGCCATATTCAAGAGGAGCATCAATAACAAGAATTTTTTGATTATTGATGTTACTTTCGTCAATCAACCATAAAGCATGGGTTTGATAAGCTGGAATCACTAATAATCTGACTATGATATTTTCTTCAGGGATATTTTCATCAATCCAGCTAATACCTTGATCGAATTTTTCTGCTAATTCCGATTGAAAAATTCCATCCACAGACCAATCTGTAGGTTCACTGCCAAGGCTACTAGAGCGAGCGTAGGCGATCGGGGTATTATCTGATTTTACTTGCAGATGCCATTGCCCTGATGGACGAGCTAAACGGGTTAAATCGTTGGTTGGTTCAACCACTGCATTTGCGGGTAGATTCCAGACATCTACACTTTCATGCAAAGCAGGGGAAACTGCACCGAGAGACTCAGTTATTCTAGACAAGCTAAAACCTACTTTTCTTTGTAATTGAGTTAAAACGTCATCGGGTAAAGTTTTAAAATGTGCCATTTTAGTTTATCTCCTAATATTAATCCATGTCCATCGCCATTGACCTTCGCCATAGGCAGTTTTAACTCGATCGTAGGGAATAATTATTTCACCCCGCCAAGGATCATAAATGATGACCTGGGGGACTGAATCAATTATATCCCAACCGACTACTAAAACGGCATGACCCCCTCCTCCATTCCATTTAAAACCGATTTCTACTGCACGTTGATTATCAAGTTCAGTTTGTAAGGTGGTAAATTCAATCAAACCATTAATATAAATTGGATTAAAACTATACCTTACCCACATAGGAGCAATATTAAGAATTGGCAAGGGTTTATTGCACAATGAACTATTGGGTGAACTGCAACAACCTGTTAATTCAAAAGCAACATTGGCAAGGTTACATTGCTGCGTTGTGATGTCATCATTTTGCTGAAAAACCATCTGCATTGAAGCCGCCCAACACCATTGGGTTTGTTCTTGTTTAATCCAAGTGATTTTGTTAATTCTAGTGGCTTGCCCTAGGGTATCATCGCTGACAAAAGCTAAAAAAGCTGCTGCTTGTAAAATGATCGGCTTTCCTTGTTCAACTCTTAAAGGCATCGATTTTTTCTGGGAGTGATATAAAGTAATTGGAAAAAGAGTAACTCAGCAGCATAACTTTGTTACTCTTAATTATCATTAGAACAGTGATTCTAAAACTCAGCACTAATAGAAATTCCAACAGACACACGACCTAGAGCATCTTCCCCCGTCTGAGCAAAAGCAACTATTCTCTGAGGAAGAGTGTTAGGAGGTGTTTCCCAGTCTAGATTAATTGCAGCACCTGTAATTAATTTTGTCCAATCAGGAGCGGCACCATCTCCTATGGTTTCTCCCACTGCATCCACAAGTGCATCAGCAATAACTTTAGCTAAACCTTTACTTGCTGCAGATAAAAAGACTTTGGCCGCTTCTTCAGGAGTGCCTCCTAAGCTACCACTTAAGTCAGCAGGTAATTGAATACCGTCAATTTTTGCCATATTTAACACTCTACTTTCATTTGATGTTTTTAGTCTATCTGACTGACATAAGAATAACATTTGGATCGACTATCAATATGTTCTTTAATTAATTCTTCATTTTTTATTGATTAAATGCTAGTTACTAAACGGTAAACAACGGAAATTGTCGGTATTTTTATTAAGCCTCTTTACAAAAGTCGGATAATAACGGATAATGACGGTAGATGGTAATCTGGCTGAAAGCAAAAAAGTCATTCACATGGATACTCAAGAGATTTTTAACCTTATTGATGAGGTGGTTTTTAGGCAAACAGGAAAACACCTAGATACTTTACAATTAGGGATTTTAAAAAGCGTTTTTAATGGTTATAAATATGCTCAAATCGCCCAAGATTATAAATGCAGTGAAGGTCATGCTAGAGATAAAGCCTATGAACTTTGGCACATTCTCTCAGAAGCATTAGGCGAAGATTTAAACAAATCAAATGTTCGATCAGCAATTGAAAGATTAATAATTACTAATAGTAGCAATAACTTGGTTAATTCTGGACAAATTGAAAAACTTAATTTTTGTCCCAACTCCCCTCAATATCCTGAAAACTTAGCCATGGATAATTCTGATATAATTGAAACCGAAAACTTGTTGATTGAAGAAAAATTAAAAGAAGCAAAACTAGAAACCGTTCCCAGACTGGTGCAAGTAGGGCTAACTGCTGAACAAATTGCTCAAGCCCTCGATTTACCTTTGTCATTAATTTTAGAAACTTTAAGGTAATTTCTTAATGGATAGCACAATAGTTTTTTTTCAAAATCTCACAAAGAATCGAGGCAATGTTATCCTTAATGTCTCTCGGCTTATTAGTTTATAATCTCGGTCAGGGAGAACTGAGAAATAGCTTACAGCCCTTCTCATAAAGATGAAGTATAATTTAATCTGGTATCAACGACCGAAGAGCAGTTAATGTTAACCGTTCTGGCGTTCCCAAAAAAGAGAAACTTGTACCTCATTATTATAAAAAATACCCAAGCAATGCTGCTCAAAACCCTTTAATTCTGAAGATAATCCTAAGATTCAGCCCGAAAAAGAGCCAGAAAGGTGAGGATAGCTAGGATGGAAGTGAAAAGCAATTTTGACTCGAAATTATCCCAAGGGATCGATCGCATTTAACGAAACCCTTACCCCAACAGCATAAGACAAGAGAAGGACTTATTAAGGAGAAACCCAGCCATGAAAATCGGCGTAATCAAAGAAAGTGACCAAGGCGAGGCGCGGGTGGCGCTAGTGCCGGATACCGTCGCCCGTTTAGTCAAGGCGGGATTTGAGGTAATTGTCGAAAATGGGGCGGGAATTAGTGCCAACTTTGCCGATAGTGCCTATAGTGCCGTGGGAGCCGCCCTGAGCGAAAACAGCGAATATATCTATGAAACTGCCGATATTATTCTCAAAGTCGTCCCTCCTAGCGATAGCGAGATCGATCGCCTGAAAGGTGGCGGTATCCTCATCGGCTTTCTCGATCCCCTGCGGCAACCCCGGCGCATTGCCAAATTAGCCGATCGCGGAATCACCGCTTTGAGCATGGAATTAATTCCCCGCAGTAGTCGCGCCCAGAGTATGGATGCCCTCTCCTCTCAGGCTAACCTCGCCGGTTACAAAGCGGTACTCCTCGCCGCCGTGCAGCTGCCGAAAATGTTCCCGATGATGACTACCGCCGCCGGTACGATCGCCCCAGCCAAAGTGCTGGTATTGGGGGCAGGAGTCGCTGGATTGCAAGCTTGCGCCACCGCCCGCCGTTTGGGGGCAGTGGTGGAGGCTTTTGATATTCGTCCTCAAGTCAAAGAAGAAGTGCAGAGTGTCGGGGCGAAATTTATTGAAATGCCCCTAGAAGAAGATACCGTCGCCGATAACGGTTATGCCAAAGAGGTTTCTCTTAGCACACAGGAGCGCATTTGTCAAGCCCTAACGGAACCAATTAAGCGGGCTGATGTGGTGATCACCACCGCCCAAGTACCGGGGAAACAGGCCCCGCTGCTAGTCACCAAAGAAATGATCGCCACCATGAAAGCGGGGTCGGTAATCGTTGATTTAGCGGCGGAACAGGGCGGAAATTGCGCCTACACCCAACCGGGACGAGAAATCATCGAAAATGGGGTAAAAATCGTCGGAGCCGTTAATCTTCCTGCCACAGTGGCCACCAATGCCAGCCAGATGTACGCCAAAAATCTGCAAATGCTGCTACAACTTCTAGTCAGCAAAGAGGGCAGTTTAAACCTCGATTTTGCCGATGACATCATTGATAGTGCCTGTGTCACCCACGCTGGCGAAATCCGCAACCAACGCATTAAATCCGCCCTCAGTGAACAGTTATCCGCTTTTTAGCTATCAGGAGTCAGGAGTCAGGAGTCAAAAGGCAGCTTTATTCTCCCCACACCCCACACCCCACACCCCACACCCCCCCTGCCCCCCCGATGTCGGGGGGGTTTGGGGGGGTCACACCCCACACCCCACACCCCACACCCCACACCCCACTTCCCTATCCCCAAACCCCATCCCATTTTTACTTAACCAATGACTGCCCAACTTTTAACCGCTTTAGTGGTATTTGTCCTCGCTTCCTTTGTCGGTTTCGAGGTAATCAATAAAGTCCCTCCCACTCTCCATACACCCCTGATGTCGGGAGCGAATGCAATTTCCGGTATCGCCGTTGTCGGTGCGCTCCTCATCGCCGGAGGCACGGATTGGCATGAATTAACCGTAATTTTAGGGTTAATTGCCGTTATTTTGGCGATGGTTAACGTGGTCGGTGGTTTTGTCGTTACCGATCGAATGCTGCAAATGTTCAAGAAAAAAGAGGCTAAATCATGAATAATGCCCTGATCACAGGGATCGAGTTATCCTATCTACTCGCCGCCATTTTATTTATCATCGGTCTTAAACAATTATCTTCCCCCGCTACCGCCCGTCAAGGCAATTTTCTGGCTGCCATCGGGATGCTAATCGCCGTTATTGCCACCTTAATCAATCAAGAAATCCTCAGCTATGGTTTAATCGCCGTGGCGTTGGTGATTGGCTCAATTATCGGCCTGGTTTCGGCGCAAAAAGTCCCGATGACAGCTATGCCCCAAATGGTGGCGATTTTTAACGGTTTAGGCGGTGCTGCCAGCGCTTTAATTGCCATGGGCGAATACTGGCGTTTACTGCAAAGTGGTGAAAATATTGCCTTTGACTCGATACTGATCGCTATTTTGGGTATATTGATCGGCGGTGTCACTTTTACCGGTAGTGTCCTCGCTTTTGCCAAATTACAGGAATTAATCAGTGGCGCGCCCGTAACTTTTCCTTTCCAGCAACCCTTTAACATTCTCTTACTACTCACCTTTTTAGGGGGTAGTGTCTATCTCTTTTTTAATCCCACCTCGATCGATGTTTTCCTGACTTTGGTGGGACTTTCATTAATTTTCGGGGCTTTATTCGTGCTTCCCATCGGCGGCGGCGATATGCCCGTGGTTATCTCCCTCTTAAACTCTTTTTCGGGACTTGCCGCCAGCGTAGTCGGTTTTATCCTGATGAATAGTATGTTGATCATCGCCGGTGCTTTGGTGGGTGCGTCGGGGATTATCCTGACTCAGATCATGTGTAAAGCCATGAATAGATCCCTGGCTAGTGTACTATTTGGGGCATTTGGTACAGGTGCTAGTGCTGGAGGCGAAGCGAGCGCCACTTCTAGCCTTGATAAATCGGTTCATGCGATCGATTCAGAGGAAGGGGCAATGATGCTCGGTTATGCGCGTTCTGTGGTGATTGTACCCGGTTACGGCATGGCAGTGGCCCAAGCACAACACGCAGTGCGAGAATTAGCTGAACAGTTGGAAAAAAATGGCGTTGAGGTTAAATATGCTATTCACCCCGTGGCGGGAAGAATGCCAGGACACATGAATGTATTATTGGCCGAAGCTAATGTTCCCTATCCGCAACTCTACGATATGGATGATATTAATCCTGAGTTTGAGCGCGTCGATGTGGCGTTAATTATTGGGGCGAATGATGTGGTTAATCCCGCTGCCCGTCACGATAAAGCTAGTCCCATTTATGGAATGCCAATCCTCGACGTGGATAAGGCACAGCACACGATCGTGATTAAGCGCAGTATGCGATCGGGTTTTGCCGGGGTAGAAAACGAATTATTCTACAATCCCAAAACCTTTATGCTCTTCGGTAGCGCTCAAGATGTGGTAGCACAATTAGTATCACAAGTCAAGGATTTGTCATAATTCTTGACAAATAGGACGGGGTTTTCACCCCGTCTTTTTTTTATCGGATTTTCCAGAGTGTGAATTTAATTTTGTGCAACTAACTACTTAAAGATAATCAAGAACTAATTCCCCTTTGCTGACTTTTTCGGTAATTAAAGTTCTGACTAACTCTAATTCTTCTAGGGTCACTTTACCATCAGATCTCATAGCTAGAGCGATTCTTTCCCTTTCCCCTTGAGTGATCACGCCATCAACACTAGCCTGTTCGATAATAGCCCGCAACTTTTCTAGTTCCTGTTGTTCTTCTGCGGTTAATTCTGCTTGATTAGGACGAGATATTTCCATAAAAATTTCTCCTTGAGTGATCAACACAAACTTGGTAATTTTTTCTAAGTAGTGGAACCCATGGCAGTTATCCCCAGTCAGCATCAGCAATCAGGGACAATGATTTTAGCAAGAGCTAGACCTTGATTCTTGGCAGGGAGCCACTAAACCTGAATAAATGATCGATGATAACTGATAGAGCTTACAGTATAGTGATTAATAGAAGCAATTTGCAAAGAATTATCGAGATAAAGAATGGATATTCGATCGACTGACACCTCGCTCCTTACTTGGACAGGAGATACTTTAGCCCTAGGTTTACCAGAAGGAGCCATAGAGATTGCAGGAGAATTGGCAGAATTAAACAATAAACTAGGGGGAAACCTAGGGGATCTCATCTCCGAGACGGAATTCGAAGGAAAATTAGGCAGTAGTGCGGCGACTCGTCTAGGTGGTGGTGGTCCGATTCGCAAATTAATCCTGGTGGGATTGGGAAAAACTGCCGATTTCGACCTGCAAACCCTGCGTCTAGCGGCCGCTGCCATCGCTCGTCTGGCCAAACAACAAAAAAGCCAAGCTCTGGCCATCAGTTTACCGGTAGTTGCTGATCAGTCCGCCACCGCCGAAGCAATCACGGAAGGGCTGCTGCTAGCTACTCATCATGATACCCGCTTCAAGTCCACTAAGGAGGAAAAAGGGGCCAAATTAGAAACCGTCGAGTTATTGGGTTTAGGAGAGCAAGCATCGGCGATCGCCAAGTCCAAGCAAATCTGTTCCGGGGTGATTCTGGCCAGAGAATTAGTCAATGCTCCCGCTAACACCGTCACCCCCCTAACCATGGCAGAAACCGCCGAGCAAATTGCCGCCGAATACGGATTAAGTCTCAAAATTCTAGAACAGGAAGAATGCGAAAGCTTGGGCATGGGAGCCTTCCTAGGAGTGGCCAAAGCCTCGGATATTCCCCCAAAATTCCTTCATTTAATCTATAAACCCCAAGGAAACCCGAAACGTAAACTAGCAATCGTCGGTAAAAGTTTAACCTTTGATTCCGGCGGTTTGAATATTAAAGGGGCTGGCAGTGGCATCGAAACCATGAAAATGGATATGGGGGGTGGTGCCGCCACCCTAGGCGCAGCCAAGGCGATCGCCCAATTACAGCCAGAAGTGGAAGTACACTTTATCTGTCCGGCTACAGAAAATATGATTAGTGGTCGCGCTATGCACCCCGGGGACATTTTAACCGCTTCTAACGGCAAAACTATTGAAGTCAATAACACCGATGCCGAGGGACGATTAACCCTGGCCGATGGCTTGGTTTTTGCGGAAAAATTAGAGGTGGATGCGATCGTGGATCTAGCCACTTTAACTGGGGCCTGTGTCGTTGCCTTGGGGGACGATATCGCCGGTTTATGGAGTAGCGACCAGAGTCTCGCGGATCAACTCCAACAGGCCGCTAAATTAGCCGGCGAAAAATTCTGGCCAATGCCTCTAGAAGAAAAATATTTCGAGGGGCTGAAGTCTCAAATTGCCGATATGAAAAACACTGGTCCGCGCCCCGGCGGTTCCATTACAGCCGCTTTATTTTTGAAGCAATTCATTAATAATACTCCCTGGCTGCACCTAGATATCGCAGGACCGGTCTGGTCCGACAAAGAAAATGGCGTTAATAATTCCGGGGCCACCGGTTTTCCCGTCCGCACTCTGGTTAATTGGGTAATGGCCAATAATTAAGTTATCGGTGATCGGTAAGCGGTATTAGATGAGGAGTATTTTCACTGATTACTGTTTACCGATCCCTGAAAAATCTCCCCAAACCCTAACCCCTATTCCCTAATAACTGATAACTGCTAGACTAATTGGGTTACGCTTGTAAGATTAATAAAACCAGTGTCGAGATTAGAATGCAGGGACTTTTAAGAAAACTTTGGCGTGCGATCGAAAACTTTTTTACCCGACTTTTGGGGGGACAAGGGGGAAAGGGGAAAGTACAAGCGATCGAATCTGTTCCCCTAACCGATACAGATTACGAATTTCTCTATATGCAGTTACTCGATGGAGTGGCCCACGGTTGGCACGAAGGCAGAATTCTGAGATTTTTTGAAAAACTGGGCGATCGAGGTCGGCAAAAAGATTGGGTAGAATGGTTAGAGCGCTTTGGCACCCGTCTGCAATCCTCCGCTTCCCTTAACCAACTTCTCGCCACCAGAATGATCCGTTTAGGAGAATTAGCCCGCGCTTTCCCGGGGATTGAACGTATTGGTGAAGCTTCCTACGAGATCGGTTATCAACTCTACACCAAAGAAACTGCCACTTTAATCTGGGAATACGCTGGCGAAGATGAGGCCCCGGGTAGTTATTCCCAGCCGCAACCCCCAGAAAATCTCTCATATTCGGGTGAAACTAGCGATTTTAACGGTGCTGACCCAGAAAATCCCCAATTAGAAACCCTCACCCTCGATGAATTATTTGACCGTCTGCAAAACGATCCTACCCTAGCGGGCCAAATGGCCGAACAATTGGGCATCGAAAATAAGGACGCAGAAAGCATTATTGATAGTCTCATCGCTCAATTTTCCCCCCAGGAAGCTAAAACCCCTGAAACTGCCGCAGATTGGTTTAATCAGGGCTTAGAACAGGCAAATTTAGGCAATTGGTCAAATGCGATCGCTGATTGGGAACAGGCCTTAAAGATCGATCCCCAATTAGCCTCGGCCTGGCATAATCGTGGTGGTGCCTTAGCCATGATCGGTAACTACGAGGAGGCGTTAAATAGTTATGATCGCGCCCTAGAAATCACCCCCAACGATCACCAAATCATTAACGCTAGAGGCAGCGCCCTATACGGACTGCAACGTTGGCAAGAGGCTTTAGAATGTTGGCAACAGGTGCTAGAAGCAGACGATAATTTTTATCAAGCTTGGTACAATCGCGGCAGTACCCTAGAAAATTTAGGCGAAACCCAAGCAGCGATCGCCTGTTATCAAAAAGCTTTAGGGATTGCGCCAGATTTTGAGCTTGCCCAAACTCGTCTAGAGGCTTTACTAGGGCAAAAACCGCCCGAAGACGACGGTAATCCCCCCGCCTGATTCAATCTGAACTTGAGCAGTCAACAGCCTACAATGGGGGAAGGATAGAGAATAATTTTAATCAATCAGGCCCAGCAATGAGTATAAAAAGCAAACCTCCTTCACAATCTCGCCTGATCGGTAATGTTTTATTAGCCGTAGGCGGCTTATTTCTGATTGTTAACCTCCTTTTCCCGCAATTATTTGGCCCTAGCGTCCCCAAAGTTCCCTATAGTCTTTTTATCGACCAAGTGGAAGATGGCAACGTCGCTAGGGTATCCGTGGGACAGAATGAGATTCGTTATCAGCTTAAAAACGACCAAGAGGGCAACTACGGACGAATTTTCAGCACTACACCGATTTTTGACCTAGAATTGCCCAAACGTCTGGAAGCTAAGGGCGTAGAATTCGCCGCCGCACCACCGCCAAAAAATGGCTGGATTGGTAGTGTCCTTAGTTGGGTGATTCCTCCCCTGATTTTTGTCGGTATTTGGCAATTTTTCCTCGCTCGCAGCGGTGGCGGTGGTCCAGCCGGGGCTTTATCGATTACCAAAAGTCGCGCTAAAGTCTATGTGGAAGGAGATACCACCAAAACCACTTTTGAAGATGTGGCTGGTGTGGAAGAAGCGAAAACCGAATTGGCCGAAATCGTCGAATTTCTCAAATATCCCCAACGTTACATTCAAATCGGGGCGCGGATTCCTAAGGGTGTCCTCCTCGTCGGTCCACCGGGGACAGGAAAAACCCTGCTGGCAAAAGCAGTAGCGGGAGAAGCGGGGGTTTCTTTCTTTAGTATCTCGGGTTCGGAATTCGTGGAACTCTTTGTCGGTGCAGGGGCAGCCCGAGTGCGAGATCTGTTTGAACAGGCCAAGAAAAAAGCCCCCTGTATTATTTTTATCGATGAATTAGACGCGATCGGTAAATCTCGCGCTAACGGTAATTTTATGGGGGGTAACGATGAACGGGAACAGACTTTAAACCAATTATTGACGGAAATGGACGGTTTTAACGCTGGTGATGCGACGGTAATCGTGCTGGCCGCTACTAATCGCCCCGAAACTCTTGATCCCGCCCTTTTACGCCCCGGCCGTTTTGATCGTCAAGTGTTAGTTGATCGCCCCGATCTGGCTGGACGCTTAAAAATCCTCGAAATCTACGCAGGTAAGGTAAAATTAGGATCGGGTGTGGATTTAAAACAGATTGCTACCCGTACCCCTGGTTTTGCTGGTGCTGACTTAGCTAATCTAGTCAATGAGGCGGCTTTATTGGCAGCGCGCAATCAACGCAGCACCGTCGCCCAAGAGGACTTTAATGAGGCAATCGAGCGGGTAGTGGCCGGTTTAGAGAAGAAAAGCCGGGTTCTCTCGGAAAAAGAGAAGAAAATCGTCGCTTATCACGAAGTTGGTCACGCTCTCGTCGGTGCAGTTATGCCGGGGGGTGGTAAAGTTGCCAAGATTTCGATCGTGCCTCGCGGCATGGCAGCCCTCGGTTATACCCTGCAAATGCCCACGGAAGACCGTTTCCTCATGGATGATACGGAATTACGCGACCAAATTGCTACTCTTTTAGGTGGTCGGGCTGCCGAGGAGATTATCTTTGGTAGTATTACTACTGGGGCGGCTAATGACCTGCAGCGGGCGACGGACTTGGCCGAACGCATGGTGACGACCTATGGTATGAGTAAGACTCTCGGTCCCCTGGCCTACGAAAAAGGTCAACAGAATAGTTTTCTGGGAGATGGTATGATCAATCCCCGGCGCTTGGTGAGCGATGATACGGCCAAAGCGATCGATAATGAAGTGAAAGAGATTGTCGAAAATGGTCATCAGCAGGCCCTGGATATTCTTGCTCAAAATCGCGATTTGCTCGAAGAAATTGCCCAAGAAATCCTCAGTAAAGAGGTGATTGAAGGGGAACAGTTGCAAGCACTGCTCGATCGCGTTAAACCCCTCGATCGAGAGCCTGTTACTGTTTAGATTGATTTGATTTTTACCTGACCCTATCTTGAAGAAAGATGGGTTTTTTTTCTGTTATACTAAATCCGGTTATTAAAAATTGATTATTCATTCCTCCTTTTGCCTCTCCGCAGTCCCAGAACCCCAAAAGTTCCAATTAATCTTAACCCCTATTAGAGATTGAAACTTGCAGGCAAAAATCAGCGATACTGATTGATAATTTAATTGGGGAGAAGTTACCGAAAAAGCTTTTACTTCGTCAAATTATTCTCCCAACTTTGATAAATTGATATAATTTCTGTGGTCTATCTATTTAGCGATCAAGGTAGCTACATTAGGACTATTGGGGTTAATATCAATAGTCCGAGTTGCGGGAATAACGATTAATTCTAAATCTTCCCTTGGCATAGCGCCAAGCAATACTTGATCCCCCATCACCAAAGCACCGACGAAACCGATGCGGTTTTTGAAACGAATTTCGATCGGTCCAACGTAGGGAACCAGTTGACGGGAACCATCAGCTAAAATTACCTCTTTGCGATCGATTTTAGTTAATTTTAACTGAATTTGAATATGTGCAGGAATGCAGAGATGTAAGGCTCCCGTATCAGCCAAGGCTGGGATTTCTAGAGGCGATAGGGAACGATCAACGGGGTTACTAAGTTGTATTTTGGCTGAAACTAAACCCATTTTATCCTGTTGAGTTGGAGGAGTGATCGGTCAATTATATTATACTAAATCCGTTGAGTATAGGCTACATATTAGAATAGGCAAAAGGGAGAATAAATAATCAGTTTTTAATAACCAGATTTAGTATTAGCAGTGGCTATCTTTTGCCAGTAGCTATCAAGTAAATCGAAGAATAAAGTAGGTGGGGTTAAACGATAGTGAAACCCGACATTTAAGTAATTGGGTTGGGTTTCGTCAAATAAATTCCTGTAAAATAGCTTCGATTTGTCCTTTTAGAGGATGAATATCATTTTCAACAATATCCCAAATAATCTCTAGATTAATACGAAAATATTCATGAATAGTTAAGTTTCTTAGATCGCTGGCATCTCGCCAAGGAACTTCGGGATATCTTGCTTTAAATTCTTGAGAAGTTGCTCTAGCTGCTTCACCAATAATTTGTAAATGATAGACAATCCAAGTTTGAATTAATTCTTGTTGTTCAAACACGGTTTTTCCCTGTCGAGCATACTTTTCTACACGCTCAATTGCTTCTAAAATATCCCGCAAGCGTTCGGTATCATCCCTCATAGTGGTATTGCTTCTTTAAGTACGCGCTCTCTGATTCTATCTTTAAGTCCCTGTTCGGTAACAATATCAACTTTGCAGCCTAACAAGGCTTCTAGTTCTCGAATTAACGGTAAGGGAAACCAGGGACTCCGACGTTCGCTACAATAATCAATTAATAAATCAATATCGCTTTTTTCGTCAGCTTCTCCCCGTGCAACAGAACCAAAGATTCGCACGTTATTTGCGCCGTGTTTAGCGGCAATAGCAATGATTTTTTCTCGTTTGTTTTTGAGTAATTCGTCAATTTTCATGATCTACTTAGTTGGCGGTAAATTTTGTCGAAAAAAGCTTCCTTGTACCGATTCTTGGGGTAGGGGTTTAGTTTGTTTCTCACTCTTTATCTAGGGTTGGCTGAATAATCGACCCGCCGCTAGGCGGGAAAAAGAGAAAAAGAGAAAAAGGGTAAAAAGGGAAAAAGGGTTACAGAGTCCTCCCAGCACCGCACACCACCCGAAAACCGTAGATGTAGTCGTAGGAGCCGCGGCGGTAGAGGCTGAAGTCGCGGTAAGCCGAACGGCAGCCATCCGGATCGTTGTACCAACAACCGCCCCGCAGTATTGGATAATCATTATCATTTGTCAGCCAAGCACTGCCATCCTTTGGCGCTCCGATATAGTTATCGTGCCAATTGTCCTCGCACCACTCCCAAACATTGCCACTCATGTCATACAGTCCCCAAGCATTGGGCCTTTTCTGGCCCACAGGATGAGTTTTACCCCGAAAGAACCCCGAATTTGCGCTATACCAAACATAATTTCCTAACTGATTAGCATCATCACCGAAATAATAGCGAGTAGTAGTCCCCGCACGACAAGCATATTCCCATTCCGCTTCTGTGGGGAGGCGATAGGTTTTCCCGGTTATTTGACTCAATTTCTGACAAAAAGCTTGAGCATCGTTCCAACTAACATTTTCTACCGGATTTTGCGGATTGTTTTTAAACCAAGAGGGATTTTTTCCCATTAACGCTTCATATTGTGCCTGAGTCACTGGATATTTACCAATCGCAAAACTGTTGACTTTAACTTGGTGTGGAGGCTTTTCCCGGCTTCCAGCAGCGGGATCACTGTCAGGAGATCCCATGAGAAACTCACCTGCTGGTAAGCTCACCATCTCTAGTGTGACTCGATTGGGTAGGTTTTCGGTAAATGGAGTAGGTGAAGCAATTAGGGGTATTGGTGAAACAGGCTTTTTGACTGCTGCCGGTGCTGGTGGAGGTGACGGGGGAGAATTCAATCCCACAGGTTGTAAGGCATTTAAAACCTGTTGTGCTGTCCATCTTTGTTTTCTATCTTTTTGCAAACACCCTTCAATAATCGGTTTAAACTCTTTCGGTAAACTAGGGATTTGTAGCTCACAATTCATCACCTTCGCCATTAACTGGTGAATATCATTATTAAACTTATAGGGAAGTTGATTAGTGGTCATTTCGATTAACATAATACCTAATGACCACAGATCCCAAGCTGATGAAATATCCCCCCTAAAGGCTTCGGGAGGCATATAAATAATTGTACCGCTATTGTGGACGGTTTGAGTGTGGCTTTTGTTATTTAAGGTTCTAATTAAGCCAAAATCTGCTAACTTGTATTGTTGATTAACCTTGAGTATATTACCCGGTTTTAAATCTCGATGCACTTTATTTTGTCCATGAAGATAATTTAAACCTTGGGCGACTTGAGCAGTAATATTTTTAATCTCATCCGCTGACAAACTGCCTTTAGAGATGTGATTTTCTAGGCTACCCTGTGCCAATTCCATGACTAAATAAAGCATCTCTGTATTGAGAAAAGTAAATTCCCCCACTGAATAAGCCTTAATTAAATTAGAATGTTCTAACTTTCTGGAATTTTTTAACTCAATTAATTTATCATCGCTACTTTCTGGGATAACTTTAACAGCAACTTCTTGAACCGATGTATTTCTGACCATTTCACTAGCATGAAATACACCACCGAAACTACCCGCACCGAGAAACTTATTAAGACGATAGGGGACTATTTGTTGCCCTTCTAACATCTTCATCATTTGGTCTAGCATAATAATAACTCCTGAATTAGCCAATTTTGGCTTAGCGATTTTTGTCAATTCTTTTCGATCTAGAGCGAACTAATCAATTAAGTCTCTTGCCAGATAAGGATTTAGTCGATTTATGCCTCCCTATCGAACCATACCAAGTAACGAAGAGCCCCAATTTTTACGTTGTGTAACTATCCTATTAAGTGGGTGGTTATAACGAAGGCAGAGGGCGAGAGGCAAAAGCTTTATCGAAATGTGTAATTAATTTTGCTTAGGTACTTATTAAGGTATAAGATAGATTGTGCCTTTGATTGGGTGCATCTCATTTTTGTAAATCTACTAATTTGGGATTTTTCAGGGGAAACTTTCTCCTAAAATTGGGCGTTACTTTCGGTTTTATCACTCAATCCAAGGAGCTTCTAGGTTCTGTGTGATAAGTTTAACTTACTCTATGATCGATCAATCTTTGTGTCCTTTGTGTCTTTGTGGTTCCTTCCACTCCCTCGCTAGGAGGAATGTATCTTAGAATACATTTTACCCACCAAACCTAAGAGATCCGAACAGCTTACTAAGAGCTAATTTCACGACCGAGGTACTCAAGCTTATCTAGAACAGATTGAAGCAAAGATCGCCGCTGCTCGACGACAATATCTAAGTTGGCCAACATATACTTTACGTCTTTGTAAGCATTGTCTAACAAGGCCAGTAATAATTCGCGATCGCCTGCAATCTCTTTTTGCGATGGGGTGCGGGTCCGTTGGGGTAATAAGTCCGCCGGTGGAGAAGGAAGGGAGGGCGATCGCTCGGACTCTAGCTGTTGAATGGTTTGTTGTAAATTTTCAATCACCCCATACATTTCCATCGGGTCAAAAACCCTTAACAGACTGGTTTGTGTGACAATGCCCAACCCCCGACCCCAGTTCCAAGAAACCACCAAACGCCCCACCCGCCGTTTTTGCATTTCCTGATGGGCCGTCCACAGGGAATCCTCGGGACTGAGGAGAAATAACGGCGTACTCATCACCGTCTGGGCCCTAGTTTTGTGCAGATCGATTTGAACTGCTTGAAACTGGACAAGATCTCGCTCTGTCACAATACCAACGGGGCAGTCATTATCTTCGGAATTTCTCTGGGTGATCACCACACAACTGACACGATGTTCCGCCATTAACTTTGCCAATTGCAGGACTGTGGCGGTGAGTGGGGCCTGTACCACTTGACTGGTCATCACATCGGATACGCGACGAAATCGCAACAGATTGGCCGGACGCAATATCTGGCGAATACTTTCATGGGAGATCACCCCGATTAAGTGTCCTTGGTCATCCACAATCGGCAAATGGCGAATGCGGTAGCGCCGAAACAAAAACAGGGCAGCAAAAATGTCTTGAGCAGATTGCTGGGGCAACGTGATCAGGGGATGCACCATCACATCGGCAACGGTTGTCTCGGTCAGGTTAATCCCTTGGGCGGTGAGTCGCACCACATCCCGTTCTGTCAAAATTCCTAATAACTCTTGCCCCTGCACCACCAGCAGACAGCTAACACGCGCTTCTCCGGCCGGAGGAGCCAGAGGGGATAGGTCATCGGTGAGCAAACACAGACGACTATGGGCCTGACCGATCATGGCGATCGCATTTGCCAGAGAAGTGGTTGGCGGCACCGTCAAGGGTTGGCGATTGATCGCTTTTTCCAGATCGGGGGCCCAACTCAGAGGTGTATCGAGGGACATCAGCACCATCCTGCGATCGCAAAGGCCAAGACAGGCAGAACAGCCACTGGGCAAAGAACCCAGACTCTCAGAGTTGCCAAAACCCGTTCTAAAACTATCTCAAAGTGTAGCGTCATTTAACTTTTTCCTAAAAGATGTAACGTTTTGTTACAATTTTTATTAAACTCGTAAAGATTTTAGACCCACTTCGGTGTATCATAGAGGGATGTAACAGGTTAAAGCCTGATACTTTTTATTTAGAGGTTATTCAGCCTCTAATGGTTTCAGGAGCGGCATCACCAGACGCTGGGGTGAGGACTTCCGGGTTCTGGTCGGACTGAGGGGTTACTCCAGAAATTCTGGACACCTTTCCATATAGTCGATCCAGCACCCGCTTTACGGAAATACGCTGCCATGGTTGACCGCGTTTGGTGGTGTAGCCCTGTTCATTAAGCCAATCGGCGATCTTCTGCAAGGATTTCCCTGATTTGTGATGACGGCGAATCAGTTCAATGACCCGGCACTCTTCCGGATCATCCACTAATTCCCCATCGATCGATCGTTGTCCAAAGGCAGGAGAGCCGTAGCCCGCATAACCACCGTTGCTTGCTTTTGCTTGTCTGCCTTGTTCTAGCCGCTCCCAGGCAGATAAATCGTTGGAAGGGGTCGCTGTCATAGGGTATCTAAATGCAACAACTTGCAAAACCATATTATCGCAACTTAACGTCGCAAATTTGTTTTGATTGGGGGCAGCCGATGACGACTTACAAAGTAAAACCCCTGCATGAGCAGGGACTAGATGTCACCATCGATGTCTGGGATAACCAAACTATAGACGATACCCCCGGGAGGCGGACAAAGTTAAAGGGTCAAAGGCCAAGCATTTTTAGATGAGGAGCGGTTCAAAGCTGAATTTATATTGTAAAACGCACCGAGAAGAGAATTTGTCCTAAGTTACACAGCATCAATTTGGAGATATAAACATGGGTACGGCTACATTTATTCAAGATGAAACTGAATTTGATTCCCTGTTAAAGAGTGAATCACTGTTGGTGGTAGATTGCACAGCAACCTGGTGTGGACCTTGCAAACTGGTGGCACCGTTGATCGATCGATTGGCCGATGACTATCGCGATCGAGCCAAAGTCTTCAAACTTGACCTAGACAGTAACAAACCCGTGGCCAAACGTTTTGGGATTAGAAGTATTCCGGCGGTCATGGTATTTAAACAGGGGGAATTGATAGAAACATTAGTTGGGGTTAAACCCTATGAAGAATTTACGGCAGCCGTAGAACGACAATTATAGTCTTCCACCGTGAACAAACACTCTGGGCAAACGTCCGACGTTGACTCTTTCCTTCTCACACCACTATTCAATTTTGAGGTATGGCGATGAACAAGCTTATAGAAATTCGGTGTCCCAACTGTGGCAGCGTAGCTCAACGGCTCTTGAGCGATCGCCTGCCCGCAGGATATAAGTGTCCAGCCCGGCAGGTTGCTCAGACGGAATGCCCAGTGTGTGATTATTTCATCGCCATGTGTTGGCAAAACGGTGCTGTGCTGGAGGCCTATGCTCCAGGCATTCAGGGGAACACAGCTGCGGCCGTGCCGCCCCAAACCCAACCAGCGATCGCCCATTGGTCTTTGTCATCTGTGTTCAAAGTGGCACTCAGCCCACAAGAGTCTAGGAAATTGCTATCGGGACAACCCTAGTCAACTTTTGCGTTTATACCAGTTCTTTAATTTAACAACACCATCCAACTCCTATGCTGCAAGCTCAAGAAATTATGACCCAAAACGTTGTCACCATTCGTGGTTCGGCAACGGTTGCCGATGCCGTGAAATTGATGAAAGAAAAAAAACTGCGGGGGTTGATTGTCGAACCGCGCCATGAACAGGACCCCTATGGAATTGTCACCGAAACCGACATTGTTTACAAAGTGGCGGCCTTTGGCCACGATCCTAAAACTATGCGGGTTTACGAAATTATGGCCAAGCCCTGTGTGGTCGTCAATCCCGAACTGGGGGTGGAATATGTAGCCCGGTTATTTGCTCAAACCCGCATTCGCCGCGCCCCGGTGATTCAGGGTAAAACTTTGCTGGGTATTATTTCTGTCAGTGATATTCTCTTCAAGAGCGATTTTGTTGAAAAGCCCAAGCGGCTGTTCATTGAAGATGAAATTGAAGCAGCCCGGGAAGATGCACGGGCAATTTGTGCGGCTAAGGGTGAGATATCTCCCGATTGCGCCGCAGCCTGGGATGTGGTGGAGGAACTCCAAGCGGAAGCCTCCCATCAACGGGTCAAAAAACAGGGGACTAACTCACTTCAGTCCTACTGCGAAGCCAATCCTGATGCCTTAGAGTGCCGCATTTATGAGGATTAAATCCTGGCGGGTTTTGGGAGAATCGATCGCCTTGAGGATCTCGCCGATCGGTTTCCCCAGGCGATCGAGTTCTTGATCTCCACCTTTTCGGATGGAAGATAGATCGATCGCTTGCGCTTGCCGAATTCGACTTGATCGGGGGTCTGTGGGTACTTATGCCCCTAATTCCCCTGAGAGGAGATAATCAAGAAAAGTCTTGGCGATCACGGATAGTTTTTTATCCTTGGCATAAACCACATACCAATGGCGTTGGATGGGAAAATCTTCCACGTCAAGGATGGTAAATTCCCCATTAGGATTATCTAAATTTAAGACGTGCTGAGACAGAACTGAAATTCCTAAACCACCGGCGACCGCTTGTTTAATGGCTTCATTATTGCCGATTTCCAAACGCAGAGATACGGTGATGCCATGGTCGAGAAAAATTTGCTGTACTGCCCGTCTAATTCCCGATCCCATTTCCCGCATAATAAAAGGTTCCCCTTGCAGTCGTTTAATTGGAATTTTTTTCTGTCCCGCTAGGGGGTGATCTTTGCGAGCAATAACCACAAGGGGATTTTCCAGAAACGGTTGAATATCGAGGTTTAGATATTGGGGGGGTTCGCTTAAAATATATAGGTCATCAACATTATTGATCATCCTTGCTTCTAGGTCTTGGTGATTGGTCAATTCTAGGGATACATCTACCCCTTGGTACTGTTGACAAAAAGGACCTAGGATTTGAGGGATTAAATATTGGGCTGTGGATACCGCCGCTAAACGCAGTTTACCCTGTTTAATGCCCTTGATATCAGCGATCGCCATCTCAAAGTTATCAAGATCCTTGAGGACTGCCTGACAGGTTACTAATAAACTGCGTCCAGCCTCGGTTAAATACAAACGTTTGCCTATCTGTTCAAATAAGGGCAAACCCACTGCTTTAGTCAGTTGTTTCATCTGGGTGGAAACCGTGGGTTGGGTGATCGATAGTTCTTCAGCAGCCTTGGTGAAACTGCCATGACGAGCAGTCGCTTCAAAGACAATCAGTTGATGTAAAGTGGCTTGAATCAAGAGAAGCCTCTAGAGCGCTACACTTCTGTTACTGCCTTGAGGAGCTTTGCTAAACAGAAGCAGGAATGGAGGGGAACAAGTGAAAACCTCCCACCCCACTCATATCATAGGTTTAAATCAATACTTTTGTAAAGATATAGCGTTTTTCAGTCTGCTGAGCTACAAAAGTTATGGGTTTTAGGCAAAAGGCAAGAGGCAAAAGGCAAAGGGGAAGAAAAATAGGTGTACCTCACTAGCTTAGGAACCGCTATAAAATATAGCGGTTCTCGCATCTGTGCGGCACACTTAAACCTTTGCTGATTAAGCTGTTCAGGATCGGGAATGTACCTCTTGTGAATCAGAAACGCTATATTTATTAATAAATATTTTACACAATTCATACTAGGTAAGCAAGAGGGCTACGGCACTACTACCGAATCATTACCTAACTTCCAAATCTGTCCTTTATGAGAGCCTTTTAATTCTTTTGTATCTTCTTTTACCCCTTCAATATCTTTTTCTAAACTATCGACTTTTTCCTCTAATCTCGCCTGTACTATTTTAATATCCATAACATCTTTTTGCAGATTATCTAACTTCTGATTAACTGAACCTAAAATTTCTTTGAGGTCTTGTTCAAGAGTAAACGACATCTGATGATTCTCCTAATAATGATAGTTATCAGTATTATTGTCTATCTTGTCTCAAGTGCTTGCCAAACAGCGCACCTCATTTTCCCTTCCTGCATTCGCCACCATTATCTCCACTAATCCCTAATCCAAAAATTCCTGATTTTCCTTTAAAATTCTGGGTTGATCGCCTTAATCTAGCTGAAGGCTGACTAGCGACCACTGACTCCTAACAACAATTTAAGCCAATCCTTTCTCAGCTAACCATTGAGGATTATATAAACGAGATTGATAACGGGCCCCACCATCACAAAGAACAGTAACAATAGTGTGTCCTGGTCCCATTTGTTTAGCTAAAGCCACGGCTGCGCCGACGTTAATACCCACAGAACCCCCCATAAATAAACCATCTTTTTGTAATAGTTGATAAACAACTTTAATGGCCGTGGGATCATCAATTTGAATGGCATCATCTATGGGTACGCCTTCCATATTAGCCGTAATACGACTATTGCCAATCCCTTCAGTAATTGAACTACCTTCCAGGGTAATTGTCCCGGTTTTCACATAACTATATAAACCGCTACCCATCGGATCCGCCACCAGGCAACGCACCTGCGGATTTTGGTCTTTTAAAAACATCGCCACCCCCGCGTAGGTTCCCCCGGTTCCCGTGGCCGCCACCCAAGCATCAATTTTACCGTCGGTTTGTTCCCAGATTTCCCGGCCGGTGGTTTCGTAGTGAGCGCGACGATTAGCCAGATTATCGAATTGATTAGCCCAGATAGCATTTTCCATCTCGCTGGCCAATCTCCCCGATAATTTAACGTAATTATTGGCATCTCGGTAGGGAACGGCGGGAACAGTACGCACTTCCGCGCCAAGGGTTCTTAATAGGTCGATTTTCTCTTGGGATTGGGTATCGGGAATGATAATCAGGCACTTATAACCTTTAGCATTGCAGATATGGGCCAAACCGATGCCAGTATTGCCGGCGGTTCCTTCGACAACGGTTCCCCCCGGTTGGAGAGTACCGGCTTTTTCCGCTTCTTGGATAATATATAAAGCGGCCCGATCCTTGACCGAACCACCGGGGTTAAGAAATTCGGCCTTACCGAGAATCTCGCAGCCGGTTTCCTCGCTAAAACTATTGAGACGAATTAGGGGAGTATTGCCCACCGCATCGACGAAACCATTTTTAATATCCATAATCTCTTATTTTTCGTGCTGTTCGTAGGCTGAGACGATTTTTTGTACTAAGGGATGACGCACCACATCGGCCCGCGATAGGCAAGAAAAAGCGCTCCCTTCTACTGATTTTAGGATTTTTTGAGCGGCAATTAACCCCGATTCCTGTCTCACGGTTCGCTCAAATTCAGTGCCTCTAGCCGAATAAATCGTCTCAAGTGCAATCTGGGTAAGCAGTTGAGAGATTAGAGAGGCATTCTACCTTAAGAGGAACTGAATCAGAAAGAGCCGACGACCTGCCAGTGATCATCCATTGGCTTAAACCCCACATTCGGATTATTGATAAAATAATTGATTTATATTCTGATTCTCAGCACGTCAAGACTTTAGGACTGATAAATACTGATGATGCACTTATCTGGGAATTTGCCAAATTCAACAATTTGGTAATTGTCTCTAAAGATGCCGATTTTCACCAGCGCAGTTTATTATATGATCATCCACCCAAATTTATCTATCTTCGTATTGGCAATAGTCCCACTTCAAAGATTATCGAAATTTTAAGAGGTCATTTTTTAATTATTATTAAATTTTACAATAGTGAAACAGAAAGTATGCTGATATTAAGTTGAGTGTGAGCGCATCATTTTGCGATCGCTGATCGGGTAGGTTGGGTTGAGGAACGAAACCCAACATCATCCCCAGGATGTCTTAATACTATCTGTTGGGTTTGACTATCTGATCATCTACATCTATCTGTTTGGGTTT
>SFCA01000145.1:0-21131 GCA_007095475.1 Microcystis aeruginosa Ma_QC_C_20070703_M131 | reverse complement strand
CAATTCAGGGGATAAAGTCATCATATTGTCGATGATTTCAAACAGTTTAATTATCTGTTCTCTCTCGAACTCCTTTTCATATAATCCCCTGATTAACTTCCACTTCCACTGTTCCCGTTCTGGCAGCTTCCCAGTAGTCGCTTTTGTTTTCAGGTGTGCCATCACTATTATAGCAAAGGGATTGCTACTTGCTTCCAATTAGTCACTGATAACTGATAACTGATAACTGGTAACTGATAACTGATAACTGATAACTGAATAGAGTTTGTCTGCGAAACGTTTTTTTGTCTTTGCTGAAGCGGTAATCCGTTTCAGTTCTTTTTCTAGGGATTCGGGAATTTTTGTCCAATCAATTAATTGGTGAACTTCAGGAAAAAAGAAGCATAAAAACGCTTCAAAATACTCGGTTAATGCTTCTTTCCACGGTTCATCATAATTAGCGGTTGTCTGTTTCATTATGACAATTTTAGTGGGTTGTTGTCAGAAGGCGAACGCTAACGTCAAAACTAAGCAGTTAAAGTATTTAACCAATTGATTAAATCTTCAACCGTAGAGAAATCGAATAAAGCTTCTCCTAATACTTCGACATCATCAATACTTAACTGCATAATTTTAGTTTCCAATGAAGGATTAATCTCCCCTAACTTGCGTTTAATTTGACGAAGAATCAATGTCTTTTCGCGTTCGATACCTTGTTCGATACCTTGTTCGATACCTTGTTCAATACCTTGACGCATCCAACTGGTGGTAATTTGCATAACTCCCTCCTGTACGGGTTGACTAAATGTGCTAATCTCTTCTTGAAATTGTCTCTCTTCCACCGGATTTAGATTGAGATAAGTATCAATAAATCCAGAAATCAATTGCATTCTCGCCGCATCTAACCTTAAAGTAATTAACAAGCGCAGACATTCCGCTTTTACCTTGGCTCGCTCTTTCTCTGCAATGTTCATCTTCGCCATCAAAGCTGAAGCAACCGGATTCGGCTGATTGAGAAAATCTCGCCAATTTAATCGATTTAACTGCACTACTTGATAGTTAAATTCTAATACCTTAAAATCAGGAAAATCGACTACATATTGACTAATCGCTTCTCTTTTTGGGCTTTGAATAAGAAAAAATTACAATGGGATAAATCGGTAAGACAAATTTCTCATGAAAACGAGCAAAATAAGTAAACATTCGCCGATTAAACCACTTGCGGGAACTTTCCTGCGCCTCCAGATGAATCAGGAAAAAAGATTCTTTTCCTCGAAACTTAACCTGTGCGACTAAATCGCTTTCATGCCTTTCTCCTTCCGTGACATCGGTAAATACTTCTTTGTCTAAAAAAGTAATCGAGTCCCTATCTAAATAAGCCATTACTTGAGGAAAAAATAACTCGATAAATTCGACAAAAAAGGTGGAGATTAACTCCTTAAATAAGCGATCATGGT
Source organism: Microcystis aeruginosa Ma_QC_C_20070703_M131 (assembly GCA_007095475.1). GTDB lineage: Bacteria > Cyanobacteriota > Cyanobacteriia > Cyanobacteriales > Microcystaceae > Microcystis > Microcystis aeruginosa_I. The sequence continues at coordinate 19,695 of SFCA01000145.1, read as the reverse complement.
CAATATTATTAGTCATGTAATATCATCTTAACTAATCTAAGGCTGCATTTCCTACCCGTCGGCTGGAAGCCGCTATTTTCGCCCCAGTAATTTGAGATAATTTATTAATAAACTCTGTCCCCGCATCTCCCGCCGCAACCTGACAACCTTACAGTAGAATATGATTAATCTTTGCCCAATTCTGTAACTTTTGGCGGTAATCGTAAATATTTGTTAAATTGAGTTGACAATTCCCTAAATATAAGCATCCAGGCGCACCATGAGAAACCAGGTGAATGGTGGTAATCTGGGGATTTTGTGGTAAAAAAGCGGATATTTGTTCGATTCCGTCTTGATTGGGAGTGAGAATAACGGTGGCGACTTCTGGAATTACCCCAGCTTGGAGACTTTGATAATCGGCAACACCAGCATCGAGGAAAACTACGGTAGCAGTTAAACGCTGATTTCTCGCACTATTCACCTGATTAGCTTGACTCAAGCCATCAGATTGAGCAAAATTGAACAAAACATCGTCAATAGCAGGAAAGCTCGGCAACAGGGGAGAAGTCATGACGTTAACTGCAAAGGTTTATTGCTAACAGTTTTAGCCCCACAGTCCCCAATTTTTCAATGGTGCTGTAACAAAAATTAAGATTATACAGAAAACGGGTTTCTCAAAGAAACCCGTTTTCTAAATAGTTTCTCGAAGAAACCCGTTTTCTCTGTTGAGAATGTAGGTTAAGTAGGGAGGCACAATTATTTGTAGGATGGGTTAGCGGTAGCGTAACATGAGCGGGCGTTGGGTTTAATGCTTCAACCCAACCTAGGTTCTTCTCGTCACTTTCGGGAATGGCTGGGAAATGGGAAATGGTCGCGGGTTGGGGATGGTGGGGTAGAGAGCGATCGGGGATTGATGACGACTAGGTTAAAAGTAGCTTGACTTTGTTACTCTACCTTCCATAGGCGTGACTTGATTTTTTGTGGACGATGTGTCACAATAAACCATATATATTCAAGTCAGAGCAATGTCAGCACTTCAATTATCATTATTCCCTCAAAATAATCAAGATATTGAAAAGACGAAAAAAGTCAAATTAGGACGTTATGAAAAAATTCAACGGGAACTACTGACCATCAAGCGTGATTTACATCAAGTTTTTGTGGATGTTAATTGTCCGATCGCTCCTCATCTAACTTATAACTTCATTGATTTATTTTGTGGTGCTGGTGGCATAACTCAAGGTTTAGTTCAGGCAAATTTTCATCCAGCAGCAAGTGTTGAAATCAATCCTGTCGCTTCATTAACACATCGGTACAACTTCCCACAATGTCATCATTTCTGTGGTGATATTCATGACTTTCAAGCAGAGAAATGGCTTATCTTGGCAGGCTCACCCGATATACATTTAGTGGTTGGAGGTCCGCCCTGTCAGGGTTTTTCGGTCGCTGGTAAACGAGATCCCAATGATCCTCGAAATCAATTATTTAAAGAGTTTATAAGAGTGGTTTCTGAAATTCAGCCTTGGTATGTCGTCATGGAAAATGTGCCAGGGATTCTCACGATGCAAAAAGGCAAGGTGAAAGAAACTATCTTAGAAGAGTTTGAATCGATTGGTTATTCTAATATTTCGATCGCTATTCTTGAATCTGCCGCTTATGGAATTCCTCAAATTAGACCGAGAGCAATTTTTATAGCTAATAGATTCGATCTACCTAATCCTTATCCTCAACCTCAATTACTACCTCATCAATATATTCCGATAGAGTCGGCTATTTCCGATTTACCTGCTTACACGCCTATTCCCGAAATTAATCATGAATGGACACGCCATTCCTCGAAGTATATGGAACGGATCGCACGAGTACCCCCCGGTGGTTCTCTCTATGAAACCTACGTTGATGCTTTTAAGCGCCAGTATCCAGGCAAACCGAGTATGACCATCAAAGAAAATCATGGAGGTACACATATTCATCCCCATCTTAATCGAGTTATTTCCGCCCGTGAAATGGCCAGACTTCAATCTTTCCCCGATTCGTTTATTTTTGAGGGAACCATGAAAAAAGCTATGTGGCAAATTGGTAATGCGGTTCCCCCACGTTTAGCCGAATGTATCGGATACGCTTTAATTCCTTATCTCAACAAAGTTGCTTTACAGCTAGAGCAAGAATCGCAGATTAATCAGAATTTAAATCCGATAGCTTGCGGTTGAGAGCAATTCTCCATTTCTGCAAATCATACCATCCACAGCCACTACACTCTACTTCCGCCACTTTTCCACTTTTTGGAATGGTATCCGGCCATTTTTCATCACCCTCATAATAGTATTGGATACCGAAGGGATAGCCCCGATCCCCTGTTTGGTAGCATTTACGGCAGACTTCACGCTTCTGTAAATTGCGCTGATTCGTCAAAAGTTGAAATTGTTCTCGAATCTCCGTATCGGCCAAATGCTCTAATGAATCTCGTCTCGTATCGTTTCCCCAACGAATTTCTGGAAATTTATGGTCGGGTAACAGATTATCGTTCCCTACAGTCTTACCCTCGTAAGCATCATAACCACCGAGCAGATCAATGATTTTCTTTCGTAGGGATGACGACCATACTTCGTATCCAGATATTCCACCACGAGGTAGAGGAACAAGTATAATATGCGTTTTCTTGGAACCACAAGTCGGGCATTTTTTTGATGTATGAGTTGCGATCGTATATCCCATTTCTTTTAAATCTTGAATCCTTCTAGCCCAATTCGGATTCGGGGGTAATTGACAAGCAACACAAGTCCATTTAAAAGTGATGAGTACATCAAAGAATGATTTTGTTACTTCCGCTTCTTTCTGTAACCAGAAGACCTCTTGTTCTTGTCTCCACTTCGGATAATTACTCGGATGACAGTATAGAAAAGCTTGCTGAAGATATTCTTCGATTGCCGAAGATTCGGCCAGATCTACGCCAGTACGTCTATACTCAACTGGAATCGCGCCTTCCCAAATCGTACCGTCATCATATCGAAAAGTAACATCTATGTAACTTTCGGAAGCTTTTGAGTGTCTACGTTGTCCGTGTTGTACGATCTTTTCCATGGGTTTGATTAACTTTGTTTTCCAAGCCTTCTAATAGATTGGAGACATTGAGGTTCATTCCGTTCGCCAGACTAACAAGAGCGGTTACAGAAGGATTGCGAATCCCGCGCTCGATGCCAGAAATATATGTTCTATCTAGATTCGAGCGTGTCGCTAGTTCTTCTTGGGAAATACCTAGATTTTCTCTGTGTTGTCTTACTAACGAACCCAACGCTTTTAAAATTTTTGCCTTGTTTTCGTCCATAGCTCTATCCTGACCGAACATAGACGATGAGTCCACGGACGATCTGTCACATTCCGAGCGAAGCACTAGAAATCGAGCGGCTTTTGAGTATCGCTTGCCCGTTTATATCTGATAATCCATGACGAAAACCACCTTACCACCCCGCGCGTTGGCACTTAAGGCTGCGGTCATCTTCTTGGGATAGGGTAGATTGAGATTATTCATCAACTCCACAAAATCCTCACGATTGCGGCCAGCGAAACGGGGATTCCAGCGCTTTTCCTCACCGATCGAGGAGACCGTTCTGCCCAGATAATCGTGACAGGGGTAAACTAGAGTATCGTCGGGGAGAGTGAATAACTTCTCCGTCACCGTCTTGTATAGCACCTCCGGCGAACCGTTCTGAAAATCGGTACGACCGCAACCGCGAATTAAGAGTGCATCCCCCGTTAATAGGCGTTTTTCATCGATGAGATAGGCTATATGACTATCGGTGTGGCCTGGAGTTGCGATCGCTTTTAGCTGCTGACCTGCCACGGTCCAGAGGTCGCCATCGCGCACATAACCATCGATATCGCTCACTTCCGCGTTTTCGGGAACGAGGATCGAACAGTTGGTTAACTCCCGTAAGCGGTGCGCTCCGGTGATATGGTCGGCGTGGACATGGGTTTCCATCGTGTAGCCTAGAGTTAACCCCAACTGCCAAAGAATCTGCCGATCGCGGTCGACCTGTTCGAGGACCGGATCGATTAAAATCGCCTCCCCCGTACCCGAATCAGCGATCAGATAGGTGTAGGTACTCGATTCCCTATCGAAAAGCTGGCGGAAAATCGGCACTGCCGGCCCGAATGCGATCGAGTAGGCCGCGGGGAGAGAAATTCTCTCTTTCAGCGATCGCAACAACTCCCGGGCCAGTTCGGCCGCCTGTAAACGCAGTTCGGGAATGGCGGTGGTTTCCCAGAGATCGCCTTTGCGGGAATTTCCCAAGGTGTACAGCGTGTTCGATGCCGTACCGTCTGCGCCGAGAATTGCCCCGTTGTCGGCAGTTTCGATGCCACAACCTAGGGGATGGGGACGGATTAACCCCCGTTGGCGAAGATGAACGACGAGGGGATCGGTTATGGTCCGGTAATCGTTACTTGCGCCGGTACAGTTGATAATTCGATCGACCGGTAGGTTTAACAGGTTTCCCGTTCCCCGTTGACGGATAGTAACCTCTACACAGCCGTTTTTATCCTCGGCAGTTTCAATTCTTCCCCCATGATAGGTTAATTGTCCCGATTCTACAGCCTCGTCGAGGATACTGGCGATCTCGTCGGCGAGGCGATGGCGAAGAACCTCCCAATAGGCTTTCAGGTGGCGTAGAAATCTGGCGCGTTCCGCTATCGGCAGACAATGCCATAGACCTTGAGATATAGGACGTAAGGCGTTTAAAACGGCCCGCCAGTCGTGACCTTGACTCTCGGCGCTTTTTACCTCCGCGCGAATCCGCCCTAGGAGTCCCCGCGCGGTCTGGGGTGCGGTTTCGAGGGTGAGGAACGGGGGATAGGGATCGGTGGGTCGGTGCGATCGAGGGATCAGGCCATGACGGGAAACTGCGTGGATTTTGCCCGTGAATCCCCTTTGTGCTAGGGAAACCACCATATCCACCATCGTTAACCCCGTACCGACCAGCAGCATCGTCCCGTCGGGTTTTAGATCGGCGAGTGCCTCCGTCTCCCAAGCGTCGCGGAGATAGGGGGAATTGAGGGACGCGAGGGGTTGGGGAACCGTTGCGGGAAAATTGCCCAGCGCCAGAACTACTTTAGCGGCGCTGATTTTCTTGCCTCCTTTGAGGGTAATCGTCGCTTTTTCCCTGTCGAGTACCAGATCGATCGCCGCATCGGTAAATGTCTCCAGACGGTGATCGGCAATGGCGTTGTCCCGCGCTTCTTCTAGGATCGATCGGATGTATTTGCCGTACACTAGACGCGGTACGAAGCTGGCCGGATCGATCGATCGATAGCCGTTATCTGCTAACCAGTGGAGGAAATGTTCGGGATCGTCCTCGAAGGCGCTCATTTTGCCTGCGGGAATATTGAGCAGGTGGCCGCTATCTCGCGTTCCGTAGGCGATCCCTGTACCGAGGGGTTTTCGGCGCTCGATCAGGGCGATCGATAATGGAGTCCCTGTGTCGCGCAACAGGTTCGCTGTCACGAGGGAGCCACTAAATCCTCCCCCGATAATGGCGATGTCGAAAGTTGCAGAAAATTGATTCCTGTCAATGTAGCTCATAGATGACTATCGGGGGGAGAATTAGGGGTATGGTAAGGGTTAAAGAGTTAGTATTACTTGGTCTAGCTAAAAGACGATTTTTAGGCATTCTTGGTTAAGACATTAAAAATAAACGATAGGATCGGCTGTCAACTAATATATAAATCCCTAGAAAAATATAGATAAAAGGACTAATTTTATGTCCGTAGTTTGTAACCACTTTAGCTATCCTGGGATGGGTAATCAAAAAATAGGCTAGGAGGCACCAAATCCCCATCATGAGATAAAAAACTATCATGATAATTATGACGTACATCGGGGAATTATTGGCAAAAAGAGAGGTATATATACCAATATTATCACCACCATTAGCCACAGTCACGGCTGCAACGTAATAGGTTTGGGAGGGAAAACGAGGAATAAAGGAGCGATTTTTAGAATAATTAACATCTTCTCTTACTTCTTGAATGTAATCCTCATTTTCCCTTGACAAAAGTTGTTTAATGCCGATAATTAGAGGGATAAATCCTAATAGACCAATCCATTCTTTAGAAACCAGTAACCCAAATAGTAAACCGAGGGAACTAGCTAGGAGAATCAGGGTAAAACCGAGGTATTGACCAACAATCAGGTGTCGAGGTCGAAAATTAGCATTAAGTCGCGAGAAAAACAACATTAGCACCATCAGATCATCAAGATTTGTGGCCACAAAACTCGTCACGCTAGTAATTAAAAGGGTTACTAACCAATTCATAGATTGAAAAAAGAGATAATCCTTCCCATTCTAAATCTCGTAGTGCCAGATGTCCTCCTCTCGTAAAAGAAGACGATGGACGGGAAGACGTTCCACGGCCCCTTGTTGTTCAAGATGATTAAGTGCACGGGTAATTGTGACTCTAGTGGTTCCTAATAAGTCAGCGATATCCTGATGAGTTAGACGCACATCAATTAATTGTCCGGTACCAGTTTGTTTACCAAATTGATTGCCTAACCATGACAGTAATTTCACAACCATAACATCAGTACGTTTGTAGCTACGAATAATACTTAGTTCTTGTGCTTGCTGAAGATGAGACAGCAGAATTTCTGCCATTTGATAACTCTCAACTGTGGAAAAGGAAACTGCTTGTACTGGAGTGATGCACTCAACTTGATAGGGATTGACTCTCTCTAGGGTTTTACCGACAAAATTGCCAGGTCCCCACAATCCCAAGACGATCAGGGTTCCATCTTCTAACCAGGTGGAGGTTTTCACGACTCCACTCTCGATTTTCCAGAAATTAGGGTTTCTCAGGGGCAAAATCGCCCGATTATCAAAGTGCCAGCGATGGGGGGTTGGTGGTTGATAGGTAAGCGTCATGATTGGTAATTAATTTTGATGAGGTACTTAGCTAGTCAAAAGCACAAGGTCGTCGATAAAGGGGCTTTTTAGACGAGTTAAGGCTTTTTGGAAGAATTTTGGGGTAAAAACGATAATTACCCCAAAAAAGACTGATTTTATGCCCTTGCAAGCCCTATTTATTTCGGGGTGTTAGTCTTCTCCAGTTCCGTGCTGGCCGAGGAGATCAGTTCTTGCCAAGCTCGATCGCTTTCCTGTAGAGTTTGTTTAACTGCGTCGATGGTCTTTTCCACGCGAGTTTTCAGGAAAGGGGAAGCATTGTCTTTGAGTCGTTCGGTGTCGTCGGCTAAGATATCGATCGTCTCGGAGGTATTAACGAGGCTCTTTTCTAGGGTAATAAGGTTGTTTTGCAGGGTTTCACTGAGTTTAGCCCCAGATTTGGTCAATTTTTTCGTAAATTTACTCACTTTTTCCCCTAGATCGTCAATATTGTCCGCTAAGTCCTCCAGGTTGTCCTGTTGAGCTTCGATAATCTTCTTGTCGAGAGAAGGAGCGGCCAGTTGAGCCTTTAGGTCATCGATAGCCGATTTTGTCGCTTGGATGGCTTTTTCATAGGCAATTTGGGCATCTTCCAGAATTTTTGGGCTAGAAACCTCATTTTTTTTCTTGACCGGTTCCACCACAGTGCCACCCGTTGCCGTGGCACGGTCGATGACGGCCAACTGTTCGGGGAGTAGGGGCAAGGCGATCGCATTTCCTCTTCCTCCTAGGAGCAAAGTGACAGTTAAGAGGAAAATCAGCAGCCGGAAGACTTGACTTTTGAGGCTTTGAAAGCTCTTATTTCGGTTGATCATGATTTGATTTTCTCCTGTTTAGAAAAATTAGTTACTCTCTACTAAATATTATCACATAAAGTATTTACATGATGTTTACATACAGAAAATTTTATAAATAATTTATTATATTTTTTAACCGATAAATTGCGAACAAAAATAAAAGCTTTTTGAGCTAAAAAGCAGTAAATAAAAGCTTTTGCTCTCTTAATAAAAACTAATTTCTATCACTTTTTTTATCAATGAGACGCTGAACTATCCGATGAGTCTATTTCTTGATTAATCGGAGATATTTTTTTACGAGCTTTAATATATTTGGCTAAGGGTTGTTTTTTCTTCAGTCGTTTAATGCCACTGAGGGTGGAGAGAGTGAAAAAAGTTCCCACCAGAACCATCTGCCATAAACCGCAGCCAGAAGCCGCGCCTAATCCTGCCGCTAACCAGATAGTCGCCGCCGAAGTCAAACCTTTCACTTGTACCTTATTTAGTTCCCGATGGGATTGTTGTAGGATGATTCCCGCCCCTAAAAAACCGACACCAGAAGCGACCCCTTGAATAGTGCGACTGAGAGCATTAGAAGACGCATAACCCACATCTCCTTCCGCTTGTAGGGGAATCATCACGAACATGGCGGCCCCGAGACTAACGATGATAAAAGTTCTCAATCCAGCCGGACGACCGCCTCGCTGTCGGTTATAACCAATCAGACAGCCGACGGCCATAGCCATACTCAGCCGAAAAATAATCGTTTGCCAATCTGTCGAGTCAAAAAACATTGCTTAACCCATCAAATGAGATAAAAACTTCGCCTAACCAATCAAGGCCTTTTCCATATCTCGCTTTAAATCGTTCCTATTCTCGATCCCAATCGATCCTAGTAAAGCCGGTGTTATACCTCGTTTTAAGCGTTCTTTTTCCGGCGAGGTAAAAGCCGTCGCTGCCGTTAATCCCCCCTTTAACCCGATGCTAATGACGGGCGAGACTATGCTGGGGATGACTGGGTAAACTGGGATAATAAACTCGATCGATCTTGGGATGATTAGCCAGAAAATAGGCGATCAATAGGGCATTTTTCTCCTGTTCATCTGGGTCCTTGCGCGTCGGGTTGCAGGTCCTGGAATATTCATAGCTTCCCAGATAAATGGGAACCGTTACCGCCCCATGAATCGCCCTCGTTTCAAATTCCATCAATTTATTGTCCTATTAGTCGATATCTTCGAGGTCTTTAAACAGGGCCGTGCTGAGGTAACGTTCCCCGAAACTAGGCTGAATCATGACGATTAATTTATCTTCGTTTTCGGGTCTTTTGCCCACCTGAATCGCCGCCCATAAAGCCGCCCCGGCCGAGATGCCCGATAGTAGTCCCTCCTGACGAGCTAACCGTCGCGCGTAGGCGAAAGCCTCTGTATCATCGACGATAATCACCTCATCGATTAATTCCGGTCGGAAAATGGCCGGAATAAAACCGGCCCCGATGCCTTGGATTTTGTGCGGTCCCGGTTGTCCTCCCGATAAGACGGGACTATTAGCGGGTTCAACTGCGATCGCTTGAAATTGGGGACGACGGGGTTTAATGGTTTCGGCAATACCGGTAATGGTTCCCCCGGTTCCCACGCCACCAATAACGATATCTACCAGACCATCGGTATCGGCCCAGATTTCTTCGGCGGTGGTTTCTCGGTGAATTTTCGGGTTGGCCGGGTTGCGGAACTGTTGCAAACTATAGGCGTTGGGGGTGTTTTCGACTATTTCCTCGGCTCTGGCGATCGCTCCTTTCATGCCTTGGCTACCCGGGGTTAACTCTAATTGCGCCCCGTAAGCTTTTAACATCGCCCGTCGTTCTAAACTCATGGTTTCGGGCATAGTCAGGACTAAGCGATAGCCTTTGGCAGCGGCTACCATGGCCAGGGCGATGCCGGTATTGCCGGAAGTGGGTTCCACCAGAATTGTTTTATCGGGGTGAATTAGTCCGGCGGCTTCCGCGTCCTCCACCATACTGACCCCGATGCGATCCTTAACCGAGGCGGCGGGGTTCATACTTTCCAGTTTGACCACGATGCGGGCTTTTACTCCCTCTGCTACTGGGATTCGATTCAGTTGAACTAGGGGTGTCCGTCCTACCAATTGGGTGATGTCTCTTGCGATCGGCATAATCCCACTTGCTTTATACTTGTTGGCTATTTTTGATTATATATGTATTTAAGATGTTTTACAATACTTTTTAAGTCGGAGTACACTGCAAAATGCTGGTGTTGGCACCTCTGACAACGTCGGCGGGGATTATCCCTGTCGATTTTTATTGCCTTGCCACTTTTTTTGTATATCGAAGCACAATCGGTAAAATTGCCCCTGGAAATTTCTCTTAATTTAGTTAATTATTATTAGTATATAAAAGCACATTTGTTTAAACAACTTAAAGGAATTATTAGAGAGATGAAAAGAGCGATACTTTTTCTTAGTATAGGTTTACACATTTAGAAAATTTTTCTGAGATTTATCCTAAAAAATTATTTTTTTGCTGGTTTTTTAGGAAACAATTTTTAATAAATAAAAGTAGAAAAATGGTCTATAAAATAATTCATGGCAAAAACAAAGTGTGTCTAGGAGCGGATAATAACGCTAAATTCAATTAACAAGAATTGTTCCTCGATATACAAAAAAATCTGGCCAAGGGAGAGTAAAACTTTTTTCTGGGACGATAGTATAGTCCCAAGAGAAAAACTTCTAGATACTTTATCGGAAAAAATAAAGAAAAGCCAGAGAAATCAACCTCGATATTTTGCCGAAACCAATCATCATTATAGGAGATGAAAACTATGGTGTTAGATGCCTTTGCCAAAGTCGTTTCCCAGGCCGATACCCGGGGGGAATACCTGAGCGAGAATCAAGTCAATGCCCTAATTGCCTTCGTCAAAGATGGTAATAAACGCGTGGATGTGGTCAATCGTCTTTCCAGTAATTCTTCTGCGATCGTTACCGATGCCGCGCGTAGTTTGTTTTCAGAACAGCCCGTTTTAGTTGCCCCCGGTGGCAACGCCTATACCAACCGTCGTGCCGCCGCCTGCTTGCGGGATTTGGAAATTATCCTGCGCTACGTTACCTATGCCACCTTCACCGGCGATGCCAGCATCCTCGATGATCGCGCCTTGAACGGTCTCCGGGAAACCTACGTCGCCCTAGGAGTTCCGGGAGCTTCTGTTGCGGCCGGAATTCTCAAGCTCAAAGACGCTTCCCTTGCCCTAGCGGCCGATCCCAACGGGATCACTCGCGGGGATTGCAGTTCTTTACTAGCAGAAGTCGCTTCTTACTTCGATCGAGCGGCGGCGGCAGTTTCCTGATGCTATGACTTTCTTATCTCAATCCGATCAAACTTTTGTAGGAGCAATTCCATCCATGACCAAAACACCTTTAACCGAAGCAGTGGCTACTGCCGATTCCCAAGGCCGTTTTCTCAGCAGTGCTGAATTACAAGTAGCGTTCGGTCGTTTCCGTCAGGCCGCCATCACCCTAGAAGCGGTAAAAATCCTCGCCCAAAAAGCCCCCAGTTTAGCCCAAGAAGCAGCCAACGCTGTCTATCAAAAATTTCCCTACACCACCCAACTCCAGGGGCCGAACTATGCCTACGATGAGCGAGGGAAATCCAAGTGCGTTCGCGATATCGGCTACTATATCCGAATTATCACCTATGCCCTCGTGGTAGGGGGTACAGGCCCGATCGATGAATATCTGGTCGCCGGTTTGAGTGAAATTAATAGTGCCTTTGAACTATCTCCTAGCTGGTATATCGAAGCCTTAAAATACATCAAAACCAATCACGGATTAAGTGGGGATGCTGCTGTAGAAGCTAATTCCTACATCGATTATGTGATCAACGCCCTTAGCTAATTTACGTCAACTTCACGTCAACACAAGCTCAAATCTCCTAAATTCACCTCGGGATGAGCGCCGAGGTTTTTTTGCGTCCGTCTAACTTAGCCATCCTCGCGACCCTACCCCAACAAAAAAACCATCTTGGGCAAGATGGTTAAACACAACGAGTATAAACCGACAAACTTGACTTCAGACCGCTTTTTCTGGCCCAGTAGCGACGGGCAGATCCGTGGTACTGTACTCTGTCCAAGAACCCTCATAAATTCGCACCTTGGGATAACCGAGCAGATGTTTGAGAACAACATACTGTAAAGTCGCTTCCCGTCCCGTACTGCAACTGACGATAATATTATCCGAGGGCTTGATGTTGCGTTGGGCAAGAATCTTCCTGATTTCGTCTAAAGATTTCAATTTATGGGGATTTTTCAGGGATTCATCGGGATTATTCGCTTCCGTAAAAGTCGGCCAGGGTATATTTTTCGCCCCCGGAATATGACCATTTCTCAGCCAGATATCCTGTTTCCCCTGAAAAAGTTCTTCCGGTCTAGGATCGATAAAAACCACATCGGGTTTGCCGATCAATTTCTCTACTTCTGCCAAAGTCACCCGAATCGAGGGATTATCACGGACAGTAAAGCTCCCTGGTTGATATTTAGGGAATTCTTTAGTTACCTTTTGTTCAGAACCCTTATAACCTTTAAAACCACCATCTAAGACGGCCACATCTCGGAAACCCGATCGCTCTAATAAATAAGCGACCATGGTTGCCCCCAAGACATCGCGACCATCGGAATATACTACCACTCGATCGCCATTAGTGATTCCCGCAGCGGCAAAGAGACTGCCAATTTTATCCTCTTGCCAATATTGAACTGGTAAAAATCCGTTTGGACCACGAAAATTATTGTCGGCTATATTCACCGCTTTTGGTAAATGACCGGTGATATATTCCAAAGGGTTAATCCGCACATCGAGAATTTTTAACTTCGGATCGTTGAGATTTTGTGCTACCCAAACCGGCGATACAAAGTCTATCTTAGTCTCAGATTTAGACGTGGCCATCAGGGGCGATGACGGTGCTAAGGTAAAGGTTAAAATGCAGAGGAGAACTAAAGTGAAAAAAGTAAGGGGACGGCTTTGAAACCGTCCCAGGGATAGACCCTTCCCTTGACGCAGTTTTGGTTTCATGATTCAGTGTCAGCAAGGAATATCAAACGATAATTACTATAGGGCTTTGATTAGCTTTCTCCAAAAATTTAGGTATAACGTGATATTTTTTTGCAGCAAGTCGTCAACTAATTATTAATTTCTCCTTATTTCCTGATCGCCCTGGGTGTCTTTAATAACTGTTGCCACCAGATATGAACTAGGAGGGACCAAGCGATCGCTAAAAGCCAAGAGGCAAGGATATCACTAGGAAAGTGAACTCCTAAATAAAGACGAGTCCAAGCAATAACCACAACCAAGGGAATCCCCAGTAAAACTACCACTAAAAACCAGCGCGTTCTCCAAGATAAAATCAGTAAAGAAACCACTAACAGGGAACTAAATAAAGCATGACCGCTAGGGAAGGAAAAATCGTGGGGTAAGGGATAAAATAACTCCCAAAATTGCGGGCGATTCCGACGAAAAAGCATCTTGAGGTTATAACTAATAGCCCAACCTCCCGCCATGGTCACAAGGAGATAAGCGAACCGATACCAGTATTTTTTTAGGGCAAAAATCAGCAGTGAAATTGTCAGTATCGGGGCCACTCCCCAATAAGTGCCTAATCCCGTTAGTTTTATGGCCAAAAAATTTAGCTTTAAATTAGCGGTTTGATGAATAGATAGCATCAGGGATTTTTCCCAAGCAAATCCTTGCGGCTGCTGGCGAATAGCGATCGCTAAATTCGTAAAAGTTAGCGATGTTAACAAGATAACCAAGAAAATTAAGCTATTGTTTAAGTAAGTTTTGGGAATCACGGGGAAAAAGTGGCGATCGAGGATAACAGGGGCATTTCTAATACCTGAAAATGAATTAGGCCCAGAATAACTAAAGTGTAAACTGTCGAGGAAAGTAGTCCATTTCTCAATTCTTTTTGCCAATTGCGTTCTTCTTTTTCTCCACCGATTAATTCTTTCGTTCCGAATTGCATTAGCAGGATTCCCACAAGATTAGATAACCAATAACCAACCATGGCCGCAGGTAGAAAAAAATCGGCGTGTAAGCAAGCAATTAAACGACCAAAACCGTAGGCGATCGGCAGATTAAAAATTAGATCGTTCCACCAACACAGGGGCGATAATAAGTAACCGATCAATACCAAGCTTCCGTTTTTGATTTTGTCAAGTAGATACATCTTTTTTTTAGTTACTAACTATCAGCTTTGTTTTTTTTGCCATCAGCAATCAACTATCTCTGCTATCTAGCTGACAGCTGATGGCTCACTACTAATTAACGCTGAATTTGGTCAAAAATCGCCCCATCAGCGAAGAATTTTTTCTGGATCTCCTCCCAACTACCGATCGCCGTATAGGAGAAGAGATTCGGCACTTTTGGGTATTGTTTACTAAACTCTTTGGCCACATTAGCATTAACCGGACGGAAACCTAACTTGGCGAATTCCCGCTGCGCTTCGGGAGTAAAGAGAAATTGGGCAAAAGCTGTCGCTACTTCCCGGGTTTTGCGTTTATCAACTATTTTATCCACTACGGCCACGGGCGGATCGATCGAAACATTGACCGGAGGAATAGTATAGGAAAAACCCGTTTCTCCCTTTTGACGGGCCAAAATTACCTCGTTTTCGTAGTTAAGCAGCACATCCCCCTGATCCTGTTTAAAGAAGACATCGCTGGCTTCCCGGGCATCTTTGGGTAGTACAGGAACGTTTTTATAGACATTGCGGACGAAATTGGTCGCTGCTGCTTGATTGCCGCCAGTTTGAGTTACCGATCCCCACAAGGCCAGAAAATTCCAACGGGCCACCCCAGAGGTTTTCGGGTTGGCAGTAATGACTTTAATCCCCGATTTGGCTAGATCCGGCCAGTTGCGGATTCCTTTGGGATTGCCCTGACGAGTAACTAAAGCTACCACGGAACGAGTGGCGATGGCGTTATTAGGTAATTCTTTCTGCCAACCGGGGTTAACTAAACCCGCTTTTTGCAAGCGTTCCACATCGGAACCGATGGCCAAATTTACCACATCTGCTTCTAATCCGTCGATAACAGCGCGGGTTTGGGAACCAGAGCCGCCATAACTCTGTTTAATCACCACATCCTGTTTTTTCTCTCTTTTCCATTTGTTGACGAATAGAGGAATGATTTTTGAGTAGGCCGATTGAGTCACTGCGTAGGAAACTAGGGTGATTTCCACGGTTTGTTGTTTAGCTTGCTGTTTATCCGGACTTGCCAGCAGATTACTCGATGCCGATAGGGGACTAGAAGCTAGTCCGATTCCCGTTGTGACGACGGCAGCCGTAGCTAGAGAAATAAAAGGTAAGAGGGTTTTCGGTTTTGAGGATCTAGGATCAGGGATCACGATGTCATCGGCTCCTTTGTTTATTTATGGGAGATTGCTAGGTATTTTCTCTGAGATTGTATTCTATATGAAACAAAAAACAATTGCAATACATCAAGGAAAAAATTATACACTCTTGTTTAGGTTAGATGCAAAAAAATCAAGCCATTAATGGCTTGATTGGCTCAAAAAACTGAAAATATTCGATTTATAACCCTTAAATGTGCCTTTAAATCTGCCTGAAGCCTCTTTATGCTTCCAAAATATAAATTTTATTGTCTTTATCGAAAATTTGGGTCTAAAACCCCGTCCTTTAGGGTAGCGGAGGACGGCTTGACATTGTTGCTCACATAGCTTAACATAGTAAGTGTAGTTTGGTAAGCAAAATGCTAAAAGCGTTCAAGTACAGAATCTATCCGACCAGTGAGCAATCAGTTTTGCTCGCCAAGTCGTTTGGCTGTGCTAGATGGTTTTACAATTACGCTCTCAACTTAACATCCGAAACTTACAAGCAAACTGGAAAAGGATTAAGCAGAAACGAAATAATTAAGCTGCTGCCTTCCTTAAAAAAAGAGTATGAGTGGTTAAGCGAAGTACCATCGCAGGTATTACAACAAGCAGCTTTAAATCTTTCTAGTGCTTTCCTTAACTTTTTTGAAGGTAGAGCTAAATATCCTAACTTCAAGAAAAAGCAAAATAGGCAGTCGATTAGATTTCCTCAGCACTGTAAGTTAAAAAATGATGTTCTGGTATTACCTAAAATTGGTGAAGTCTATTGCCAAGTTTCACGGCAACCAGAGGGAAACTTAAAGTCTGTTACGGTTTCAGTTAATCCATCGGGAGAATATTTCGCATCTTGTCTTTATGATGATGGTCAGGATTTACCCCAAAAATCATCAGAAGGAAAAGCTGTCGGGATAGACGTTGGACTAACCCATTTTGCTATTACATCAGATGGGACTAAACACGGGAATCCTAAATACTATCGTAAGTACGAACAAAGATTAGCGAGAAGACAAAAGAAATTAAGTCGCCAGCAAAAAGGCTCTAATAATCGAAATAAAGCTAGAGTTAAAGTTGCTAAAGTTCACTCTAAAATCGTTCGTTGTCGTGAAGATTTTCTGCACAAACTAAGTCGTAAATTAGTTGACGAAAACCAAGTCATAGTGGTAGAAAATCTGGCAGTCAGAACCATGGTCAAAAACCCTAAACTAGCAAAATCAATTAGTGATGCTGGTTGGGGTCAATTCTGTACTATGTTAAAATACAAGGCTGAATGGGAAGGAAAAGTCTATATAGAAGTTGACAGATTCTTTCCTAGCTCTAAGACTTGTAGTAACTGCTTAAATTGTGTTGATAGTTTGAGTTTAGATATTCGTAGTTGGCAATGTCCTAAGTGTGGAGAAACCCACGATAGAGATATCAATGCCGCTCAGAATATTCGAGACGAAGGTTTACGAATTTTGGCGGTAGGGCATACCGCTACTGCTTCTGGAGGGAGAGTAAGACCAAGTAAAGGCACTGCTTTTGCAGGGCATCTCCCCGTGAACGAAGAATCCCCACGCCTTTAGGCAACGGGAGTGTCAATCATCGCCTAAATAAGCTTCAATCACTGCGGGATCCTCCCTGACTGTGGCCGGGTCTCCCAAAGCGATTAACTTACCGAAATCTAACACGGCAATGCGATCGCATAATCCCATCACTAAAGGCACATGATGTTCGATTAACAGGACAGTTAAAGCTAAATTATCACGAATTTGTCGAATTAGCTGACTTAATGACCCCTTTTCGCTGGGATTCATCCCGGCTGCCGGTTCATCGAGGAGTAATAACTGGGGTTGCAAAGCTAAAGCGCGGGCGATTTCCAAGCGTCTTTGATCACCATAGGCTAAATTACAGGCTTTCCGATTGCTTTGGTCGGTTAATCCGACCAAATCTAATAATTCCTCCGCTCTTTTATAGGTTTTTTCCTCCTCCCTTTTCGAAACCGGTAAACCCAAAATTCCTGTCCAGAGATTGGAGGTATTGTGAAGATGCCCAGCGATCGCCACATTTTCTAAAGCCGATAATTCACCAAATAAGCGCAAATTCTGGAAAGTCCTGGCAATTCCTGCCTGAGCGATCTGGTGAGGACGATAATTCGCCAGACTGCAGCCTTGATAAATTAAATCACCACTCGATAGGGGAATTAAACCGGTGATCAGATTAAATAAAGTCGTTTTTCCGGCCCCATTGGGTCCAATTAAGCCAAAAATCTCGTTTTTTTGTACCTGAAAGGAAACCCCATCGACAGCGACTAATCCCCCAAATCGACGGGTTGCTCCCCGCACTTCTAATAAATTTGCTTGCATCCTTGTTAACAGATTAAATTAGTCGATTTTACTCGATCAAGACGATTGCAAGTAAGCATTGCACCGGCCAAAAAAAAGATATTTCTCAGGAGATTTACCCTGAAAGAAATGATGCATCACCAGGAGCCCATCGGTAAAGTTAGCTTCTAGGGATTGTTGCCAAGTCATCGTATCCTTAGCCCCCCAGGGCAGAAAAGTCACTTTGTCAATATCTGATAATTCTTTTTTCACCAAAGGAACAGCTAGAGATAATCCCCGACTAACGGCTTTAGTGGGCATAAGCTGTTGAAAATGGCAAACACTCCAGCGCATTTGGGGAAATTGAAAATAACTACCGTTAGCAAAACGGATAATTTTATCGGGGGGGGGGGCGGCGAACCCTGCATCCAGCCTAAAACCCTTGGATCGGAGTTGGCTGCCGTCCAAGTTATCTTAGTCGCTGCCGTGGTTCTTTCCTCTGCGATCGCCTTGAGGGATAGATGCCAGCCACTTGCCAGTACACAGGCACTAAAAAAAAAGATTAAGAGAATTCGCCAGAGTTTCCTGAAAAATCAGGGAAATTAGGAAAACTGACTAGATTTAGTCTCGGAATGAAAAGATAGTTCATCGGCTCAAGACTGATCCACTGTAGCCAAATATATAACGGAAAACTGCCATAATTGCAGCAATGTCCTCATCTAGCCAAAAGGCGATCGCTATTGATGAAAAATGACGCTAAAATTATCGATCTCGTCATCCGGCTGTTCTTTCTCGGCCTGTTGTTATTTGCCGGTTTTACCCTGCTGCGTCCCTTCCTAACCATGATCCTCTGGGGAGCAATTCTGGCGATCGCTTGGTATCCGCTCTTTCTCTGGTTAAAAAAGTTACTCGCTGGCCGGGCGAAACTGGCCGCAGTTCTCCTCACCCTACTTTGTCTAGGGATTATTATCGGTCCGGTGAGTGGCATTGCAGCGGTTCTGGCGGGTAATCTGCGAACGCTGGCCGAGTATATCGATACTGGTGCGGCGGTGATTCCCCCTCCCCCCGACGATGTGGCCACCTGGCCGCTGATCGGCGAAAGGATTGCCAGTCTCTGGCAGCAGGCATCGGATAACACGGGTCAATTTCTTCAACGCTTCGAGCCACAATTAAAAGAACTGGGGAAAATTTCCCTTTCCCTAGCCACCAGTACCGGTCTGACGGTGCTGAAATTTATCGTCTCGATTCTGATTGCGGCGGCCCTCACCCTCTCCGCTAAAAATCTGACTCACCTGATGAACCGGTTAGCGGAAAAGATCGCCCCGGGCCGAGGCATCGCGCTGGCCAGTCTGACCGCCTCCACCGTCCGCAATGTTAGCCGCGGTATTATTGGCGTTGCCATTATCCAGAGTCTTTTGATCGGTATCGGTTTAGTGACGGTGGGAACGCCTGCAGCCGGTTTATTAACTTTCCTCACCCTAATTTTGGGCATTCTCCAAATTGGCCCCGGTTTGATTGTCTTGGGGGCGCTCATTCACGCTTGGGTAACACTACCCAATTCCATCGCCCTATTATTTACCATCTGGATGATTCCCGCCACCTTGGTGGATAATTTCCTCAAACCCATCTTAATGGGGCGCGGCCTGCCCATTCCCATGGTGGTGATTCTGCTGGGGGTGTTCGGGGGAGTGATCGCCTACGGGATTATTGGTTTATTCGTCGGGCCGGTTCTGCTCGGTCTTTGCTACGAGTTAGTCAGGGCTTGGATTGGCGAGGATAGCCCCGAACCAGTGGCCCATAGCCATGATCAGTCAATCTAAATCTTTCCGGGGAACTTTGAGAGCAGCTAAGGAAAAGAGATTAATTTAGCCACAGTGTCCACGGTTTGCTGGCGACAGGTGCGACCATCGGCCAGGGTTCTTTCACCGTCCATATAACCCATAACCCCGTTATGATGGGTCGGCCCCAGGGAGATAATCTTGATGATGCCGAGACGACGGGCTTGATTCCAGTAGGAAAGCCAAGCGATCGGCCAGCGTTCGGGAAAAATCGTCCAGCCAATGGGTTCTACTGTATCCCGTTTACCGACTAAATGATAGAACCGATCCAACTGCAAAAAACCGACATTGCCGCTAAAAACACCCCCTAGAGAAATCATTTCGATCGGTACTTTCAGGAATTTTTTGAGATAAGACCTCTTGCATAATTTTTTTATGGTATAATGGAGGGTTTTGCTTTTTTCTCAATTCTTAGATTGAAGTGGAAAAAAGAATAAAATGTGATCTTAGGTCAGGAAATCATCTATAATTT